>QCIG01000004.1 GCA_003216815.1 Prochlorococcus sp. AG-402-K14 | reverse complement strand
CTTGCCAAAGATCTTCTTCTTCGCCAACCTCTGGGTTGTGTTCTTACGGGCGCAAGAAAAATTATTTAAGAATTAATTGATTTCAGAAGTTTTGCCAAAAGAGGGAGTTCAAAGTCTTATGGATCATGGCTCTATTCATTCAAGTGTTGGGGGTCAATTCAGTTTTAGGGTTATAGGTCCTTGTTGCCGTTTATATGACCGCGAGGAGTTGCCATGGCCTTGTTGCAGGCTCTCATGGCGCAGTAAAGAGCCTAGCTGGAGAAGAATAGGGAAAAGATTGGTAGCAGATATAGCAGCTCAGAAATGTCCATCATATTCTGTTGAGATTATTCAACCAGGAGTGAAGCCAACGAAAACCATTTTGACTTTATTTTCTCGACGCCTAGATTCAGATTTACAGGAATGGTGGTACAGCAAACATCCTCGTTCTAGAGATAGCTCAAATATTTCACCCCAATTGACATAAACTCAAATTAGTCTTCTCTCCAGACTTTTATTCAGTTGAATGATTTTTTTTTGGATTTAAAGTGATGAAGATATGAAGCATTTCACGCATAAGTTCATTCAATTTTAAGTTTTCGAAGGATAATTATAAGTAAATAAATTTCAACACAGGGATGAACTTCGACTATCACGCTGTTGCTTCTGCGGCTACTGCTGCTATTCCTTTGGCAGCTGGAGCGGCAGGGGTTGGCTATTTTATATTGCGCCAAAAAGGCTTTGGCTTTGGCACCTCACATTTGCTTGTTGGGTTGCCAATGTTTGCAGTCGGAGGAGCTGCAGCGGCTTTCTTTCTTATCACAAAGTGATAAAAGTTAGGATCTTAAATCAACCAATAAAAAAAGGGCTCTAGGCCCGTTTTTATTTGGTTGATAAATTTTAGATAAATTTATGTACCTGGATTGAAACCTTGACCTTTGGTTGCAGGAACATATCCAGCAGCTGTAGTGCTACAACCAAGACTATCGGCTGTATTACCAGTAGCAACTTTGCATAGTTTTTTTTGTTGACTTCTATCTAATACAGCATCAGTAAAGTCAGCACCATCAATGGTTGCACCATCAAAAATGCTTTTTAGTAGTTCTGCACCTGTGAGATTGACATTGGTAAGGTTTGCATTATCAAACCTTGTTGCATAAGCAATAACATTGGTCATGTTTGCTCCTGTTAGATCAGAGCCTTTCAAGCTTGAGACACTGAAATAAGCCCCAGTGAAATTCGCCCCACCAAGATCTTTTCCTGATAAGTCGTATTTTACATACTCTGTATTTTGTAAGTCCTGACCAGCCAAGCTTGTATCTAAGGACTCTACTGAAGAAGGGTCGCTGGGATACAGGGCACTTACAGAAAGAGGACTAATACTGAGACTTACAAGCACAGGTATCAAAACAAAGAGTCTTGTAAGGGACCGTTTAAGAGAAGAAATAAGAGAGTCCATTAATAACGCCAGCGATTGACGGAAGCACCAAACTCGACCATTGTTTCATGTAGTGGCATTTCATAGGCAAAGGGATCAAGAACTGTTGCAGCGTTTTTTTAGGTCGATTTGTAAAAAGTCTTTCGCTAACTGGGTATTTGGAAAAATTGCTTTTGCTTCATTAAGCAAATCATTAGGACTTGTTTCATTCGCAGGGGTATATCTCGGACTCAAATGAGTCAAAATTAATTGATTTACGTTTGCTTTTGCTGCAATTTGGGCTGCCATGGTTGCAGTTGAATGACCGCGTTGATAGGCCATCTCGGTTTCTTGATAAGCATATGTAGCTTCATGAATCAATAGATCTGCTTTTTGTGAAATTTCAACTGCAGATTCTGTATAAACAGTATCCGTGCAGTAAACCATGCTGATCCCAGGCCTAATTGGACCGCAGAATTCTTTTCCAGAAAAAATTCTTCCATCATCTAACTGCACTTCTTCTCCTCTTTGTAATGCTGCATATACGGGGCCAGGAGGTATTCTTTGTGATTTTGCTTTTTCAATATCGAATCTGCCTGGTCTAGATTTTTGATTAACTCTGTAAGCAAAAGAAGGGATTCGATGCTTGAGTGGAGCAGCTTTGACTTCTAGCTCGGAATCTTCAAATAAAATTGCTTTTTTTATAGCAGCATTTTCAACCTTATGGAACTTTAAAGGGTAAGCCAATCTGCTTGAACTGTTATACAAGCAAGCATCAATATAATTTTCAAGAGGTTCTGGTCCATAAAGTTCAATGCCAGAACTACTTCCTGCTAATCCAATACTTGCTAGAAGACCAGGCAATCCATAAATATGATCCCCATGCATATGCGTTATGAATATTTTTTTTATTTGAGATAACTTTAAATTGCTTCTAATGAACTGATGCTGAGTACCTTCGCCACAATCGAACAACCACAAATCTGATCTTTGTGGTGGCTTTAGTACCATTGCTGATACGTTTCTAGTAAGAGTTGGAACCCCTGAGCTTGTTCCTAAAAAAGTTACTTGCAAGTTTTCTCCTCTTAATACTCGGTGCCATTCATAGTTTTGACCACTGGTAGATCTTCTCTCTTATAGGCAGAATTAGTACCTAAATCCAATTTTTATTGTGAGCGCATCATTTATAACTAAGTCGGGATGGACCATAGTCTTTGTAGCTATATTTTTAATAACTCCATTAAAGGCAACTGCGGCCAAAGAGCCAGTAATGCGAGTCTTGATTGGCAATAAAACTAAGGCAAGGTTTAGAGCTGATGGCCTCAAATCTATTTTTGTTAAAGGGATACCTGCTAGACAAAGAAGTATTAAATCTATAGATATCGTCTATAGCAATGGTAATGCTAAATACTCTATTAATAACAACTTGAATTCATGGTTGGAATTACCTAAGAACTTTAATTTAATTATTAAAAATAATGATAAACGTGGAATTTGGCATGCAAATAGAAGATATGCGGGTGAATTAAGAGTTTCATTAAATGAACAGAAGTTGCAAATAATAAATTATTTAAAACTAGAAAAATATTTAAAGAGTGTTGTAGGTAGTGAGATGCCTAAAGAATTTCCACTTGCAGCACTACAAGCTCAAGCAATAGCAGCTAGAACATATGCTTTAAAACTTTTAGGGAAGCACGAATTATTTGATATTCATTCAACACAAGCTAGTCAAGTTTATTTAGGACTTGAAGCTGAGACAGAAACAACAAATAGGGCTGTTAAAAGTACAAATTCACTTGCTATTTTTCATGGAAATAAACTTATAGAGGCAGTTTTTCATAGTAGTTCGGGTGGTAGGACTGAAAATAGTGGTCAAGTCTGGAAGTATCAATTGCCTTACTTAAGAAGTGTTGTTGATTATGATCAAAATAGTACAAAATATAGATGGTCAAAAAAAATTAAGTCTTCAGAATTAGATAAGATTTTTTATGATTTAGGTGGACTAAATAGTATACAGATTATAAAAAAAAGTAATAGTGATAGAGTTTTGACGGCTAGAGTTCATGGACCAAGTGGTAATAAAACTATTTCAGGCAAAAGTTTAAGAAAAAAATTAAAATTACTTAGTAATAAATTTGAGGTAGATTTTAAATTTAATCAAATCAAACAAGATGAGCAATTGAAGAAGAAAAATAATTATAATAATAAAAATAATTTTAATTTAGCACCCTATCCACTGCCAATAATTGCAAATGATTATTTCCTATTTGTGAAAGGATATGGAGCTGGACATGGAGTTGGTATGAGTCAATGGGGAGCTAAGGCAATGGCAGAAAAAGGAGCAAGTTTTCGTAAGATTCTTAAACATTATTATACTGGGGTACAAATAAAAAATATTTATAATAACATTTAATTATCTAAAGATTTTATTACCAGTATTTATGAAATTATTTTTTATCAAATTGCATTAAAAACAACTTTGGGTTTGATTTTAATGTCTTCTTCTAAATCTGCTATACCTACGATATTTTTATCCTCATCAAATACTAATACCTTTCTATTGTCAGATCTATTTTCTTCGTTGTCATCCTTTCTTGCTAACTTTAAACGTTCAATATTATTCTGAATGTTTATTTCTCTTCCTGTTCTCCAATTGAGGATCTCTTCTTTAGAACTTAATTTAAAAGAAGTAAGATGCTCAAAAAATTTGTTTGGATTGATAATTGTAGGTTTATTTTCTTCAGGGTAAAATTCTAATCTCTTAGGAAGTGAAATTAAATGATTTTCATAAAAACTATATGCTTTTATTCGTCTTAAACTTTTTAAGTAACCACCACATCCAATTTTATCCCCAATATCTCTTGCTAAAGATCTAATATATGTCCCCGTTGAGCAGTCAACTTCAATTAACAACTCACCTTCGTTTTGTGACCAACTTATTAAATTTAATTTGTTTATTGTAATTTTCTTTGGGGTTAAATCAAATTTTTCTCCTCTTCTTGCTTTCTTATATGCTCTTTCTCCTTGAAAGTGAACACTAGAAAACATAGGAGGCCTTTGTAGTATTTCACCTCTAAAATTGTCTAGTAGATTATTTAAATTATTCTTACTAATTAGTGGCCAATTTTTTGATTTTATAACTTCTCCTTGCATATCATCAGTATTGGTAGACGAACCTAGTTGGATTATTCCTTTGTAAGCTTTAGAACCTTGCAAATAAGGGATTAATCTAGTTGCATTACCTATTGCTATGGGGAGGACTCCCGTTACTGAGGGATCAAGTGTCCCTCCATGCCCAATTTTTTTGATTCCAAATACTTTTCGAAGTCTATTTACGCAATCATGAGAGGTAAGCCCTGCAGGCTTATCAATGACAACAAATCCAAAAGGCTTTTCCAAAACTATTATTGTAGATTGAAGCTCATATAAAAGATTGTTCAAGTAACCCTGAACATTTAAAGTTATAACTCAGTGAGTTCAGTGAGCCAAATGATATGAGCAATATAGATCTAAGTGTTTCTAGCTTCCTAAAAGATGGCTTTAATTTAAAAAATCATCTTATAAATTTTCTTAATATTGATAATGAGCAACTAGATAAAAGATTGCTAAATGGTGTAGATGATTTAGCAGCCCTTCATCCAGGAGCTTTTACTCAAAATGATGCAGGCGATTTTTATGAAGAGAAAGTTGGAGATGCTCATTTAATAGATCTAGCATCATGGCATTTAAATAGTTCTAATTACATCGCTGATACGCTTCGACTACAACAAAAATTTGCTTATGGAAAAGTTTTAGATTTTGGTGGAGGTATTGGTACGCACGCTTTAGCCGCTTCATCTTTAAGAGATGTTGAACATGTTTTTTTTGTTGATCTTAATCCTCAAAATAGAAGTTTTGTCGCTCAAAGAGCAAAGCAATTAGGTATTGAAGATCAGATTTCGGTTCATAGAGACTTAGAGAGCACATCTGATGTGATATTTGATTCTGTTATTTGCCTGGATGTGCTCGAGCATCTTCCTGATCCATCAAGTCAGCTAGAGATATTTTTGAAAAAGCTTTCGCCCGAGGGGATAGCTCTATTGAATTGGTATTTTTACAAAGGTCAAAATGGAGAATATCCTTTTCATTTTGATGACCAAGATATGATAGAAAAATTCTTTTCTACTTTACAATTTAATTTTATAGAAGTTTTTCACCCATTTTTAATTACTACTAGAGTTTATAAACCATTGAAAATATGAGTCAAACTGCAGTTGAGGTTGATATATTAATTCTTTTTCTATTTCTGAGACCTCTGCGAATACTTTCAAATTGAACAGAACCATCAGTTAAAGCAAAAAGAGTATCATCTTTGCCCCTGCCTACATTAATTCCTGGAAGAATAGATGTTCCTCTTTGGCGAATAAGAATGGAACCCGCAGTTACCTTCTCTCCGCCATAAGCTTTAACACCAAGTCTTTTGGAGTTTGAATCTCTTCCATTTCTAGTTGAACCAGTACCTTTTTTATGAGCCATGGGTTATGTAAGCCAATTTATTAACTTGTTATGATTCTACTTTACTAGTAGTGGGTTTGGGATCTTTAGTTTCTTTTGCTTTTTTTGTTTTTGATCCAATTGATATGGATTGAACCAAAACTCTTGTAAGCTCTTGACGATGTCCATTTTTGCGCCTTGTCTTTTTCTTGGGTCGCATTTTATAGACAATTATTTTGGGGCCTCTTCTATGTTCTAAGACTTTGATTTCTACTTTCGCATCTTTCACATAAGGTTTCCCAAGTTTTAAATCTTTTCCATCATTAACTAGAAGTACCTTCTCAATAGTCAAAACATCATTGACTTCTGCATGACATCGATCTAAATCGTAGTAGCGATTAGATTGAAGCCAAAATTGTTTTCCAGAGGCTTCAACTATGGCATAAGTTTCTTCTTGTGGATTTTCTTTTTTGGGAGATGATTTTTTATCAGCCATGATTATTGGTGACACGTTAAGGCTCGAAAATATTTAAAAAAGTTTTTTAATCCTTTTTCTGATAAAAATCGATTAAGCCCTAATCGTAATCGAAAAACAAACTAACATTTTGGCTTTTTGTTGGTTACTTAGTCAAGATTTAATAAGGGCAAATTTTTCTGTGGATCTTTGGGAGGTTTCAAATGAATGCAAGGAAGACATATATTCTCAAGCTTTATGTAGCTGGGAATACGCCGAACTCAATGAGAGCTTTGAATACATTGAGAGAAATCCTGGAAAGTGAATTTAAAGGTGTCTATGCTCTTAAAGTTATTGATGTTTTAAAAAGTCCTCAATTAGCCGAAGAAGATAAAATACTTGCTACTCCCACTTTGGCAAAGATTTTACCTCCCCCTGTTCGAAGAATAATTGGTGATCTTTCTGATAGAGAGAAGGTTTTGATAGGCTTGGACCTTTTGTATGATGAATTATCCGACCAAGAAATGTTTTATTCCTCCGATAAATAAATGAATTATTCAGACAAGAAGTAAATGAATCCTTAAGTCGAACCGATAACTAGGAGATTCTGACTATTTTTTATTATGTTTTATATGTAAGAACTTTTAGCGTTCTTTAATTAAAAAGATTCGAGAAACAATGCAAGTTCAAAAACTCCCCACTGGAATTGAGGGCTTTGATGATATTTGTCATGGTGGGTTACCTAATGCGCGAAGCACCCTTGTTAGCGGAACCTCTGGTACAGGTAAAACAGTTTTTTCTCTACAATATCTTCATCATGGAATATGTAATTTTGATGAACCTGGGGTCTTTGTTACTTTTGAAGAATCCCCATTAGATATCATTCGAAATGCTGCAAGCTTTGGTTGGGATTTGCAAGGATTAATTGATCAAAATAAACTTTTTATTTTAGATGCATCGCCAGATCCTGATGGACAAGATGTCGCTGGAAGTTTTGATTTGTCAGGATTAATTGAGAGGATTAGTTATGCGATTAGAAAGTTTAAAGCTAAAAGAGTAGCTATAGATTCAATGACAGCAGTTTTTCAACAATATGATGCTATTTATGTTGTGAGAAGAGAGATCTTTCGACTAATAGCAAGACTTAAAGAAATAGGAGTTACGACAGTAATGACAACTGAAAGAATTGATGAATATGGCCCAATTGCTAGATATGGAGTTGAAGAATTTGTTTCTGATAACGTTGTTATTTTGAGGAATGTTTTAGAAGCTGAAAAGAGGAGAAGAACCGTAGAAATTTTAAAATTAAGAGGAACTACTCATATGAAGGGTGAATTTCCATTTACGATGGGAGGCGAAGGAATAGTTGCATTTCCTTTGGGTGCAATGAGGTTGACTCAGAGATCATCAAATATTCGAATAAGTTCTGGGGTGCCAGATTTGGATGAAATGTGTGGAGGAGGATATTTTCAAGATTCAATAATTCTCGCAACTGGTGCAACTGGTACTGGAAAAACAATGCTGGTTTCTAAGTTTGTTGAAGATGCTTATTTAAATAAAGAAAGAACAATCCTTTTTGCTTACGAAGAATCAAGAGCTCAACTTCTTCGTAATGCTACGAGCTGGGGGATTGATTTTGAAAAAATGGAAGCAGAGGGCTTGCTGAAGATTATTTGTGCTTATCCAGAATCAACTGGTTTGGAAGACCATCTGCAAATTATCAAATCAGAGATTAGTGAATATAAGCCCTCAAGAATGGCTATTGATTCTCTATCTGCATTGGCTAGAGGGGTAAGTTTGAATGCATTTAGACAGTTCGTTATTGGGGTGACTGGTTATGCAAAACAGGAAGAAATAGCAGGGTTTTTTACTAATACTGCTGAAGAATTCATGGGAAGTCACTCAATTACTGATTCTCACATATCAACAATTACTGATACAATATTGCTATTGCAATATGTTGAAATAAGAGGCGAAATGGCAAGAGCTATAAACGTTTTTAAGATGCGAGGATCATGGCATGATAAAAGAATACGCGAATATATTATTACGAATGAAGGCCCAGAGATTAAAGATTCTTTCTCTAATTTTGAGCAGATATTTAGTGGGGCCCCTCATCGTATTAACCCCGATGAGCAGATGCCAGGAGTATTTAAAAGCATTCAACAAAATGAATAGTAATTTTATTTAGTTAGAGACTTTTCATTTTCAATTTCCCAATTTTTTCTGGCAGACTTTAGTAATAATTGATCTTCATCAGAGTCTTCAAGAGGAAGCTCAAACCAAAAAGTTGTTCCAATATTTGGTTCGCTAGCCATTCTGATTTCACTTCCATGTTTATCAACAATACCTTTAACAATTGAAAGACCCAATCCAGTACCTACTTCTGTATGCACAGAATCTTCAACTCTATAAAAACGTTCAAATATTCTTTGTTGATCAATTTCAGATATGCCACAACCTGTATCTGATACCTCTATTCTGATTTTAGGCATTGGGGACAAAATCTCGCAATGTGGAGCTTTGTTATCTAGATCAACTGGAGAAGCAACGCATATATCTGGCCATGTATATGCTTTTAGATTTATTGTTCCTCCTTTTTGACTAAATTTAAGTGCATTTCCCACAAGGTTGTCTAAAACCTGGAGAATCATATCCCAATTACCTAAAACAAATGCTAAATTATTTTCCACATTTATTGTTAATTTAACATTTTTTTCTTCAGCATTAAGTTTATAGTTCCTTAGGGTTTGTTCCATAGCTTCTTTTACACTTAGTGGCTCTAATTGAATCGTTCTTCCAGATTCTAATTTAGATAGGTCAAGTACATCATTGACCAAGCGAGTAAGTCTATCTGTTTCCGAATTTGCAACCCCTAGAAATTCTTTTTGTTCGTCTTTTGTAAGCTGCTCGCCTAAATCATATAAAGTTTCAACGTAGCTCTTAATATTAAATAATGGTGTTCTTAACTCGTGTGAAACATTACTGATAAATCTCTTCTGAGCAGCATTTAATTGAACTTCCCTAGTTAGATCTTGAATGGTAACAGCAATACCTTTAATATTTTCACCAGTTGTATCTCTGACAGACTTTAAAACTATACGAATTGTTCTCGTTGGTTCTTCAAGATTACAACGTAAGTCATCACTGTCTCCAAAATTATTTAACAGTGAGGTTATTGGAGTTTCAAGTTCTTTTACAAGTAAATCGGGAAGTTGGTTTAATAATTTTTGACCTTCAAGATTTCTACCTTCCCAGCGAAAAAGTCTTCTGGCAGTTGGATTTACTAAGACGATATTGGCTTTTTCGTCCAAAAGTAGAGCTCCATCAGCCATGGTTGCTATTAAAGATTGCTGTTTGACTTGAGCAGCCTTTAATTCTTCAATATTTGCTGCATCGTAGTCTTCTAACTTTGATGCCATTGCATTAAACCCATTCAGGAGTTCTCCAAGCTCTCCACTCATAGGGAGATCTACTCTTGATTTGAAATTGCCTTTTGCAATTTCTCTGACTCCAATAACTAATTCTCTAATTGGACGTGTGATTGTTAGAGCATTAAATACTGCGCCAATTATTACTAAAACCCAAATAGAAATAAATACAGCAACAGTAATTTGTCTTGTTAATGCTGCTGTCGCAAGGGCTTTTTTGTTGGGTGTTACTCCTAGAGCTAAGGTACCAAGATATTCACCCTTCCAAAGCAAGGGAACAAAAACATCAGTTACTTGACCTTGCGGAGTTGAATGTTGTCTGACTAATGGGAATTGAGGTTGTTTTTTTAATTCATTAGGTAGTTGTAACTTTCTAGTTAGTTGTAAAGCACTTTCATCCTCAGGTTCAGAGGTTGTAGCACTTACAGGGATGCCAAGTTTTACGAAGCCATCTGGGTCAGTAAAGAAAATGTATCTTAAATTCCTGCTTGAACGCCAAAATTTCTCAGCCACATTAAAAAGTTCTCTGGATTGATTCTTTGCTACTAATTCAGTAACATTTCCTGATAGTAATAAACCTAAATCTCTTGCATATCTTGTATCGTTCATCCCTGCATCTTTTTGTATGCTGCTCAAAGCAAAAAAAGTAATAAGTGTCATTATGAAGCTAACTACTAACGTTCCAAAAGCTAATAATTTTGATCTTAAATTAAATCTAGACCACCATGAATCTATTTTCTCTAAGAAACTTAATTCATCTGAAAAATCATTGTTTGAATTATTCATTACGGATAAGCTTAAGTTGAAATATTTCTAATTTGATATCCAATATCCCTGCGAAAATGCATACCATCAAACTTAATTTTTTTTAGGCTTGCGTAGGCCAGATCGAAAGCTTTATCGAAACTTTCTCCTTGAGCTACTACTGAAAGAACTCTTCCACCCGAAGTAATTATATTGTGAAACTCATCAATTGTGGTTCCTGCGTGAAAGACTTGGAGTGAAGGGTTTGATTCAAGTTTTAAACTTATTTGATCACCTTCCTTAGGGCTGTCTGGGTATCCCTTAGATGCTGCAACTACACAGACACTGCATTGATTTTTGAATGTCAGCGTTGGAGCCTTTTCTAGCTCTCCCCGAGCGCAAGCAAAAAGTACAGATGCAAATTCCTCTCCCATTAATGGCATTAAGGCTTGACATTCTGGGTCGCCAAAACGGCAATTGAATTCAATAACCTTTGGTCCAGATGATGTGAGCATTAAGCCTGCATAAATAACGCCTATATATTTTATTTTTTTTCTTTTTAGACCTTTTAAAGTTGGGATAAGAATTAGTTCAGTTAAATCTTTTAGATCTTGTTGGTTAACCAGAGGCGCGGGTGCGTAAGCTCCCATCCCACCTGTATTGGGACCTTTGTCTCCATCAAGCAATCTTTTGTGATCCTGAGCAGGAGGAAGAACAATTAATTTCTCGCCATCACAAAGAGCAAAAAGAGAGACTTCTGGACCTTCAATTTTTTCTTCAAGAATTACTTTATTACCTGCAGAGCCAAACCTTCCAGAAAATACTTCTTGAATTGCCTCCTTAGATTGCTCAATTGTTTCACAAACAATTACACCTTTTCCAGACGCAAGACCGTCAGCTTTGATTACCAGAGGTTGATTGACCTTGTGAAGAATCTCTAATGCCTCTTCTTTAGAATGACTAGACCAGTAATTAGCCGTAGGAATATTGTTTTCTAACATAAGAGTTTTAGCCCAGTCCTTGCTTGCCTCCAATTGAGCACCTTCTTTGCATGGACCAAAAACTAGTAATCCTGCCTGGCGCAATTTATTTGCTAAACCTTCAGCTAAGGGAACTTCAGGTCCAATAATTACTAAATTAATCTGAAGTCTTTGGCATTCAAAAATTATTGTTTCTTGGCCTTCTTTATTAGGTTTTAAACAAATACATTTTTCAAAGTTGGCGGTACCACCATTCCCAGGACAAACATATATTTGTTCTATATATTGATTTCTTGACAGAGCCCACGCAATTGAGTTTTCCCTTCCTCCACTTCCGATTATTAATATTCTTTTTAATTCGCTTAATCCATTAGGCTTTTGATTCTTTGTCATGGGTTTTCTATTGCTTAATTGTAAAAATAGTTTTAGTGACCTTTTAATTATTAGTTAATACATTGTGTTTGAAAAATTATTGAGTTGTTTGAATTTTAGTTTTTTAAATAAATTTGTTTTGATTGAGGTGATTATTTTAGCATTCTTTATTTATACTAACTCGATATGAGTGAGAGTCATTAATGAATCATATGAAAGGGTCGCTAATTTATGAAGGTAAGGCAAAACGAGTTTATGCCTGTGAGAATCCAGATAGGGTTTTAATAGAATTCAAAAATGATGCTACAGCTTTTAACGCAAAAAAACGATCAGAGATCGAAGGGAAAGGACGCTTGAATTGCAAAATTTCTGCTGCCCTTTTTGAATTGATTGAACTGAATGGAATTCCCACGCACTTTTTAGAACTTCATTCAGAAACATTTATGATTGCTGATAAAATCGAAGTAATACCTCTAGAAGTTGTTATCCGAAATATTGCAACAGGTTCATTGTGTAGAGAAACACCAATTAATCAAGGAACAATATTAACTCCTCCATTATTGGATTTATATTATAAAGATGATGAATTAGGCGACCCTATACTTACAGAAAATAGATTAAAGCTTCTTGATTTGATAAGCGATTCTCAAATGAAAGAGGTTGAGCAAATCACGAGGAGTGTAAACAAAGTTTTGAAAGAATATTTTGATTCACTAGATCTACTATTGGTTGACTTTAAATTGGAGTTTGGGATTAATCCATTAGGAAAACTTGTGATAGCTGATGAAATAAGTCCAGATAACTGTAGGTTTTGGGATAAAAGAAATTCTGATCCTAAAGAGCGCATCCTTGACAAAGACCGCTTTCGGCAAGATCTTGGAGGAGTGATAGATGCTTATGAGGAGATCTTGAAACGTATAGAAAAAGATTCCTCTAATGCTTCTTAATCAAATTATTCTTGGAAAGGAATTCCTTCGTTTAACTGAATTACTTTGAAATCTATGTTTAAAAGAAATGCCAGCTTTAATAAGGAATTAATAAATAAAAGTGCATGTGCCATTGCTTTTGCATTTCCTTTTATTAGTCTTTTTGGAGAAACTAAAGCTTCTATAATACCTTCAAGTGAAAATCAATTATTATTTGAAGAAAAACAGATTGAAAATTCTCAATTTACCCATCAATTAAAAGATAATAAATCTAAATCTAAATCTAATGTTGGTTTTGATGATTTTTTAATTGCTGATGAAACGAAACCAAAAGATGAAAATACTAATAGCAAAGAAAAAAGAGTATTGATTTCAGAGATAATTTTTGAGGGCCTTGAAAATCATCCTGATAAAGAACGCTTAGAAGTTGTTGCTTATGACGCAATGCTTATTAGACCTGGTAGTAAAGTTACAAGTGAAGAAGTAAAAAAGGATTTAGATCGAATTTATTCATCAGGTTTGTTTTCAGGAGCAAGAATTGAATCTTTGCAGAGTGCTTTTGGGGTTCAACTTTTGATTCAAGTTGAACCAAATCCTATATTAAATAAAGTTAATATTCTACCGGCTGAAAAAAAACTATCAGATGAAAAGTTAAATGAGATCTTTAATAATGATTATGGTAAAACCTTAAATCTAAATATTCTTCAGATAAGGATCAAAGAAATTAAGGATTGGTATAACTCAAATGGCTATTCATTAGCAAGGATATCTGGACCAAGCCGTGTAACGAATGATGGAATTGTGCAACTTAATATCCAAGAAGGTTATATAGCTGGGATTGAGATTAATTTTATTGATGAAGATGGAAATGTAGAAGATGAAAAGGGTAACATGATAAAAGGAAAAACAAAGAAATGGGTAATCCAAAGGGAATTAATTACTAAGGCAGGAGATATTTTTAATAGGTCTAAATTAGAATCAGATATAAAAAGATTATACGCAACTTCCCTTTTTAATGATGTAAAGGTAACTCTCAAACCAGTTAATTCTCAACCTGGAAAGATTATAATTTTATTAGGAATAACTGAGCAACGAACTGGCTCTTTGACTGGAGGACTTGGCTATAGTGGAGCCCAAGGTGTTTTTGGACAAATAGGATTACAAGAGTCCAATCTTGCAGGAAGATCTTGGTCATCAAATATGAATTTGACTTATGGAGAATATGGAGCATTATTAAATCTATCTCTATATGATCCTTGGATTAAGAATGATAAGCATAGAACATCTTTTAGGACTTCATTGTATTTAAGTAGAGAAGTTCCACAAGAATTTAGAAGTCAAGATGGTGGCAGTATTCGAGGAGTTATAGATAGATATAAAGCTCCTGATTCTTTAACAAGTTACGATACAAATCAATCTCAAAGCTTAGATATAAATAATAATAATATTTTAATTGAAACAGGACCATATAAAGATATCGATTCTGCTAAGACATCTGCTCCGCAGTTCAGTTGGTTTGATTATGAAGGAGACTCTATTGTCTTAGAGCGAACAGGCGGAGGATTCTCTTTTGCAAGACCTTTAAATAGAGGCAAGCCTCTAAAAAAGGTACCTTGGAGTGTACTTTTAGGTGCGAATTTCCAGAGAATTAAGCCAATAGACTACGCAGGGGAAAAAAGACCTTATGGTGTAGCGTCAACTAATTTAAAAGACGGTAAAGCCCCTGAGAAAGAAGTTATATGTGTCGCTTTTAATTGTTCTTCAGAAAATACACTTGTTAGTTTCAAAAGTGCCGTTACTTACAACAATTTAGATAATGCAAGAAATCCAACTTCTGGAGATTATTTAAATTTAGGGACAGAACAATTTATTAGCTTAGGAGAAGATTCACCAACTTTTAATAGATCCAGGGTTAGTTATTCACGTTTCTATCCTGTTAATTGGTTGAAGTTTCATAAGAGTTGCCGTCCAAAAACTGGCGAAAAATTAGATTGTTCTCAATCAATAGGATTCCAAGCAAAAATGGGAACAATTATTGGTGAACTTCCTCCATATGAAGCCTTTTGCTTGGGTGGAACTAGTTCGGTAAGAGGATGGAACTCTTGTGATTTAGGTGTCGCAAGGAATTATGGAGAGGCCTCAGCCGAGTATAGATTTCCAATTTGGCGATTAGTTTCAGGAGCACTTTTTTTTGACGCAGGATCTGATTTTGGCTCTCAATCAAATGTTCCAGGGAAACCTGGAAAAATTCTTGAGAAACCTGGATCTGGTTTTTCTGTTGGCCCTGGAGCAGTTGTCAATACCCCTGTAGGCCCAATTCGTATAGAGGCGGCAAGCCAGGATTTCAGTGGTAATTGGCGATATAACATTGGCATTGGTTGGAAATTCTAGTGTTTTCTTTTCCCGATGATTATGAACAAGGTTGGACGCTAAGGAATGAAATTAAAAAAGATGGTATTGGATTGCATTCGGGACTAAAATGTACGGTCATAATTAAGCCAATAGAATTTCCTGGATTTCATTTCTCTTTCTCAGAAGAAGCTAATAAAGTCTTTTCTATTGATATTTCTCAGGTAAGGAATTCTCCTTTGTGCACCACAATTGATTTAAATGGTAAGAAAATATCTACTGTTGAACATTTGCTGGCTTCTTTAATTGGTTCAGGGGTAACTCATGCACATATTGAGATAACAGGTAGAGAGATCCCTTTACTTGATGGTTCTGCTATTGGTTGGATAAGGGAAATAGAAAAGGTAGGAATAATTAATTCAACTACTTCTCCCAAACCAAGACCAGAATTAAATTCTCCGATTTTTGTAAACAAAGGAGAAAGTGTAATTTTTGCAATACCATCAAAAAAATTGAAATTAATCGGGTTGATTGATTTCCCATATAAAGCAATTGGACAGCAAATGTTTTCTATTGAGCTTTCACCAAATAATTTTGTTAAAGAAATTGCACCTGCACGAACTTTTGGTTTCCTTGATCAGTTAGAAGAATTAAAGAAACATGGTCTAATTAAAGGCGGAGCACTTGAAAATGCATTGGTTTGTAATGGAGATTCTTGGGTGAATCCACCTTTGAGATTTGCAAATGAACCAGTACGACACAAATTGCTTGACTTAATTGGGGATCTTGCTTTTGTTGGATTACCCAGAGCGCAAGTCTTTGTTTATAAGGGTTCCCACGCTCTTCATACCGAATTTGCTGCTTCTCTTCAAAAGGTATTAACTTAATTAAATCTTATTTTGACTGACATTTCTTCTTCCCAGCCTCTCGTTTTAAATAGCGAGCAAATTATGGGGCTCTTGCCACATAGATACCCTTTTGCGCTTGTTGACAGAGTGATAGAACATGACGAAGGAAAGAAAGCGGTGGCAATAAAAAACGTCACCCTTAATGAACCTCAATTTCAAGGCCATTTCCCTGAAAGACCTTTGATGCCAGGTGTTCTAATAGTTGAAGCAATGGCTCAGGTAGGTGGTTTGATTGTTTCGCAAATGCCTGATCTTCCAAAAGGACTTTTTGTCTTTGCAGGTATTGATTCAGTTCGTTTTAGGCGTCCAGTGGTCCCTGGGGATCAATTAGTAATATCGTGTGAGTTGATAAGCATCAAAAGGAAGAGATTTGGGAAGGTTAGGGGAGAAGCAAAAGTAGATGACCAATTGGTTTGCTCTGGAGATTTGATGTTCTCTCTTGTGGATTGAAATGATGAGTGAAATTGAATCTTCTGAAAATTTAATAGGAGAAAATAAAGTTAATATTCATGATTTTGCAGATGTTTCCTCGAAAGCTGAACTTGAAGCAGGTGTGTATGTTGGCTCAGGGGCTGTAATTGGCCCTGATGTGATTATAGGTCCCAATACTTGGATAGGACCAAATGTAATTATTGAAGGGAAGGTGAAAATAGGATCAAATAATAAGATTTTTCCTGGGGCTTGTATTGGGTTAGAACCTCAAGATTTGAAGTATAAAGGAGATTTTACTGATGTATTAATTGGAGATAATAATACTTTTAGAGAATGTGTAACTATTAATAGGGCTACCTTTAAAGGGGAAAAAACTATAGTTGGGAATCAAAATTTATTAATGGCCTATTCACATTTAGGACATAATTGTGAAATAGGAAACAATGTAGTTATAGCTAATAGCGTTCAAATTGCAGGTCATGTTGTTGTTGAAGATAGAGCTGTTATTGGAGGTTGTTTAGGAATACATCAATTTGTCCATATTGGTTATTTAGCTATGGTTGGAGGCATGACAAGAGTTGATAGAGATGTTCCACCATTTTGCTTAGCGGAAGGTCATCCTGGACGGATGCGAGGACTAAATAAAGTTGGAATTAAAAGAAAAAATTTAGATAAAGATAAGAAGGAAGAATATTTACAATTGAAAAGAGTTTGGAATTTATTATTTAAATCTGACTATGTAATCTCTGATGGTCTGAGAATGGCAAGGAAAGAGGATTTGCTTCAGTCTTCAGCAAGGTTATGTGAATTTATCGAACTCTCTATTGGAAAGGGACGAAGAGGAATAATGCCTTCTTTAATTTCAACTAATTAAATAATGAACTTATTGATAAGTACTGGTGAGGTTTCTGGTGACCTGCAGGGAAGTTTATTAATAAAGGCTTTGAAAAATAATGCAGAAAAAAGAAAAATTAAATTAGATATTTTTGCCCTTGGTGGTGAAAGGATGAGAGAAGCAGGGGCAGAATTAATATCTAATACTTCTTCGATAGGTGCAATTGGCTTTTTAGAAGCACTTCCTTATGTTTTGCCAACTTTAAATGCACAATCAAAAATTGATAATTATTTAAGTTATTCTCCTCCTGATGCAGTTGTTTTAATAGACTATATGGGTCCAAATATTCGACTTGGGTTAAAAGTAAAAAAAACTTTTCCTAATATTCCAATAATTTATTATATTGCGCCTCAGGAATGGGCATGGAGATTAGGTGATTCCGGTACAACCGACCTCATTAATTTCACTGATAAAATCTTAGCTATCTTTGAAGAAGAAGCAAAATTTTACTCAAATAAGGGAGGGAATGTGAACTTCGTGGGTCACCCAATGTTGGACTTCTATAGAAATATTCCTAGTAGAGAAGAATCATTGAAAAAGATAGGTTTGACTCCCGACAAGAAACTTCTTCTTATAATTCCTGCTTCTCGAAAACAAGAGCTTAAATATATTTTACCTACTTTGCTTCAAGCTGCTAAACTTCTTCAGGAAAAAGATCCTAAAATAATTATTTTTATACCATCTGGATTAAAGGAATTTGATGCAATCTTAAATCAATCCTTTAATAAATATGGATTAAATGGAAGAGTTGTCTCATCAAATGAAGTTGATAAATTAAAGCCTTTTTTATTTTCTGCCGCTTATATGGCTTTGTCCAAATCTGGAACAATTAATATGGAATTGGCTTTAAACTCCGTTCCACAAATCGTTGGATATAAAGTAAGTAGAGTTACTGCTTTTTTTGCAAGATATTTCTTAAGATTTAATGTTAAATATATTTCTCCAGTTAATCTTCTCTTAAATAAAAAGTTAATACCAGAGTTTGTACAAGAGGATTTTAAAGCTGAAAGAATCTTTAATTCTGCAATGCAAATCATTGAAGATGTTTCTACCAGGCAAGATATAATTAATGGTTATGAAAAATTGAGAGATAAATTAGGTAAGCCAGGAGTTACAGATCGAGCATCTAAGGATATTCTGGATTTAGTAGTTAAATGATCCTTATGACTAATTTATCCAGACTAATAATAGCATTTTGTATCCTTTTTCAGATATTAATTTTTTGTCCATTGAAAGGATTTGCAGAATCTCAAGAAGCGATTTTTGCAGGAGGTTGCTTTTGGTGTTTAGAGCATGATCTTGAGAAACTTGATGGAGTCGTCTCAGCAGATAGTGGATACTCAGGAGGAGATATTATTAATCC
Organism: Prochlorococcus sp. AG-402-K14; assembly: GCA_003216815.1. Lineage (GTDB taxonomy): Bacteria > Cyanobacteriota > Cyanobacteriia > PCC-6307 > Cyanobiaceae > Prochlorococcus_B. Next base: position 75,816 of record QCIG01000004.1, on the reverse strand, counting down.
TACTTATGAAAATCATACTGGTCATCAAGAGGTTGTGAAAGTAATTTTTAATTCTGATATAATTAGCTATCCAGATCTACTTGATAGCTATTGGATTAATATAGATCCTTTTGATGGTAATGGACAATTTTGCGATAGAGGGAATTCATATCAGCCTGTTATTTTTACATCTAATCAAGAACAAGAACGTGAGGCTAAAGAAAGTCAAGAAAGTATTTCTAAAGCCTTAAATGTACCTTTAGACCAATTACAAGTTGAAATACTAAAATCAAAAACTTTTTGGATTGCTGAGAAATATCATCAAGATTATGCTATTAAAAATCCACTTAGGTATAATTTCTATAGAACGAGTTGTGGTAGAGATAATAGACTAAAAAAAGTTTGGGGAGAATATAGTAAATAATATTAATTTTAGATTTTATTAAAAAGTGAAATCATCATTATCATAATCTTAATTTTATTTTTGAATATATTAATTGGATTTAAAACTCAATTCTTTTATCCAATTAACTAACATTCTAACTCCATAACCAGTTGCACCCTTAGGAGTTATATCTCTATCTTTTTCAGTCCAACATGTACCTGCTATATCAATGTGAGCCCATGGAATACTTGAGTTTACAAATTCTTTGAGAAACAAGGCTGCAGTAATTGATCCTCCTGCTCTAGGGCCTGTGTTTTGTAAATCAGCAATAGATGATTTAATTCCAGATTTGTATGAATCTTGCATTGGCATCCTCCAAATCCCCTCTCCAGCTTCGCTCGCGGCTTGAGTTAATTGTTCTGAGAGCTGATCATTGTCAGTCCATAATCCTGCTATTTCATCTCCTAATGCAATAACGCATGCACCAGTAAGAGTTGCTAGATCGACGATTGCGTTAGGTTCAAGTTTGCATGCATAAACTAAAGCATCCGCTAGTGTTAATCGTCCCTCTGCATCAGTATTGTTTACTTCGATGGTTTTCCCATTTGAAGCTTTGACTATATCTCCAGGGTGTAAGGCAGAGCCATTAATCATATTTTCGCAAGCAGCAACTATAAAATTAACTTCGATGTTGTTTGGTTTGAGTTCAGCTATCGTTCTTGCTGCTCCCAGCACAGCAGCACTTCCACCCATGTCATATTTCATTTTTTCTATTTGAGAAGCACCTACTTTTAAGTTGTAACCACCGGAGTCAAAAGTTAAGCCTTTACCAATTAATACAATTTTATTTTTAACGATTTTAGGAGAATATTTTAAATGTATAAATTTTGGTTCCAAATCTGATCCTTTGGCAACTGCTAAATAAGCTCCCATTCCTTCATCTTCGCAATCTTTTTTATCAAGAATTTTTAAATCTAGAGCATAATCAGTTGCAAGTTTTTCGGCCTCCGTCGCTAATTTAGATGGAGTGAGAAAGTTGGGAGGAGCTGATACAAGTTCTCTTGCAAACTTCACTCCTTCGCAAATTGGATTTATTTCAGCAATTGCTAATTTGGCTGCTTTCTGCCCTAATCCTATGAATTCAACTTCCTCGATTGAAGTTTTTTCCTTTGGTTCTGATTTGAATCTAAGATCTTGGATGGAAGTCAATTTAATTGCTTCACCAACTGCTATTGCAGCTAAGGATTGATCAAATGCATCCCAAGGGAAAAATATGCCTAATTTTTTTTCATGACCTAAAACTTGACGAGTTCCAATCGAAGCGGCTTTTCGTAAATCATTAAGTAGAAGATTTTCGGCCTTGCCTAAACCTACAAATATTATTCTTTTAATTTGTCCTTCTAAAATTTCAATTGATAATTTCTGATTTTTTTTCCCTTCAAACTTTTCTTGATTAAACCTTTGGATCAAAAGAGATTCTTTTATTAGGGTCTTAAATGAATTGAGTTGAATTTCATTTGTTTCTTCCAAAACCCCAGCAATTAATACTGTCCCTGACCATTCGTTAATTTCTTTGGAGACTGCTGAGAATTGCATTTAATTTTTGTGCTTGTATGAATAATAACAATTTTTTCTAAGTGATTATAGATGTAAATGGTGTTGCCCAAATTCCCCTTGTCTCTTTGTTGAACGGTGGAAGCCAGGTTTGAATAAGCTTTTGTTCTAATTGCCTTCTTTTTTTTGTTTCTATTGGTACATCAAGCCAAAAACGAATATTCAGCTTTGTCGTTAGATTGGCTTTCTGCAGAGTTTCGGCATAATTTGAAAGGTAATTCTTGCAGTCATGTTCGCCTTTCCACCTTTTTTCTGCGGAAATTGTTTCTCCAATATATAAAACAATATTCTCTTTAGGATTGATCATCTCATCCATTACAAAATAAATTGCTGGCCCCTGATGTATCGTTTGTGGCCATCTCCAAAAACTTAAAGGCAAAGGAGTAAGTTCTATTGGATTAAAGATTTTGCTTACTTCTTCAGAATTAGATTCAAATAATGATGGTTGGTTTAAACTTTTATAACCGTATTTAAAAATGGGAGATTGATGTTGAATGATTTTTTCTTGCCATTGCTTAATTACATTTTTCTCAATATTTATTTCTTGAAAAAGATTTTTATTTGAAAAATTGACATCATTGTTGTTAAATAAATTATATTGCCGTTCGAATTCTTTCATTTTTAGAAAGGCTAAAGGTAAATTAAAGGATAATTTTCGATTAATCTTTTATCGCATAATAACATAGCTTTATATTATTTTAATGTAGAACAGTTTGAATTTAGCTTGAAAAGATCAAATGAAAAAGGATTTTTCTTTAGCCATTAGGTCTTTCCCTGACATGAGTAATGATTAATATTTTCTAGTGGTATGGTTATTTACACTCCCTAAGCACATGCTTTTGTGTAAGGATTGGTTACCCTAATTCAAGATTTAAGTGATATAATAATTAAAAATCGTTAAATTCAAAATCAATCAATTGAGTTATCAAATGGAGTTTAAGATATGAGTTTTTTTGAATCTGAAATTGTTCAGGAAGAAGCAAAAAAACTTTTCACTGATTATCAGAATCTGATGCAATTAGGTTCTGATTATGGGAAATTTGATAGAGAAGGGAAAGTAATGTTTATTGATACTATGGAAAAATTAATGGAGAGGTATAAAGTTTTTATGAAACGATTTGAGCTTTCAGAAGATTTTCAGGCAAAAATGACAGTCGAACAGTTGAAAACGCAGTTAGGTCAATTTGGAATTACACCTGACCAGATGTTTGATCAAATGAATAAAACGTTGGAACGAATGAAATCAGAATTGGATAAATGATTTTAAACTTCTAAAATATTTTTATTATGTCAGATAAATTAAATGCATTACCAGAATGGATTTCTAGAGGATTAGAAGATCTTTTCCCTTGCAATAATTCTGAAGATTCAGATCAAAGTTTTATAAAAAGATTAGAACTTTCATTGATTGAAAAAAAACCTTTGCGTATAAAACTTGGTATTGATCCAACAGGTACTGATATTCATCTTGGTCATAGTATTCTTTTTAGAAAATTAAGAGCTTTTCAAGATGCTGGTCATACTGCAGTGCTTATAATTGGAGATTTTACCGCAAGGATTGGAGACCCAACTGGTAAGAGTAAAACTAGAATTCAGCTTGAAAAAGATGAAGTTGAATCAAATGCAATTAATTATCTTGAACAATTAGGTCTTGGTAAAGAGCCTAAATATTCATTGCTTGATTTCTCAACTCCTGGTCGTTTAGAAATTAGAAGGAATAGTGAGTGGCTTGAAAACCTTAATTTATCTAAAGTTATAGAACTTTTATCTAATTCAACAGTCGGTCAAATGCTTGCAAAGGAAGATTTTAGTAATCGATACAAATCAGGTATTCCAATATCTCTTCATGAATTTCTTTATCCACTTCTTCAAGGATATGATTCAGTCGCAATCAATTCTGATTTAGAACTAGGTGGAACTGACCAGAAATTTAATATTGCTATGGGAAGAGATTTGCAGAGAGCTTTTGGACAGAAGCCTCAATTTGGAATGTTATTACCTATTTTAGTGGGGTTAGATGGTACTCAGAAAATGAGTAAAAGTTTAGATAATTTTGTAGGGATAAATGAAGATCCATTATCTATGTATTCAAAATTAGAAAAAGTTCCAGATAAATTAGTTTATAGTTATTTAAATTTATTAACTAATGAAAGTATAAATGATTTAAGTTCAAATCCAAGAGAAGTTCAAAAATTGATGGCTTTAAAAATAACATCTAACTTTAAAGGAGACGAAGCTGCAAAGAAAGCTCAATCTAACTCTCAAAAGTTAGTTTTAGGAACCAAAGATTCTCTTGAAGAAATACCAGAAGCCTCTATCTCAAAAATAAGCTTTCCAGCTAAAGCCTTTTATTTATTTAGTAAGATGGAATTGTGTACAAGTAGTAGTGAAGCTAGAAGACAGATTCTTGGAGGGGGAGTCAGAATTGATGGAGAAAAGATTCTAGATCCTAATTTAGAGTTTCAAACTCCAAATGATGTGATAGGAAAAATCTTGCAAGTAGGAAAGAAAAAATTTCTTCGTGTTTCAGGTTGATTAATTTTATGATGAATGTAAATAATCCAAGTGAAAAAATAATTATCGCCTTAGATGGAATGGATAAGAATAATGTTTTAAATCTAATTGAAAAAATTCCTGAAGTTATATGGGTTAAGGTTGGCTTAGAATTATTTGTTAGCGAAGGACCTGACATCTTATCGATTTTAAGAGATAAGGGAAAAAAAATATTTTTAGATCTTAAATTTCATGATATTCCTACCACAGTTGCTAGAGCATGTTTTGGAGCATCACAAACTGGAGCTGAATTTATTTCATTGCATACTTGCTCAGGAATGAAGGCTCTAAAAATGGCTAATGAAGCTGCTCAAGAAGGAGCGGCTAAAGTTAATGTAAGGCCACCAAAACTCTTGGGAATAACAATTTTAACTAGTTGGACTCAAGAAGATTTTTTTCGTGATCTATTAGTTGATCAAGCAATAGATCAACGTGTTATTCATCTTGCAAAGATTGCCTCGAATTCTGGATTGGCAGGATGTGTCTGTAGCCCTAGAGAAGTAAAGTTACTTCGTGATCTTTATCCTGAGACTTTCGAGTTAGTGACTCCAGGAATCCGTTCATTAGATTCAGATGTAAACGATCAATCTAGGGTCTCAGATGTATCTGAAGCTCTTAAGAGTGGAGCATCGAAATTAGTCATCGGTAGGGCAATTACTCAATCAAAGGATCCTGCCTATATGTTCAGAAGCTTTTGTAATAAGGTTTATATTTGAGCTTTATTTTTGACCAAGCTTTGGCTCTTTCCCTTTAATTAGTCTAATTATATTTTCTCTATGTCTCCAAATTACTAAAGTCATGGCTAATAATGAAATTACTAAATATGGTAGAGAAATACTTGAATTATTAAAACTTAAAAACATTATTAAAGGTAGAGCAAATGCAGCACTAACACTAGCTAATGAAACTATCCTAAATATGCTAATTACTAATAGGAAGCAACCAAAAGTGGCAAGTCCAACTTCCCATGAAAGTCCAAGAAATATCCCTAAACCAGTTGCTACTGCCTTTCCACCATGCCAATTCAACCAAACAGGCCAAATGTGACCAATTAAAGTTGCTAGGCCTACAGAAACTTGCCATGCATCATTTAGCAGAAAATATTTTGCTAATAAAATAGATAAAACTCCTTTAAAAACATCTAAAAGAAATACTGTGATGGCTGCTCGTTTCCCAATATGTCTCAAAACATTTGTTGCTCCTGTAGAGCCAGAACCTAATGAGCGAATATCAACTCCTTTAGCAATTCTTCCAGCTAAATAACCACTAGGCAAAGATCCAAATAAATATCCTAAAAATAGAACTAATAGATTCAAAATAATTTCGATAGCAATTTTTATAATAATTCATCTTCTTCAAAAATCTCATTGGGACTACCTGCAAAAGCTAGCCATATAGGAAACTGAAGAATGGGAATTTCTACATTCATCTCAGCTGCATCAATAATTATCAAAGGCAATTCGCCTCTTTCTTCTAGTCGATCTGCTCTTTCTATAAGTCCATCAGGTCGCTCGAAAAGCACTATACCGCTGTTTGGTCCGAAATCTTCCCTGTTAAGACCTAGGGCATCTTGGAGGCATCTTCTCCATTCCCCAAGTCGCTCTGGCTGAGTCGCTAAAACCAAAGTTTGAAATTGTTCGCCATATAATTCACCTAAGATTGCAATAATACCTGCTGCAACTAAAGCATTCTTTGATCTACTTCCTCTACTTGGTTGAGCGCCTCTCCCTCCCATGCTAAAGAACCAATCTTCAAGCATTTCAATATCATTATCCTCAAGACTTCTTCTAAGTTTCCAGGGCTCTGCGTAGAAATCGGGTTGTGCTAGAAATTGACTAAAACATCTTCTTATTAAATTTTCATCAGGTTTGAAAGTCTCAGAAACAGCATGGATAACCTCTTGCTCTTTAGAAGTCTCTATGTTTTTGTTTTCATCAAGGGGGGATGGCTTAACTATTACTGGTGGTACAACAAGCTCTAATTGTTCTGCCGATTGAGCTAAATCTTGCAAGGCCCCAGTTAAATATTCCTGAAAACCTTTAACCTTTCTAGCAATAGCGTCAGATTGACCTGAGAATGAGCTCTTAAGTTCTGTCTCAATTTGTACTTTCTTTTGCGCAAGTTCTTCTAATTCTTTTTCTAATTTCTCACGGGAAAGTTGAAGTTCTTTAAGGGCTAGACTAATTAATGAATGTATCTCTGGGTTGGAAATATTTTCATTGTTTCCTGGGATATTGATATTCGGTGATTTAGCTTTTTCCTCTTCATCAGTTTTAGTTGGAAGTTCAACTGGTGAGGAATTTTCAGCAGAAATAGTCTTTTTAGAATTTTGTTTTTCTGGAGATAGATTTTCTTCGGATTCCATATTTCAAAAAACTTCAATTAAATTTGAAAGTTTGTTGATTATACTGCCTTTTCTATTTCTAAATCCTTAACTCTTAACTTTAACTGTTCTTTTAATGAGTTTACCTCAAAAAGTATAGGCAATAGATGGGGGCTTGCTTCTTCTCTAAAGTATAGAAAACCTGGTAATTGAGGTAATATAATTCTCCAAGCGATCCAGTTCTTAAAAGGGAATCTTCTTAATTCGTTACCTAATTGCATAACAATTAGATCGTCCTTCGTGAATTTTAATTTTAATGTAAAAGATTGCAGTAATAGAAAAAAACCAAAACTGCTAATGACTATTGTAGGCCAGGGATGAAAAGGTGTTGTTAACAATAATAAGCCTATGAATATTATGAAGATCGGTAAACGATAAGAAGGCGATAAAATCACGCTATTTTTATCAAGATGATTTTCAGAAGGCATAGTTTTTATCCAAAAAGGACTTGTGTAAGTAAAACATCTACAATGGAAACGGTTATTAAAGTCATTACTACTGCTCCAGTAGTGCTTGATCCTACCTCTTTTGGCCCGCCTCTGGTGGTTAAGCCCCATCCACAAGCGATAATTGCTATCAACAGACCAAACACAAATGCTTTCACAAGCATAAAGGGCATATCAGATATTACTAGCCATTCTCTTATTGAATTCCAAAAAATGCTTGGTGGAATTTGATATAGAAGAGTACTGCTGATTTGACCGCTATATAAAGCAACAGTAAAAAATAATAAGCATTGGACAGGTGCCATCAAAACCATTGCACATATTCTTGGAACAACTAAATATTCAACAGGATCTGTTTGTAGCATTGTTATTGCATCAATCTGCTCGGTAACTTTCATAGTGCCTATTTGAGCCGCATAAGCAGTTGCAACTTTCCCAGTGAGAAGAGTTGCAGTTAGCAAAGGGGCTATCTCTCTAGCCATCCCAATTGCTAAAAGACCGCCTACTTCAGAACCTAGACCTTGTTTGCTTAATTCTGCAGCAACTTGAATATTGAAAACTGTCCCAGCGGCAATACCAGTAATTAAGACTATTAAAAAACTTCCTGGACCTGCCTCCATTAATTGATCGATCAAGTCTGATTTGTCTATACGACCTTTAGCAGTAGAAGTTATAGCCTGTCCCCCTATTAAAAGACTGGCTCCAAATCTTTTTATCCATCTAGGTGAATTCATAAATCAGACGATTACTTTTTGAGCTCCATCTCTATCTTTCCACTCTCTCATAATTAATAGCCCCCAATAAACAAGAATAGAAGGTATTAATCCCATACAAATTCTGACAGTTAGCAAAGCAGAATCAGGCTGATAGATGTTAATAATTTCTTGACAGGCTCCCTCCTTGAAACCAGCAAAAGTAAGAAGGTAACCAAATAATCCTACGCTTAAAGCGATACCTAATTTTTGGCATAAAACCATCCAAGCTGTATAAATACCTGCTGCTTTTTCTGGATCATGATCAATAGCGTCTGGTAATAAAGACCAAGGTATTAAATAGGCGGTTGAGGCACCAAACCCAACAAATAAGATGGTTATAAATAAAACCAACATTTTAATGGAATCTATATTGAAACTATTAAGTTGAAAATTATTTGATAGTGGAGGTAATATCATTGCAATTAAACAACCACTTATCCATATTATTCCTCCCCTTTTTAGAGCATTAATTCTTCCGTATTTGTTAGAATAAAAGCTCCAAACTTGCAATCCTAAAAGAGCACTTATTTGAAAAGGAATTATAATCCAAAAAGAAATACCTCTAGGAACATTCATAACTTGTTGAAGATATATTAATGAAACTGTTTGCATTAACTGAAGACCACACCATAGAAGTAAATAAAGATAAATAACTTTGATGAATATTGTATTATTTAAAATACGTTTAAATTGATTTTTAATTGGCTGTATATTATTGATTGGTTTTCTTGCAATCTTGGCGAATGGAGCGAGCCCCCATGTTGAAATCAGAGTAAAAAGTGTAACAATTGTGCCTGATATCCGCCCCATTGTTAAGTAACCCTCATCGCCTTTTGTTAAACATATTGCTCCTACAATTAATCCAGATAAAGAAGCTAAAATTGACCCTGTGAATCTTGCAGCATTTAGCCTAGTTCTTACATTTTCATCTTCACTAAGTTCTGTTGATAATGCACCATAGGGAAGATTTACAGATGTATAAGCTGTCATGAAAAGAATTGATGTGCATATGTAGTAAATAGTTTTTTCTTGGATGCTGTAATCATTTGGAATCCACCACATTGCAGCTAAAAAGATACCCAAAGGAAGTGATGCTCCAAACATCCATGGCAATCTTGGCCCCCATTTTGATTGTGTATGGTCACTCATCCAGCCAATTAAAGGATCATTAATTGCATCCCAAAGTTTTATTATCATCAAAATAGAGCTTGCTATCCATGGAGGTAAGCCTGCAGCACAAGTAAAGAAAGGGAAAAGATAAAAGCCAAATTGAGCTGAAGCAAGTCCTGTCCCTGCATCCCCCATCCCATAAGACAACATGAGCCTTATGCGATTTTTTTTTATGAGCCTATTGGAATTCGTCAATCTTTTTGATAAGAGGGGGGTGGAAGGTAATAATGTAGGTAGGCTAAACGAGAGTACTCCAGTTTTCTGGACATTTTCTTTTTTTAGCGCGGGCGTAGTTTAGTGGTAAAACCTCAGCCTTCCAAGCTGATGATGCGGGTTCGATTCCCGCCGCCCGCTTGATTTTAATTCTCATGATTTAATTTTTTTTGAATATTCGTTGGCAATTAGAAGAACAAGACTGTTACTTTCAATGCGAATATCAGATTGGTTAGCTAATTGTTTTCTAGAAATATGTTTGTTTTTCAAAAAAGAGGTATCAATATATTTTTTCCATGGAGAAATTGGTTTTGGTAATTCAAAAAGCATTGCCTCTTTGTAAGCATTAAACCCAACCCAAATCGCGGAGCCTAGATCTTTTTTATTGATGCTAAAACCAAGTGTATGCGACCAATCTCCCCAGTCAGGCTTGTTAACCTTAATGCCATGCCACTGAATCCAATAATCTGAGGCTTTGACCTTGGTATTATCTTTATAAGAATCGTAAACAGAATCAGGGCTAAAAAACTCTGGTAGTTGTTTTCTAAGAGATATGAGCTTTATCACAAATTCTTTTAAGTCTTGATCACAATTTTTATGATTCCAAGTCATCCATCCAAGTGGGTTGTCTTGACACCATGAGTTGTTATTACCTCCTTGGCTTCTTCCTACCTCGTCACCCATTAAAACCATTGGGATTCCTGGAGATAAAAGGAGTGATGAAAGTAGGTTCCTTTGTTGTCTTTGCCTTAAATTATTTATTTCTTTATTAGTAGTTGGACCTTCAATACCATAATTAAAACTATTATTATGATTTTCTCCATCTCTATTATTCTCACCATTCGCAAAGTTATGTTTCTTGTTAAAACTTACTAGATCCTTTAAGGTGAATCCATCATGAGAAGTTATAAAATTAATACTAAATATATTTGCTAAATTATTATCATTATAAAGTGATTTATTACCAGTTAATCTATCTTTGAGGGGCCATATTGTGCTTTTTTCACCCTTCCAAAACCTTCTAATATCATCTCTAAAATGTCCGTTCCATGTTCTGAATTTATTTGCTGGAAAATCACCTAGTTTATAAAGCCCTCCACAGTCCCATGGTTCGCTAATTAATTTCACATCGCTAAGTTTTGGATCTGCTTCAATTTCTTCAAATAGGGGAGGTTCGTCTAAAGGAATTAGATTTTCTCCTCTGCTTAATGCGATTCCTAAGTCAAAACGAAACCCGTCAACTCCAAGTTCAATTGCCCAACAATGCATAGAATCTAATATTAGTTTCCTAACTAAAGGACGATTAGCAGCAATACTATTACCACAACCACTTACATCTTGATAATTTCCATTCTCATCTTGATGGTAGTAATTTTTAGGACCAATATTTTTCCAACTTATACTTGGGCCGTCTTGATTCCCTTCTGTAGTGTGATTATAAACAACATCGATTAACACCTCCAGTTTATTGTCGTGGCAAACTTCCACAAACTGCTTGAATTGTTTGCGTGCTTCCAATGGATTAGTTCCTTCTACATAACCTTGATGAGGTGTAAACCAATTGATAGGGCTATAACCCCAATAGTTTTCTAATCCATCTGGGGCATCATATGGATCAAAAGCAAAAACAGGAAGTAATTCTATAGATGTAATTCCAAGACTTTTTAGATAAGGTATCTTTTCAATTAACCCTAAATATGTTCCTTTTTTAGAATCGCTAATATTTGAATCTGGGTTTTTGGTAAATCCCCCAACATGTAATTCATAAATAATTGTTTTATTCCATGCATGTTTCGGTCTTGGGTGAGATTTGAAATCAAAATAATCCCTTTTAGTTACTACTCCCTTTAGGAAATGAATATAACCTTTGCCACTTTTATCTTTTTGATTCCTTATATACCTTCCCCAGCCTGTGATCGCTCTAGCGCATGGATCTAAAACAAGATGATCCTCTATCGCTTTGTTGTTTTCAATTGATACTTTGTATCCATATAAGATGCCTTCAGTTAGCCCCTCAATCTCAACGTGCCAATAATCACCTGACCTGTTTTTTTGATCTAAAGATATTGTTTCTATTGGATAGTCGGCATTTTCATCTTGGAAGATTAGTAAATCTACATTTGTTGCATGAGGAGCTGCTAAAGAGAAATTAACACCATCAGGTGTTAAGGAGCTTCCTAAAGGCCATGCAGAACCTATTTTTACTTTTCCCAATTGTTTTGGTCCTTCAAATCAGTAAGCAGGAAACTTTTCCTCTAACTTAGTTGTTTGGTTTGTTTTAACAAGTTGCAAACAACGAAATTCCATTTCATGTGAAATTTGTGGTAAGAATTGAGGGATTTGTCTTAAATCATTACTAAATCCTTTTAGTTTACTGATCTAATTATTTTGTTTGATTTAGTTTTCTTGATGAAGTTGATAGATCTGATTCTGGTAGCAAAATTTTATTTTTTCAAGTCTTGGAAAAAAATTTTAGAGGTTTTTTAGGATGAGAGCTTCAAATGGAAGCTTTGAGCTGAAAAAAGTGAGATTTAGAATTTATAGCCTTCCTTTTTTGACTGTTAATTATTTTGTAATACCAATAAATGTGCTGTTCTGCGGATCTTTGTGAATTCAGGTGAATTTAATTAAATGTATTGTTTTAAGTCGAAAAAATAATTAATTTCAAAAGTTAGTACCTTTTTTGCTTAATAAATTAGAAAACGCATCTTTCAAGAAAGCACGTCCTGACTAGTGTTTGGGCAAAAATCGGAAGATTGTATTTTATTCAAGTGATTCTTTGAAAATCTCTGAATGATTATTTAATCAAAAAAATAAGCCCATATACTTTTTATAAAGCTCACTGCCACAGGGTCTTTGGGTTGCAGCTAAGTGATTTGGTCCATACCATTAGCAAGATTGGGTTTTTTGGAAACTAATTCCTCTATTTGGTTTTCTTCCTTTTACTCCCTGCTACATACAATCTTTCCAATGAACAAAGCAGATTTAGTCAACCTAGTTGCAGCTCGTACAGAGCTAACTAAAACAGACGTCTCTCTGGTAGTTGATGCCGCCATAGACACAATTATTGATTCTGTAGTGGAGGGTAAGAAAGTCTCCATTCTGGGGTTTGGTTCGTTTGAGCCCCGCGATCGTTCCGCTCGTCAAGGTTTAAACCCTAAAACTGGAGAAAAGATAGCAATACCTGCTAAGCGTGTGCCTGCCTTCACTGCTGGAAAGCTGTTTAAGGATCGAGTTCAGGGATGATTTGTTGAAAATCTAAATTTTTTAATTAACAATTTCTTACTTAACGGGACTCTTTTAAAATAGGAGTCCCTTTTTTGTAAAGATATACATTTAGCCTGATAGAAAAACCATTCTTTTTCTAAGAAAGAAATCTTACTTAAAATAGAAATGATTTATCCACTTTTTTTGATGGGGATTATGCTTTGATTATCTATCCATTAAAAAAAATCAAATTCCTATTTATTTTATACATATATATTTTTTTTGCTTCGACGCCCCTCCTGGCCTTTGAATCTAGAGATCATAAGATAATTAATTTGTTAGTAAAGAGTTGTTATAGAGATATTAATTCTTGTAATAAAGCATTACTTCAGATACACAAATATCAAAAAAATGCCGCAATGGATAAAAAATTTTCTTGTCAGACTAGATTGCTTGGCTTGGAAGCAAATTTAATAATGGCTAATAATTCTAACTTAAAAAGACAAAATGCTAAAAGTATTCTTGATGCTTTAAAAAAATATTGCTAGACGTTATCAATAAATTGATAACGTTATTTTTGTTTGTTGACTCAAAAAAAAAAATAATGTGAAAAACTAGAACAAAATAGGTTTTATCTGATTTATATTAAGTAAGCTTAGAACTATAAAAATAAAGAATTTATTCTTACTAAGAAAATGGTCTCCAAAGATTCTAATTCCAAGAAAAATAAGGATAAGGCAATTAAGACCAATAAGGTCAAAGAGAATAAATTTAAGAAATCAAGCCCTAGAGATCCCGATGTATTGGTTAACCTTCCCGCTGGCTTGAAATATAAAGTGCCTGGTAAACGTCAGAGAGTAATTATAGGTTCAATAGTAATTGGGTTGAATGTTTTATTAGTTATTAGTGTTTTAGTTTATTTTTATAATCCATCGTTTCAGGATTTTGTTTACAATTTTGGACGAGGTTAGTATTTTTATGACCTTGTTTTTGTAACCACACAAATCACCTGCTAACTTTCTGAGAATAGGAAAAAGTTACTATTAAGGAAAAATAAAAGTAAAGTTTAACTAAGAATACTTTCCTGAGTTCTTATATTGAACATCAATATTTTAAGATTTCTAATAGAGGGCTTAATTACTAATGTTGCCAGAGAAAAAACAGGAGCAAAAAACAAAAAATATTCCACAACAGAGAAAGACAACTCTTAAGTGGGGAACTAATGGTGAGTTGTCATCTATTGATATGGTTCGTATACTAGACCGTTTAAATGATCAAGATTTAACTGAATGTGAAATACCTTTAGAAAAAGAAATAAAGGAATAATCATAATTCTTTCTTTTCTCTCCGATTAAAGCTAATATTAAATAATAATTTACTATAATAAGATGAAGTTTACTATTTTGTTTATATCTTTAATAGCAATTATTCTTGGATTTTTATACTTTTTTACAGGTTACAAATCAGCATTTGAAGCGGATCAGCAATGCCACTATCAAATGAGATTAAAATCTATTGAACTTGAAGGATTGGGGTGTGATCATGATCTTGAAACTAATCAATGGCTTCTCTATCAGAAGGGAGTGAGTGATCAACCTTCTCAAGTTCTTAAACGTTATCGTTATTAACTTATAAATTTATTATTTACTATTGGGAATATTCTTACAGCTATTATTGAGGTAATAATTGCTGTAATGATAAATGTTAAAAATTGACCTGGAGAACCAGGAAGATATGTATTTTGCAGGAAATAAAAATCAATGAGTGAACCAATTGTTCCCCAAATAATTATCCAAGCAGATACATATGAAATACCTACTAATGTTTTTTTATTCATAGCCTATAAATTGATTAGTTGGGATAATAGTATAAATATTTTACTCTAGTTAATTCCAAAAATTTTCTGAGTCGCCGGTTCCCCAGCGAAAGCAAGTTCAGTAAGTATTAGCATTAAAAAACCGATCATTGCTACTCTGGCATTAACCAGTTCAGCATTTTCATTAAATCCAAAAACTTGTTTTACCTCTTCTCCTCTATTGTTAATCCATTTAGGTGAGGGTCTAGGACTTGAGGTTTGCTTAAAAAGTTCTGGACCATTTATAGGTTTGATTTTATTTTGACCATCATTCTCTGAATCCATACCTTGATTATTGGTCATAGAATCATTTTCTTGCATTTGAATTAGATAGCTATTTTCATAATTAATAATTATAAGCTATTTTTTAAGGTTTTTGTTCCAATGCCTTTTTTTCGAGGTTTTAGCATTCGTCTGGACTTTTTTGAAAGTGAGTAAGTTTCGGCTTTATTTACAACAAAACCTAAAATTGAAAAGAAAAGAATCAATAAAAATAATACTATAATATATATTTTTAAATGATATTTAAAAATATATATTATCAACTTCTATGGTTAATAGATCAAAAAATAAAAGAGTTTTGATATGGCTTAAAAGACTTAACTTTTTCTTATTAAGTTTTGTTTTGCTATTAATTGATATCTTGTTTTTGAGTGATTTTATTGCTAAAAAAATATTAAATGTTTTTAAGTGATGAGTAGTGCAGTTCCAATTATTCTTGTTTTAGTTTCTTTTGGTCTTGTTTTTCTTGGCCTGCGAGAACTAATAAAGGAGCTTTCGGTTGCATATAAAAGTAAGCTTGGATGAGGACTATGCTATTAAATCTTACTTGGTTGATCCCTGGCCTTCCAATAATTGCGTCTATTTTTATAGGAATGCTCTTATTGAATTTTAGTAAAACAATGAATAGGCTTACAAAGCCAGTATCGTATTTTATTATCACTAGTCTTTCTTTTTCTGAAATAATTAACTTTGTCTTGTTGAAGAAAAATATATATGGTAATGATTTAGTTTTTGGCAGTAATTTTGAATTAGTTGTAGATAGACCGGCCTTAATATTCTCGGAATTAATAGGTTTGATTTTCTTGTTGATTATGCTTTTTTCCTTTACTAGGTTAAAAAGAAAGAACGGCTATGTTAGATACTTTATTTTTCTAGGACTTATTAGTGGTTTTCTTTACTTATTTTCTTTTAGTGGGAGTCTTTTTCACAACATTTATGATCCTTCGATAGCATCTTTAGATAAAATAGGTATATCTTTTTAGCGACATTACGTAATAATTTAAAGTGTTAATAATAAAATTATGTTCGAATAATTGATCTTTTATTCCTATGTTGTCATAATATCTGAGTTGTAATAAAATTAAAATAATATTTAGGATTTAAGAGCTTTACTTTGCGCGTTAATTCATCTATAGATCTTCCAAGCAATATTGCGTTAGTACATGAATGGTTTACTCCTGGATCTACTGGTGGTGCTGAGAATGTTGTTAAGGTCATTGATGATTTGTTGACTGAAATCGCATCACAGCCAGAACTCTTTTCTTTAGTGAATGAAGAGAATTTACAAAAAAGTAGTTGGTTGTTTAATAGAAAAGTAAATACTAGCTTTATCCAGCAATTACCATTTGGAAGTTCCCATGTTCAACATTATTTACCCCTTTTACCTTTTGCTATTGAACAACTTGATATCGATGGATACCCATTAGTTATTAGCAGTAGTCATCTTGTGGCTAAGGGGATTTTGACTTCGCCAGATCAGCTTCACATCAGTTATGTACATACACCTGTGCGATACGCATGGGATCAGATGAATATTTATTTGAAACGATCTTTTTTGAGAAGAATAGGTTTAGGACCATTAATTAGATGGCAATTACATGCCTTAAGACAATGGGATCAATTAAGCAGCTCAAGAATTGATTACTTGTTAGCTAATTCTAATTTTACGTCAAAGAGAATTTGGAAGTATTGGAGAAGGCATTCAGAGGTTCTACATCCACCAGTCAATGTGAATCGTTTTGAATGGAATAAACCTAGAGAAGATTTTTATCTAAGTGTATGCCGATTAGTACCAAATAAAAGAGTTGACTTACTTGTGAGAGCTTTCAATAAGCTCAAATTACCCTTGATTATTGTCGGTGATGGAGTCGAGAAAGCATATTTAAAAGCCCTTGCAGGTCCAACAGTTCAAATTATTGGCTTCCAAAGTATGGAGAAGGTTGAAGATCTAATGAGCCAATGTAGAGCATTCGTTTACGCTGGCGTTGAGGATTTTGGAATCGCTCCTGTTGAGGCAATGGCTTCAGGAGCTCCTGTTATTGCATTTGGAAAGGGAGGGATTTTAGATACGGTCAAATGCTTTAACTCTAATCCAGCGAAAGGGGCAACTGGACTTTTGTTTCCTGCACAGACTGTTAAGTCTTTGGTTGAAGCAATTGAATTTTTCAATGAAAAACAACTGTGGAATAATTTAAATCCTGAACTAATTAGATATTGGGCTGATTCTTTTTCTCAAGATTCATTTAAATCACAATTTAAAAAGATCCTCAATAAATTATGGAGTGAGCATAAAAATTCTTGTGACATTGCTACTAGTGACCTTAGGTATTGATCAAGAAATTCCTAATTAAGTATTGTGTGATTTTGTTGCAGTCTTGAGCTTTATTAACTCAATAATTTGTGCAAACTAATCCTGGCAAATCTTTATTACGATGGTCTGAGTTTCGTAAAGGATCTCCGAGAATACCTTTTGAAGTGATTTCAAAAGAACCTTCTTCCTTGCCCGCTGCAGAAATAATAAGAAATCAGAGCAGATACGGACGAACATTAAAAAGAATAGGAGATGTTGTTTTTTCCTTGCTAGTTATAATTTTTGGATCGCCAATTTTTATTTTAATTGGAATATTAGTAAAGTTAAGTTCTCCTGGATCTATTTTTTATATTCAAAAAAGAGTAGGAAGAAATTATAAACAGTTTGGGTGTATTAAGTTTCGTACTATGTATAAAGATGCTGATGAGTTGCTTCCAAATTTATTAAAGAAATATCCTCTTATGAGAAAGGAATTCGAGCAAGATTATAAATTAAGGCATGATCCAAGAATCACAAAACTAGGAAGGTTTCTGAGACGATCAAGTCTAGATGAATTACCCCAGTTCTTTAATGTTCTTAAAGGCGAAATGAGTGTTGTGGGACCAAGACCAATCGTAAGTCATGAGATTAATAAATATAGCCTTTTTATGGAAGAAGTTATTTCTGTTAGGCCCGGTTTGACTGGGTTGTGGCAGGTTAGCGGTAGGAATAACCTTAGTTACAAGAAAAGAGTACAGTTAGATCTGGTTTATGCAAGAAATAGAACTTTTTTACTCGATTTAGAAATCATTATTCTTACATTAGGTGTTTTACTCTTTCCCATGGATAGAGGCGCTTTTTGAATTTTATCAATTTATAAATTTCAATATCAATGACATACTAAATATCCAGGCGATTTGAAGCCTAAGACTTAGATTAAGTATCCTTTTGACTGAATTTATATTTGCAATTGGATAAGAAGTGGCTATTAGAGGCTTTATTTTTTTTTTGCCCTTATAAAAATTTATCCCTCCCATTCTCACATTGGCACAATAAGCAAATATTGCTTCTGAGATTCCTGAGTTTGGTGAAGAATCAACTAAGCCATCTTTAAATGCATATTTGATGGTTTTTAAAATTGATTGTCCTGTTCTGCAGCAAAAAGGAAGAGTTATTAAAACAATTCTTGAAGGAATCCATGTCAGTAAATCATCCAACTTTGCTCCTGAGAACCCTAGCCATCGCAAAGTCCCTTCTTTATAGCCAAGCATTGAATCAATAGTGCTAGATGCTTTGAAAACCCAAGCCATCGCTAATGGACCAGGCATGAATTGATTGAATTGCCAAAAAATTGTTCCTACAAACATCCAAAATAATGGAGCAAAAATACCATCTACAGAATTTTCACTGGCAGTTTCAGCAGTTGCTCGAAGAATTTCATCTTTATCTAAATTCTCAACATCTCTGCCAACAATAAAGCTTAATTTGTGTCTTACATGTTGAAGATTGTCTTCAACATTGTCTTGACTAATTAAATTTAGAAGCTCAATAATACTTTGATTGAGACTTCTTGATGCAAGTGAACTACTTAAAATAAAAGTAAATAATAATGTGCTAAAAATAGGTCTTTTTATTATATAAAATAGAAATAACCTTTCTATAATCCATCCAGATATTCCACTGAGAAATACAACTATAAATGTAATTATTGCGCCACCAATATATAACTTTAATTTATTGCCTTTTGCAATTTTCTCAGCAAATCCTTTTAAGAAATCAATTGTTAAACCCATAAATTCGACTGGGTGAGGCAGGCTTTTGGGATCACCTATTGAAAGATCAAAAAGATATGCAAATAGAATTAAGTTAATGATTTGTTCAGTCTGATTTAAGCCAACTAAACATAGAGCGAAGTGTTTTTCCTACTTTCTCTATTGGTAGTTCTGAGTCTTTTTGGCGAATTCTCTTCATTTCAGGTTTTCCTGCTTCGCATTCTTTTACAAAGTTTTTAGCAAAAGTACCATCTTGAATGTCAGCAAGAATATTTTTCATTTCTTCCTTTGTTTCTTTTGTAATTAACCTTGGACCGCTTACATAATCTCCATATTCAGCTGTATTTGAAATCGAATCTCTCATTGCAGTTAGCCCCCCTTTAACCATGAGATCAACTATTAATTTGACTTCATGTAAGCATTCGAAGTAGGCCAATTCAGGCTGATAGCCTGCTTCTACAAGTGTTTCAAAACCAGCTTTTACTAACTCTGATAGTCCACCACATAAAACTGCTTGCTCTCCAAAAAGATCAGTTTCTGTTTCTTCTTTGAAATTTGTTTCTAAAATTCCAGCGCGCGTTCCTCCAATACCTTTTGCATATGCCATTGCGAGAGATCTTGCATTGCCTGAGGCATCTTGTTCAATGGCAAATAAAGCAGGAACCCCTTGGCCATTTTGATACTCCCACCTGACAGTATGTCCTGGCCCTTTTGGGGCAATCATTACAACATCAACGTACTCTGGTGGTTTTATTAATTCAAAACGAATATTAAATCCATGAGCAAAACTTAGGATTTTATTTGGTCTCAAATGAGGGGCTATCTCTTTAGTGTAAACATCCTTTTGAAATTCATCAGGCAAGAGGACCATGATCCAATCTGCTCTTTCAGAGGCTTCTGAAACAGTTAAAACTTCTAACCCATCAGAAGTCGCTTTAGCGGCTGAAGGACTTCCTTCGTAAAGCCCCACTACCACTTTGATGCCACTATCTTTTAAATTTAATGCATGTGCATGACCTTGAGATCCATAGCCAATAATTGCAACTGTTTTATTTTGAAGAAGACTTAAGTCTGCATCGGAGTCGTAGAAAAGTTTTGCCATCTGAGTAAGTATTTCAGAACTGTATTAAGGCTGAGCTTACGAAATAGAGTGCTATTGAAACCACTTCCATTGATATATTTTTTTGACTATCAAGACAATTTAAATAATAGGATCCTCAAATCTACCTTATTAACTCTCATTTGGATGGGTTATTACTCTGTCTATTAGACCATAATTTTTTGCTTCTTCAGCACTCAAAAAGTAATCACGATCAGTATCCTTTTCTATTTTTTCATAGGTTTGTCCAGTCATCTCTGCCATTGATTTGTTAAGCATCTCTTTGATTCGGAGGATTTCACGCGCTTCTATCTCAATATCGCTGGCCTGTCTTTGGGCAGTTCCACCCAGTGGTTGGTGGATCATGATTCTGCTGTGGGGAAGTGCAAGCCTTTTACCTTTTGTTCCTGCAGACAACAAAAAAGCACCCATTGAGGCTGCTAAGCCTACACAAATGGTAACTAGATCACTTTTGACATATTTCATCGTGTCATAGATCGCTAAACCAGCCGTTACTGAGCCTCCAGGGCTATTGATATACAAATAAATAGGTTTGCTACTATCTTCAGAATCAAGATAGAGCATTTGTGCTACGAGGCTATTTGCAATGCCATCATTGACCTCTTGGCCAAGGAATAAAATTCTCTCTGCACCTAGCCTTGTATATATATCAACCCATCTTTCGAATTGACTTCCTGGAAGACGGTATGGAACGCTTGGTGTACCTATTGGCATGGTGAATTAATAATTGATTGTTTTAAGAAGATTTAAAATAAATTTTTTAATAAAGTAAATTTATTGTTTGGGCAATACCATCTCGCTTGGTAAGTCTTTTCTACTTTTAAGAACACGGTCAATAATCCCATATTCTACTGCCTCTTGGGGATTAAGATAGCTCATTCTATCGGAGTCTTTAGATAATTGGTCTACTGATCTTCCTGTGTTTTGACTAAGGATTTCTAACATCGCTTTTTTATTGTGAATGACTTCCTTGGCTCTGATTTGAATATCAGTTGCTTGACCTTGTGCCCCACTTCTAGGCTGATGAAGAACAATTGAAGCATGGGGCAATGCGGCTCTTTGCCCTTTAGTCCCAGCAGAGAGAATTACTGCTGCTGTTCCCATTGCTTGACCTATGCAAATTGTGTGAACGGGAGGTTTCACGTACCTGAGAGTATCGCAAATTGCAAAGGCTTCTGTTTCAAATCCAATTGCATCTCCTGTGTACCAACTTGTGCCAGTTGAGTTTATGTAGAAATAAATGGGTTTCTCTGAGTTATCAAATTCTAGAAAAAGAAGTTGAGCAATTATGAGTTCAGTGACGTCCATTCCCAGCTGCCTCTTTGCATCATCATCAGAAAATAATGGCAAGCCTAAATAAACAATCCTTTCCTTAAGTAAAAGTGAAGGCAAATCAGGAGGTGGAGTTCTCATTACAGCTGAATCGCCATAATACGGAGCAGATGTTGTCATATGAAGTTAAGTCTTCTTGGATGGGAGCCTAGCTAGATCTAGCCTTGAGATGCTTTTCTTGTCTCAAGTGTGTTTGGGGGTTGATCATTTGAAGCTTTACTAAAAACCATTCGGCCTGTCGGTGTTTGTAATGCTCCAGTTACAACTACTTCTATTCTTTTACCAATCCATTGGAGCCCCTCCTCAATAACTACCATTGTGCCATCTTCAAGATAGGCAATACCTTGCGAATTTTCCTTGCCCTCCCTAACTACTTTTAGATTTAGCTTTTCACCAGGTTGAACTTCAGGTCTAACTGCTAGGACTAGATCACTTAGGTTCAAAACTTTTATTTCCTGTACTTGCGCTACTTGAGATAAGTTGTAATCAACGGTGATTAATATTCCTAATATATCTGAGGTTAATTTTAAAAGAATTTCATCTGTTCCATCTCCTTCATATTTTGTGCTGTTTATGACCAATCTTCTACCGTAACTTTCTCTTAATTGGTTTAACAACTTTAGACCTCTTCTTCCTTTCCCTCTCTTTTCGTTGTTACTTGAGTCGGCTAGCTTTTGGAGTTCATCGATAACTGATTGAGCTACAATAATTTGCCCTTCTATTAATCCAAATCTAAGCAGGGACTGAATACGACCATCTATTATTACACTTGTATCTAAAACCTTTGCACTGGCTGGGGTTAGTATTCCATCCGCCATTAATAATGATTCAGTGCTATTTGGATTGAAAAGTCGTAAAATAGTTCGACCATGCACATCAGCGAGGTTATATCCAAGCACTCCAAAAAAAATATTGCTAAGTACAGCAAAAATAGGCTTTACAAAAAATAATTCAGTTGGTAGAGGTAATAGTAGTACAGGTATCAATAAAAGGGTTGCTATTACTAGTCCAAGAACTATGCCCACCGATCTACTAAAAAGTAGGTCGGTGGGCATAGTTCTTATCTTTTTAGTTAATTTATTTCTAAATTGTTGAAAAAGAAAAGCTATTAAAAGACCTATTAAAGCTAGTAATCCTGATAAAGCTATTTTTAGATTTTTTAGATTAGTAATTTGATCTAAGGTTTCTTGAGGTAACCAATTGACCCCAATCCATCCGGTGATTGCACCTGAAACAAGAAATAAAACCAGAATAACTAAGTCTGCCATATATTCAGGTTATGCTTGCTTCACGTTTTTTACTAGAGCTTTATTTATTTTCAAAGATTTTGATTGTAAAAATAACCAATTATTTAGGTTTGAATATCTAGAGCTCAAATGAAAATTCCACCAAGAAGTGCATATGTGCATATTCCTTTTTGTTATAAAAGATGTTTTTACTGTGATTTTTCTATTATCCCTCTAGGTGAAAGTGTTGCAGCTCCAGGTCGTCCAGGGATAAATTCTATTAACGCATATTTGGATTTGATCCATAGAGAAATTTTAAATTCCCCCAAAGGCCCTGCTCTATCAACCATCTATTTGGGTGGTGGAACGCCCTCCTTATTAAATAAAAAAGAGTTGGGGGATTTGTTGGAAAAGCTTCGAAGAAAATTTCGATTTCAGGATGGGGCTGAAATAACTATGGAGGTTGATCCAGCAACATTTAAAGAAAATGATCTTAAAGGATATTTAGAAATCGGAATTAATAGATTGAGTTTAGGAGGTCAGTCATTTGATGACAGCACTTTGGCTTCAATAGGCAGAAAGCATAATCGTTCTCAATTAATAGAGGCTTGTAATTGGGTAAATAAATTATTTAAAAATGGGATGTTAAGTAGCTGGAGCCTTGATTTGATTCAAAATCTTCCAGGATTAAATTTGTGTAAGTGGTTTAAAGAGTTAGAGCAAGCAATTGAAACTGAAGCTCCTCATTTGTCAATTTATGATTTAACTATCGAACCAGAGACGGTTTTTGGAAGAAAGCATAAAAAAGGCATGTTAAATATTCCAATTGAATCTGAGGCTCAAAAAATAGATTTTGAAACTAATAGATATCTTAAAAGTAGAGGTTTTTCTAGATATGAGATTTCAAGTTATTCTTTGCCAGGACATGCTTCTCGACATAATCGCATGTATTGGAGTGGTTCTGGTTGGTGGGGGTTTGGTATGGGCGCAACTAGTGCTCCTTGGGGTGAAAGATTTTCAAGGCCAAGAACAATTTCTGGTTATAAAAAATGGGTTGAGCAACAAGAAAGTCAATTTTTAGAGAAAACATTGTTTATTGAGGATTCGAGCCCAATGCCAATGGATGAATTATTGATGATTGGTCTCCGAAGACGGGAAGGTGTCAATTTCGAGGAACTGGCTAACAATTGTGGATGGACCCAAAAAGAATGCCATGAAAATTTGAAATTACTTGAAAAATATTGGCTAAATTTTTTAAAGGAAGGTTATGTAGTGAAAAAAAATGGAAGATTTTTCTTGAGTGATCCCGAGGGGATGCAGATTAGCAATCAGATTTTGATTCAGATGTTTTTGTGGTGGGATTCTCTTGGTTTACATTAGTCAGTTCAATCCATTTTTTTAGAGCATCGATGCAAAGTTCTCGTCCTGCAAATAAAGGCTTTGCAAAAGGAGGCTGTTCAATTGAAAGACCAAGAATATCAGCAGTAACTCTTACTTGCCCATCGCAATCACTTCCTGCTCCAATACCAATTACAGGAATGGTTAAATATTTTTTTAGCCTGCTGGCAAGTTCTCCTGGGATATGTTCTAGAACAATTGCAAAACATCCTGATTCTTGAAGTATTTTGGAATCTTTAAGAATTTTTTCTTGACTATCTTTGTCCCTAGCTTGAGATTTGTATCCAATTTGATGAACTGATTGCGGAGTTAAGCCTAGGTGGCCCATTACTGGGATTCCCATTCTTATAAGTCTTTTAATTACTAATAAAGTTTCAGGCGCAGCTCCTTCAAGCTTTACTGCTGAAGCACATGAATTTTTGAGTAGAGTTCCAGCTGCTTCAACAGCCTTGTCTTCTCCACATTGATAACTAAGAAAAGGCAGATCGCAAACTACCAATGGTTGCTTGGAAAGTGTTTTGCAAAACCCCCTGCAAACAGCCTGTGTATGGTGAAGCATTTGATCAAGTGTTACTGGAAGAGTCGTTGCATGTCCTAAAACAACCATTCCAAGTGAATCTCCTACAAGAACAACATCAGCGCCCGATGCTTCAACTATTGATGATGAGATTGCATCCCAAGCAGTTAATACAGTTATCTGTTTGCCCAACTTCTTTAAACGAACCAAATCTGTGGTTTGCATTTAATTCTTAATAACGTGGTTGGCTATTGCTAGAATATTATTGACTCGGCCCCATGCGGCTGTGACGCCTAAACCTGGTCAGGACCGGAAGGTAGCAGCCACATTGGATGCTCAAAGCAGGCGTGGAATCCGGGTCACCTTATTCAAGTGATTTTATAAGTTTCAACGATTTTGTCTTAGACGTAAAAACTCTGGTATTGATGCTCCTGCCTCTTTCCCTTCAGATTGTTCATAAAGTGACTGAGGCGAAAGTCTTGCCCTATTCCTTTCATTTGAGTAAATTTGATTACTATCAAATCCAGTTGCAATAACAGTTACCTGAATCTCACCCTCAAGTTTTTCATCTACAACAGTCCCAACAATGATGTTGGCTTCAGGATCCACCACGTCAGATATAACCTCGGAAGCAGATGTCATATCTTCAAGAGTCATATCTTTACCGCCAGTTATGTTTATTACACATCCCTTGGCTCCGTCGATTCTAGCTGCTTCTAAAAGTGGACTATTAATTGCTGCTTGAGCAGCTTCTAAAGCTCTTGATCTACCTGAACCTAACCCTATTCCTAGTAGTGCAGTACCAGCTTCTGTCATAACAGATCGTACATCAGCAAAATCTACATTAACCAATCCTGGGCATGTAATTATATCGCTTATTCCTTGAACTCCTTTCATTAGAACATCGTCAGCACTTCTAAAAGCTTCTTGCAAAGGAGCTCCTGAAATTACGTCCTTCAGTCTGTCATTTGGAATGACTATGAGTGTATCTACATTTTCTGCAAGTCTTGCAATGCCTTCATCGGCTTGCCTTAAGCGACGTTTCCCTTCAAAGCTAAATGGTTTGGTTACTATCCCAACTGTCAAGGCTCCACTTTCCTTGGCAACCTGAGCAACAACTGGTGCTGCCCCTGTCCCAGTGCCTCCTCCCATGCCAGCGGCTATAAATACCAAGTCAACTCCCTCTAGGGCTTGCTGAAGATCAGTTCTCGATTCTTCTGCTGCCTTTTGACCAATGCTTGGGTTCCCTCCTGCCCCAAGACCTCTAGTTAAGCTTTGACCAAGCTGAACTCTATGGGTTGCAGATGATTGGATCAGAGCCTGAGCATCTGTATTGAGTACTCGATATGTAACTCCATCAAGATCACTATTGATCATTCGGTTGACGGCATTGCTTCCTCCACCCCCAACACCAATAACCTCAATACGTGCAGATTGACTGGGTAGGATTCCTTCATCCATGTTGAAACCAGGTTTGTTTCCAATTCCCATCACCATATTTAGGATTAGAACTTGTTTTGGGCATTATGAACATCATCCATGAATTCTGTTGGCTTATTGGTTAAAATTGATTAACAAATTAATTTCTATAATTCTCGAGGAATCTCTCTTGATTACTTGGGTATCTATAAAAAAACATGTCATATCAAGGGGTTTGCTCCTCATTTTTTAGCATTCTTTCGATTTTTAATTCTGGTTTGCTTGGATCTGTGAGGTCAACAATCTTTACTTTTGTGTTGATTAAAAGATTTGGTAATGAATTTTGTAGCTGGTTAAGTTTATTAATTTGCTCAATAAGACGATCAGTGTCAGCCCCTAACAGGACTGCATTGAAATGCTCGGTTTTTATACTGATTTCTTGAAGGGGACTGATTTTGATTTTTTGAAGAGGGCTTTGAAGAATAAATCTATTCTTTATTATTTTAGTGATTTCATTTTTCTTATTGGGAGTCCAATTTTCTATGAACAATTTTATTTTATTTTTGTTTGATTTATTTACATATTGAAGAGGGATCCAAGCCCCCTCAAGATCAATCATCCCTTTTTCTGTACTATTTAATAAGTCTCGAATTGCAAAAGCAATTGGTTCTCTTTCTTTTATGTTTAGTTGAATTTTAGGAGGAAAAAAACTTCTTGATACTGAAATATCTTTAATTGGCAGGTTTTTTCTCAAATATGATTCAATTTCCTTTGGATTTAATTCCAATAAATTTCTTGGATAAAAATTATCAGTAATTTTTTTTATATCATTTTTTGTTATTCCATAGAGACCTGTTATGTATGTTTGATCAAAACCTATTGGTTCCCAAGCCTGATTTAAAAATATAAAAATTAAAAAAATTGATGTACTGGAAAAAACAAGTAATTGCCATATTTCAATTAGAAAATTTGTATTTTGAAAAATATTTGAGTTTTTTTTAGTTGTTATACGTTTGTCATTAGTTGATTTTCGGCGTTTTTTTGTGTTTGATTTCAAAGATCGCATCTTGCTTTAGACATAAGTTGATCCATCCATTGACGGGCACGCTCAGCATCTGAAAAAGGTACATCTATTTCTTTCCCTGAACCAATAAGCCTGAGTCGACATCGCCCTTGAGATTCTTTTGTTAAGGGTGCTTCTCCTGAACTAAGGGCCATTAGTTCAACCATCTCTAATCTTTTAACTTCGAAAGTTGCTTCTTCCTTGAAAGAACCTGCTTCGAAGCTGCTCCAACATAAAAAACCATCTTTTAATCGAGCAGCGCCTGTCCCATCAAGTTTGGCCAGCTCTGAACCTTTAGCCCAAATGAGATAGAGATTTTGTCGCCTTCTTTCTAGCCAACCAAGGGCAGCTATAAGAACGAAAGCCATCAACAATGGCAACCAAAGGAGACCGTGAATCATTTTTGCAAAGAAAGTTCTAAAAAGGCCATGGTTGAATTTATTCTCTTGATATTTCTATGAGACTAGCAACAAGTTTTTCTAGTTTTAATCCAGAAGCTTCCCATAACATTGGATACATGCTGGTTTTTGTAAACCCAGGTAATGTATTGACTTCATTTATGTAAATCTTTTGTGTATTTTCTTGATAAAAGAAATCGACTCTTGCTAAACCAAAAGCATTTATGGCCTTGCATGCATCAATAGCTAATTGTTGAATCTTATTAGATATATCTATGTTTAACTCAGCTGGGATAATTGTTCTGCTTAGATTCTCATTATATTTTGACTCATATGTGTACCAATCAGTTTCAAATTTAATTTCGCCAACAACTGAAGATCTCATGATTGACTTCCCTAATACTCCGCATTCTAATTCTCTTCCTTCTATAAATTTTTCTACAATAATCCTCTCATCAAAACTTGCAGCAACTTTGATTGCTTTAATAAGTTCTTCTTTTGAGTAAGCTTTTGTTATGCCAATAGACGAACCTAGGTTGGCTGGCTTTACAAAACATGGATAGTTTATCCTTTTATCTATTTTATCAAATATCGATTGCATCAAAAAAGTATTTAATACATCTTCTTTGTTTAAATAAATATATGGTGCTTGGGGAAGATTGAATGATTTTAAAATAGATTTCATTGCTATTTTATCCATTCCTAAAGATGAGCCTAGAATTCCTGAACCAATAAAAGGTTTTCCTGTTAATTTGAATAATCCTTGAATAGCTCCATCTTCACCATTAGGTCCATGTAATGCAGGGAACCAGACATCTATTTTATTGATTGCTTTGGGTAGATTAGATAGATTATTCGCCGTATCTTTAGTGATTTTTATATTTGCATTCGATTTTTCATGACCCAATAAAATTGATTTTGAATATTCATAATCTCCCCAAAAACCACATTTATTTATATATATTGGACTTACAAAATAGCGTTTATTATTACCTGAATCAGATAAAGCATTGTATATAGTTTTAGCTGATTTGATAGAAACCTCATGTTCACTTGAGTCTCCACCAAATACTAGACCTACATTGATTTTCTTGCTTGACATGTTGTTTTAATCATGAATGATTTTTTAGATAATTTACTTCAGTAATTAACATTTTATAATAAATTTCCAGTCAATGAAAATGGACGTATCTCATTAATTTTTATATTAACTATTTCACCAGGTTTATATGATTTTCCATTGCTTGATGATCTAGGGAAGAATGTTAATCGATTTGTTCGCGTTCTCCCCATTAATTGAGAATTATCTTTAGAATTTATATTCTCAATAAGTATTTCTTGCGTTGAGCCATAGTATCTTAGATTTCTTTCTTTTGCAGTCTTCTCGACTAATTTATTTATCTCTCTAAGTCTATCTATTTTTATTATTTCTGACAATTGATTAGGCCATGAAGCTGCTGGTGTGTTTGGCCTTGGTGAGTATGCTGCAGTGTTTACAAGGTCAAATTTAATATCATCTATTATTGATAAAGTTTCTTCAAACTCTGCATTCGTTTCGCCAGGAAAAGCTACAATTGCATCAGCAGTGATAGATGATTTAGGCATGGTTTGTTTAATATAATTTATAATATCTTTATACGTTTCAATGGTATAGCCTCTAGCCATTTTTTTGAGTATTGTATTGCTACCGCTTTGAAATGGGATATGAAAATGTTCGCAAACTTTAGGAAGTTTAGCGCAAACATCTATTAACTCCTTAGTGAAATATCTAGGATGACTTGTGGCAAATCTAATACGCTCAATACCCTTAATATCATGAATATATTCTAATAAGTACGAAAGCGTTAATTGCCCCGTAAGATCATATTCATCAGCTTTAAAGTCTCTGCCATAAGCATCTATATTTTGTCCTAGAAGAGTTATTTCTTTATATCCAATTTTTGCTAATTCCTCTATCTCTTTTTTAATCGCTTGTGGACTCCTTGATTGTTCTTTTCCTCTAACCGAAGGTACTACGCAATAAGTGCATCTTTCATTGCATCCATAGATAATGTTGACCCAGCCACAGATAGCGCTCTCTCTTCGTGCTGTTGTGATGTCTTCATATATATGCTGTTCATCGGTGGCCAGAACTTGGTTACCATTATCAACTTGATTAAGTAGCGTCTCAAGTCGATTGGCATGCTGAGGCCCCATCACAAGATCAATCTCTGGAACTCTTCTTAATAATGTTTCACCTTCTTGTTGAGCTAAGCAGCCTGCAATGATGATTTTCAAATGTGGATCTAATTTTTTTCTTCTAGCTTGCTTGCCTAAATAGCTATAAACTTTTTGTTCGGCATTGTCACGAATAGTACAAGTGTTATAGAGAATTAAATCCGCTTTGAGTTCCTCTTCTGCAAGCTCGTAACCCATTTTTTGGAGTATGCCAGACATTCTCTCTGAATCAGCTTTATTCATTTGGCAGCCAAAAGTGGTGATCCAATAGCTTCCTCTGTTCGTTTTAATAGATGCGTTCTGTTTTCTAGATGCTATGGATGCAGTCATCGCAGATGTATTTTTTTCTTGGGAAAAAGATTTTTGAAATTGATTCCTAAAAGAATTGTTCAAGGGCGAGCGAGGGGATTCGAACCCCCGAATAGCGGCGCCACAAGCCGCTGCCTTAACCACTTGGCGACGCCCGCCTTGTGCTATCAATCTACCAATGAATTGTCATTTTGAAATTTCAAAATGATTTTGGTAAACAAATTTTGCCTGAGATGATTGTAGATAGTAAGCATTAAAATTATCACTTTTTATATCTTGATCACAACGCAATTGACAGGTAATGAAGTTACTGTGGAATAAGTACCCGTATTAATGAAAGTCGGGATTAAAATCTATTCGAAAGTGAATTTTGCAAAAAATGTTGAATTAATTGGAAGTCCTACAAAGTCTGGGTGTATAGATGCTCTTGTCCCAAGATGTTTGATTGGTAATGGACAGGATGTCTTAGGTACCTCAATTGATAAAGAGGGCTTGTCTTTTGTTCAAGTTGAGTGGAGGGATGGAACGATTAGCTCAATTATGGGTTTAAAAGAGACCTCTAAAATCCCTACGCAAATTCTTTTGCCAAGATTTGTAGAACCTCATGCTCATATAGATAAAGCATTCTCATGGTCCCGCTCTCCAAACTTGAAGGGTAGTTACGAAGAAGCCCTAGCAGCAAATCTCAGTGAATATCAATTGAGGTCGAAAAAGGAATTACTTTTTAGCATTGAGAAATCTCTGAACCTTGCCCTTGTTAATGGCATCGGAGCAATTAGATCTCATATTGATAGCTTTGGAAAAACTGCAATGAGTGATTGGGATTTGCTAGAAAATGTTAGAACAAAATGGCGAGAGAAAATTTTCTTACAGTTCGTAGCTTTGGTTCCACTTGATTTTTGGCAAACTTATCAAGGTGAGCTTTTAGCGCAAAAAGTTGCTTTCAATGGAGATCTTCTAGGAGGAGTCATAGCTCCTCCTTTTAATAAGAAGAAGACGTTTAAGTCTTTATTACACTTAGTGCAACTCGCAAATAGACTTAGATGTAATATTGATCTTCACATCGATGAGTCTCAGTCTTGTCCAGCAGCGGGGTTGAAATTACTTCTTGAAGTATTAGACCAAGTCAAGAATGAAATATCAATAACTTGTAGTCATTTGAGTAGCATGGGATTGCTAAGAGAAAAAGCGATTTCACATTTAGCCAAAAAAATGGCTAGAAACAAATTAAAAGTAGTTGCTTTACCACTTACTAATTCTTGGCTACTTGGAAGAAAAGATCGATGTACTTTAATGAAAAGGCCTATAGCACCAATATTTCAACTTCAACAGGCAGGGGTTGTTGTATCTGTAGGAGGGGACAATGTAAATGATGCATGGTTTCCCTTGTCTAATTTTGATCCTATAAATTTAATGGCTTTCTCGATGCCAATTGCTCATTTGTCTCCTTGGGATAGATTGGGCCTTTCTCCATTCACTACATCATCGGCACATATTCTAAGCCTTCAATGGGATGGCCTTTTTCAACAGGGCAGCCCTGCCAATTTCATTTTGTTAGATTCTAATAGTTGGGTGAATGCTTTGTCTGAAAGGTCAAAAAGAAAAGTAGTAGTCAATGGTGAATTCCTGAATGAAATGCCTAAAGACAAAAAATTTACATTAAGTAATTCTGATTCATGACCAATACAGAGAAAGTAGCTTTAGTTTTAAGTGAACTAAAATCATTATCTGATCTAGAGATCTATCATAAGACTAGTGATTTAAAAAGATTCTCTAAAGACTTTTTTGATTATTCGCCGATATTAATTAATGAATTAAAAGATTGTTTGGCTGATATTGTCGTTCGACCACTTTCGGTAGATGTAATTATTCTTGTGGCTCAAATTTGTAATAAGTTCTCAACTCCTTTGACCCTAAGAGGTTCTGGGACAGGGAATTACGGACAGTGTGTTCCACTGAGAGGTGGCGTTGTTATGGTTATGTCTGGTCTAAGGAAGATTAGAAGTTTCGATTCGAAATCTGGTGAAATCACAGTTGAATCTGGTTGTTTACTTAGAGATATTAATGATGAGTTGATTCAACATGGTCGTCAGTTACGCTTGCTTCCGAGCACATGGAGAAGCGCTTCGATTGGTGGCTTTATAGCTGGTGGCTCAGGTGGGATAGGATCTGTTCGTTGGGGCTTCCTTAGAGATCCTGGGCATTTGCAAGCATTAGAAATAGTAACGACTGAGGATCCTCCAAGAAAACTTGAATTGAATGCAAATAATTCTGAAGCTTTAAACCATGCTTATGGAACTAATGGAATTATTACTGCATTGACATTCACAACTGCTCCATATGTTAAATGGCAACAAATAGTTGTCGATTGTTGTGAGTGGAATCAGGCTGTTGAGTTATTAAGTAAATTTAGTTGTGCGGCACTTGAGCTTTACTTGGGAACATTACTAGAGAAAGAAATTGTCAATTCTCTTCCACATTGGTCTGGTAAACCCTCAGGCAAGCATAGAATTTTACTTTTAGTTTCACCTGATAGTGTAAGTACAATTGAGCGACTTGCTAAATCAGCTGGTGCAGATTTTGATGACTTAGGGTCAGAAAATCTGAAGGCAGGTACAGGTCTTCGAGAGCTTTCTTGGAATCATACAACTTTACACATGCGTGGCATTGATCCTGATTGGACATATTTGCAAATGCTTCTTCCTCAGCCTGAGTCGGAAATGATGAGGAAATTGAAATCCGAGTGGGGATCAAATCTTTTGTGGCATTTAGAATGTGTTCGTCAAAACGGAGTTCAAAGATTAGCTTCACTTCCTCTTGTTAAATGGCAGGGGGAAGAAGCCATGAATCTTTTAATTAGTCAATGCAAAGAACTTGGTGCAGTGATTTTTAATCCTCATACAATCACTGTTGAAGATGGAGGCCTTGGTGTTGTTGATGCTGATCAAGTTCAAGCAAAGAGTAATTTTGATCCAAAAGGGATTCTGAATCCAGGTAAACTCAAAGGGTGGAATATAAAAGTCAATTAATTGAAGTACTCTATTTTTTTTTAAACATTAATTTGTCAAAACTTGCCTTTGAAAAAGATCACCTATTAAATATAGCGATCCTGAAATGATAGGTGGTGGAGAGGGCCATCTGCTTTGTTTCTTAAGTGCTGATAAAACTTCTTCTACACAAAACGCTTCTTTGATTTGGTTTTTATATTCAGGGCAAGAACTTAAAATTTGATCTTTAGACCAGCTTTGTTGGCCTGGGACAGGAACTATCCAAGCTAAATCTTTCTCTCTAATTAGCTTTTGCAAAATGCCTATCATGTCTTTTCTTTTTTGAATACCTAGTATCCAAATAATTCCACTTTCTTGATCAGACCATACGTCTCTTTCAATTGATAATTGCTTAGCCGCATGAGGATTATGTGCACCATCAAGAACTATGGGAAGCCCTTTCCATTTTGTTGTTTGAAGTCTTCCAGGCCATTTAGCAAGAGACAAACCTTCTCGAATTTGTCCTTTAGAAATAGTCCATCCAATATTTTTTAAGGATTCAATAACCCCTTTTGCTACAGCTGCATTTTCTTTTTGGATTGATCCTGATAGGCCGAGTTGCCAGTCTGATGGAAGTGGATCTACCCAATGAATGACTGCTTGTTTCCTCATGGCAGTCTCCTCTAAAACTCTTTTTACAATATCGTGTTGAGCAGCTGTAATGACAGTACTCTTTGTAGTTATTATAGCTGCTTTCTCAATAGCTACTCTTTCTAGACTATCGCCTAAATATTCACAATGATCAAGACCAATGGCTCCAAATGCAATAATAGGTCTATATTTATGAGCGGTTGTTGCATCAAGTCTCCCTCCAAGTCCTACTTCAAGAATAAGAAGTTTAACTTCCTTCAAGGTAAAGTATTTAAGTGCTATTGCAATAACACATTCAAAAGGAGTCAAGCTATATTTCTTTGCAATTGGAGCAAGAGTCAGACTTAATGATTGAAATTCTTCTTTTGATATTTGAGACTTGTTGATACATATTCTCTCGACCCAATCCACTAAATGGGGAGAAGTGGTAACACCAGTTTTGATATTTACTAAGCTAAGAACACTATTAATGAAAGCGGCAATAGAGCCTTTCCCGTTTGTTCCTGCTATATGTATAGCCGGTGTCCTTTTACAGGGGTCTCCCATGGCATTAATAGCCAATGACATACGATCTATGCCCAGATTCATATCTTTATATTCTGTGCACTTGCTTTTAGAAATCAAATTCGATTGAGTTATGAGAGTTTCATCAGACATTTGTCTAGTCTTGATAAAAGCTCGTTGATTTCTTTTTTAGTAATAGTTAGAGGAGGAACTATCCTTAATACTTTTATACCAGCTGATACTAGAAGGAGTTTTTCTTCTAAGGCGGATTTGACAATATCAAGAGATGTTGTTTTGATATTGTCTTTTATAACGAGACCTTGAAGAAGACCAACGCCTCTAGTGGAAATAAATATATCTGAATATTTATCTGAAAGATTAATTAATCCTTCTTTTAATTGATCCCCTCTCTCGGTGACTCTGTTTAGGAGGTCTCTTCTCTGTATTTCTTTCCCAACGGTTAGAGCTGCTCTACAAGCGAAAGGGTTCCCTCCAAAAGTGCTGGCATGATCACCGTGCTCAAAGACATCAGCTAGTTGATTAACCAATAGAGCTCCAATGGCATGACCTCCACCAAGTCCTTTCGCTAGTGTGAAAACATCAGGTTCAATATCCAGTTGTTCGTATCCCCAAAGAGTACCTGTCCTTCCCATTCCAGTTTGGACTTCGTCAAATATCAATAAAACATTGCTGTTGGTACATTTTTTTCTTAAGAGTTCAAAAAATGATTTTTCTCCAATATTTATGCCTCCCTCACCTTGTATAGGTTCAATAAATACAGCTGCAATTTTTGGACCTGTTTTTTCTAAGTCATCAAATAGATTTTCAAAAGATTCACTGTTGTTATAAGAAAAAAACTTAAATCCCTGAACCATTGGCTCGAAGCCTTTGTGGTATTTCGGTTGCCCTGTAGCACTTACAGCTGCAAGTGTTCTTCCGTGAAAGCTTTCCTTTGAGCAAAGAATGACTGGATTATCGATGTTTCGTTCAATATGGCCATATTTTCTTGCCAATTTAATTGCAGCTTCGTTTGCTTCGGCGCCGCTATTGCAAAAAAATACACTCTTGGCAAAACTTTGTGAAGTTAACCATTTAGCTAGTTCTTCTTGCTCTGGTATTCCGTAAAGATTAGATACATGTTGAAGTTTCCTTAATTGTTTTGATAATGATTTGATTAATGCTTTATCACTGTGGCCTAGTGAACAAGTTGCAATGCCAGCGACAGCATCAAGATATTTACGGCCTTTGTTGTCCCAAACCCATGAGCCTTTACCCTTAACTAGGTCTAAGGGAAAACGATTATAAGTTTTCATCAATGAAGTGGGAGCGGTCGGACTTGAACCGACAAACCCGAAGGTGCCGCATTTTGAGTGCGGTGCGTCTACCAATTCCACCACGCTCCCATTTGATTATTTTATGTCAAAACTAGCAAAAATATGAAACTAAGCTGCATTTTTTTGAGTATCAATATTGTCTTCACTAATTATTTTGCTAGAGAAGGAACTATGAGATGCTGTTTGATCAGATTTTCTAGAAATAATGCAACCTGCATTAGTTAATTTTTCTTCTAATTTTTCATAGCCTCTATCTAAGTGTTCTAGACCCGTGAAAATACTATTTCCTTTGGCAAACAAACATGCAAGGATAATGGCAGCAGAAGAACGTAAATCTCCTCCTTCTACATTTGAACCTATAAGTTCTTTCACCCCTTTTATATGAGCAGTATTGTTTTCTAGATAAATACAGGCTCCCATTTTGTTTAGCTCTATAACATGTTGCATTCTTTTCTCAAAAACTCTTTCTTTGATTTTGCTTGAACCTTTGGCTGTGGCCATTAATGACATAAATGGAGCCTGAAGATCAGTTGGAAAACCAGGGAACGGACTTGTGGTTATGTCAACTCCTGAAATATCTCGTGGAATGATTTTTAAATGATGATTCCCATGATGAGATATTGAACAGCCACATTCTTGTAGTTTTGAAATAACAGCGCTCAAATGATTTGGAATTAATGGACCAATAATGAGTGGTGAGCGTGTTATTGCTGCCGCAATAAGAAAAGTTCCTGCTTCTATCCTGTCGGGGATAACACGATGAGAAGTCCCGCTTAAGGATTCCACTCCAATGATTGTGATTCTTTTCGTTCCTGCTCCAAAAACTTTTGCTCCCATTGAATTAAGCATTTTCGCAAGATCCTGTATCTCTGGTTCTCTAGCGGGATTTGATATTGTTGTTTTGCCTAAAGCTAAGCAAGAAGCCATCAAGATAGTTTCCGTAGCTCCAACGCTGGGATATCTAAGAGTAATATTTGCTCCGCGTAATCTTTTGTTTTTAGTTGAAACTTGAGCTTTTACAACATCATTCTTAACTTCAACTTCTGCTCCTAAAGCTTTTAGACCATTGATATGTTCATCAACAGGTCTTGCTCCAATATTGCAACCACCTGGTAAAGGAATTTTTGCTTCTCCAAGTCTTGTAAGTAAGGGCCCAACACAAAAAAAACTTGCTCTCAGGCTATGAACTAGTTGATAGGGTAATTCGGCATTATGAATGGACTCTGAATTAATCTCTATAGAATTATTTGTTTTAATTAATTTTGCCCCCAAATTAAGGAGAATCTTTGACATGACTTCAATGTCCGTAAGTTGTGGGACATTTTTAATGAGGAGTCTTTCTTTCGTAAGAAGAGCTGCAGCCATCAAAACTAGCGCAGAATTTTTTGCTCCACTAACTTTTAAAACCCCACTAAGCGGATGTCCTCCTTTTACCTCCAGATGTGGCGGGATGAATTTCCTTCTAACTGTCGCCACACTACTCATATTTGAGCGAACTGCTTACCCAGCCATAATGCCAAGTGGACTTAAAATAGTCCAGTCAACCTTATTGAAAATTGATGGGTTCAAATTAAATATTGATAATGTTGAAAGTTTGAATAAAATTTTTAATATAGTTTTTATTGAATTTAAGAAGAAAATCAGGGTTTTTTTAATGAAAGAAACTTTTCTGTTCTTCAAAAAATTAAATAATTTGAGGTTGGAAAATTATTAATTCATATTCGCCATTGATAACAAGTAAAAGAAATCCTTTGGTTAGGAAATTAAGGTCTCTTTTGAAAAAAACTGGACGTGATGAGCATTCTTCTCTTCTGCTTGAGGGGTCTCATTTGTTAGAAGAGGCTTTGAAAACAAATTTTTTGCCAACAGAAGTTATTGCTACTCCTGAATGGTGTGATGAGCATCAGGAAGTGTTAAAAAAAATATCTTCAAGATCTTTATTAACCCTAGTAACTAGAAACGTTTTAGAAGCATCTCTATCAACAGTGACCCCTGATGGAGTCGCAGCGATATTCCCTATACTAGGTTTACCAAAACAGGGAAAAGCCCCAAAACACATTTTAGCTTTAGATAGGATTCAAGATCCTGGCAATTTGGGAAATTTATTCCGATCAGCTCTTGCTGGTGAATATGAAGTTATTTGGTTGGCTTCTGGCGCAGATCCCCTAAATCAAAAGGTTTTAAGATCCTCAGCTGGCTCAGTTCTTCATTTGCCTTTTGAACGGATAGGAGATTCATTTTCTTCAAGTATTGAAATCCTTGTTTCAAAACTCAATATTGCAATTGATAATAATTACCAAGTAGTAGGAACAATTTCACCTAATAAAATTACTGACAAGAAAGTCAAACCTTATTGGGATTTAGACTGGAATCTCCCTACTGTATTGGTTCTTGGTAATGAAGGCTCTGGTGTTCATGCTTCAATTGAGGCCTGTTGTACAGACTTTGTTACGTTGCCTCATAGCTCATTAGTTGATTCACTTAATGTGGCATCTGCTGCAGTTCCTCTCTTGTTGGAGCGACAAAGAGTAAAAATGGTTAAGGGTATCCAATGAAAACCGTGAGTGAAACTTCTTTTGACTTTGATTTAATTGTTGTCGGGGCTGGATATGGAGGCTTTGATGCTGCTAAACATGCAGCAGAGGCTGGATTGAAAGTTGCGATTGTCGAATCAAGAGATATGGGAGGAACCTGTGTTAACAGAGGCTGTGTCCCCTCTAAAGCATTACTAGCAGCTAGTGGTAAAGTTCGTGAGCTTGCAAATGTTCCTCATCTTGCTGAATTTGGGATACATTCCGCCCCGGTTAGATTTGAACGTAAAAAAATTGCAGAACATGCAAAAAACTTAGTTGAGACAATTCGGAAAAATTTAACTAAAACACTGGAAAGATCGGGAGTTGAGATACTTAGAGGAGAAGGGCGGTTAGAAGGCAATCAAAAGGTCGGTTTAAGAGAAACTAATGGAGTCGATAGAATTCTTTCCGCTAGAGATATTATCTTGGCTACAGGCTCAGACCCTTTCGTACCGCCTGGAATTGAAATTGATGGACGAACTGTTTTTACAAGTGATGAGGCTATTAATCTAGAGTGGCTGCCAAGATGGATTGCAATAATAGGTAGTGGCTACATAGGTTTGGAATTCGCCGATATTTATACAGCTTTAGGTTGCGAGGTAACCATGATTGAAGCTTTAGAGAAAGTAATGCCTACTTTTGATCCTGACATCACGAAAATTGCTTCAAGAAACCTAATTGATAAAAGAGATATTGAAACTCGAGCTGGAGTGTTCGCTACTAAAGTTAAGCCAGGTTGTCCCGTTGAGGTCGAGCTTACCGATGCAAAGAGTAGAGAAGTGATTGAGGAGTTACAAGTAGACGCTGTTCTGGTTGCAACAGGCCGTGTACCGTCGACTAAAAATCTAAATCTACAATCTGTTGGAGTTGAAACAACTAGAGGTTTTATTCCAATTGATGATCAGATGAGAGTGTTGATAAATGAAAAACCAGTTTCTAATTTATGGGCAGTGGGAGATGTTACGGGTAAGTTGATGTTGGCCCATACTGCTGCAGCTCAAGGGAGTATTGCTGTAGAAAATATTTTAGGTAAAGCAATAGAAATTGACTACAGAAGTATTCCTGCCGCGACTTTTACTCACCCTGAGATAAGTTCCGTTGGACTGTCGGAAGAAGAAGCGAAAGATCTAGCGAAAAAAGAAGGCTTTGAACTTGGAATGGTTAGGAGTTATTTTAAAGCGAATTCCAAGGCCTTGGCTGAATTAGAAAGTGATGGAATTATGAAGTTGATTTTTAATAAAGAGACGGGTGAGGTCCTTGGTGCTCATATTTATGGATTACATGCGGCTGATCTTATACAAGAAGTTTCAAATGCAATTTCTAGAAGACAACGAGTCAATGACTTAGCAAAAGAAGTTCATACTCATCCAACATTAAGCGAAGTTGTAGAGGTTGCCTATAAACAGGCATCTTTACAAATAAATAAGTAGTTAAATCAAATTTTATTTTTATAGATCATCAATTATTTAAATTATGGAAATCAGAAGAAGACCTCCTAATCCAAGTATTAAAGTAGCTAATTTAGAGTATGCAATCCCTCATCCAGATTCAAAACCTAAAAATATTTTGGAGGAAATTGTTTGGGAAAAACATCTAGAAGTTGAGGTTGCAAGGAAAAAAGTTTCACTTGAAGATTTAAAGAAAAAGATCAAGGGTTTACCAAAAACAAAAAATTTCGTTGAAGCATTAAAAAATAGTAAATCGAAACCTGCACTAATCTCAGAAATAAAAAAAGCTAGTCCGAGTAGAGGGGTAATTAGAGACGACTTTGACGCGAGAATGATAGGTAAAATGTATCAAAAGGGAGGTGCTAGCTGTATATCAGTTTTAACAGATAAAAAATTTTTTCAAGGTGGCTTTGATGTTTTATTTGAAGTTAGAAAGGAAATCACGATCCCAATCCTATGCAAGGATTTTATTCTTTATCCCTATCAGCTTTACCAGGCAAGAGCTGCGGGCGCTGATGCTGCACTTTTGATAGCAGCAATCCTAACTGATTCTGATTTAAAGTACTTATCTAAGGTCGCTGAACATTTGGGACTGACAATATTAGTAGAGGTTCATGACGCAGAAGAACTTGAAAGAGTACTAAATATTAATGTATTTAATTTAATAGGTATTAATAATAGAAATTTAAAGAGTTTTAAAACTGATCTTGAAGTTACAAAGGAATTGGCTAATTATTATGCTAGTCAAATCAAGGAAAATTCTATTACTTTGGTAAGCGAATCAGGTTTGTTTAATCGCGAGGATTTAGCCTTGGTAAAGAGCTACGGGGCTGATGCTGTTTTGGTTGGTGAATCTCTAATGTCACAGGAAGATATATTAAGTGGAGTTGAAAAGTTAATTGGTACCTTATAAATTAATTAAAAGATCTGCGCCAATATCTTCAATCTACTTAGAGAAAATTTTGTCAACTTTTCCAATTATTAAATCTAATTCAATCAAACCCAATTCTCGACTATCAGTGCTTGACATGGAGTTATCTCCCCTTAAATCAAATTTATTTTGATAAATCATATTAATTCTTTTAATTATTAACTTATTTTTTATTTTTGGATGAGAGGCAACGACGATATCACCAATTTTTAAGTCAATATTTTTTGGATTTAATTTTTTATATGTTATTAAATCTCCCTCTTTAAGTGTTCCTTCCATAGAGTTACCGACAACACGTAAATGTTGTCGGTAACCGATTATTAAAGTAAATAGAGTAAGTAAGTCTGGCTTTTGGAAAAGACTTTTATTAGCTTGCTGTAATCCAGCTATCACTTCTACCTTTTGAAGACCAAAACATTGAGTGAATCTTTTGAACAGCTGCTAATAATTCCTCTGCTTTAGTTTGATCTATGCTTACCTTGCATGCACTACAAAGCTTTGCTGCTTTCCAAAAAGTGTCATGAAGATCTGGATATGTAGCTAAGTGCTCAGGCTTGAAATAATCTGTCCAGAGGATTAAAAGTTCTTTTTTGGTCTTTTGTGACTCTTCTTCTTTAATGGCAACGAAGCGAGAAAAAGTATTGTTATAAGCTGAAATGGAAGCTTGATCGTTACCAGCTGGAGCTAGAGCAATAAGTTTTTTTGTCATAGACAAAACTGCTTCCGCAGCAACTCTCGCAGAAGCAGGGTCGTATACTCCGCAAGGTCCATCACAGTGAGCGTGAACAGATTTAGCTGGAAGCTTGTTAAAAATTGATGTAAGTGTTTCGCTCAACATCTGATAATAAATTGAGAACATTTTTTTTTACATTAATGGCGTTTGTCAACAAACGCCATAAGTTTTTTTAGACCCTTTGAATAATTTAAGAAATTCACTTAACACCCAATAATTCCACTTCAAAAGTTAAAACCGAATTAGGGGGGATTGGACCTATCCCTCTGCTGCCATAACCCAATTCTGGAGGGATGACTAATTTTCTTTTGCCTCCAACTTTCATGCCTGCAACACCTTCATCCCAACCTTTTATTACCATTCCTGCACCTAAAGAAAACTCAAAAGGACCTCTTCCATAACTGCTGTCAAATTCTTTCCCATCATCAAGAGTACCCTTGTAATTTACTGAGACATTCGTTCCTGGGGTGGCTTCTTGACCATCTCCTAAAACTAATTCAGTAATTTTTAGTCCACTTGACGTTACTTGAGATGCTCCTATCTCAGCTACTCCGAGAGGAGCTTTGCTTGAATTGGTTTTGTCTGAAGCCATAGTAAAGAGTGATGGATTAGGGTCTTCTGGGTCTAATTCGAATAGATTAGTTAAAGTCTTACTGGTTTTTGTGGATTGCCTTACATCCGATTGGATTGGTTGTTCAATTTGCAATGCATTTGTTGGGGTTGGTGAGATGATTTGGCTGATTACTGCAATCATCAAGCAGCTAAGGCAAACAGAAAAGCTAATTAAGATTTCTCTCACAGCAATATTAAGTAGACGGAATTATTCTTACAGATTAATACCCAAATTAGATCTATTTAAAAGATAACTAACCAGAGAACAAGAATTTTCTCAGTGTATATTTTATCTAAATTGGTTTTATGACTAATATCTACTCTCTTTTTTTTAAAGCTTTGGCTGGGGGGTGTCTAGCAGGAATATCTCTTAGTGAAGGAAATTATATATTTATGCTTTTAGGGATATCTTTGCTTTGGCCCGTTAGTAGGAATCCATGGGGAGGTTTTTGTTGGGGTGCAATGGCTATCTTGTGGAGTCATAAATGGTTGCTAGCTTTGCATCCAATAAGTTGGGTAGGAATAAACTCAAATTTAAGCTTACCTATTACCATCTTTATATGGTTTGTTTGTGGAGCCTTTGGAGGGGGTCTGGTTTTTATTTGGTCAGCTTTGAGTAGCTTTTTGGCCCCTGGAAGACTTCAGTTTTCTAAATTAGAAAATAAGTTTATATATGCCGTTTTGTTATCAACAATATGGGGTCTATCTGAAGAAATACTTTCTAGAGGGCCTTTGTTTTGGATGGGTTTAGGGTCAAGTTTATTACCACAAGATAGATATTTGGCTGGATTAGCAAGATGGATAGGTTCAGGCGGTTTGGCCTCTATCCATCTTTTAATTGGATGGTGGATTTGGCAAATTTCAAGTGCTTTTCAAGCTAGAAAACCATTCAAGAAATTGATTGCTCTTGGCTTTGCTTGTTTTTCGTTAGCTCATTTGATTGGATTTACTTTGTTGTTGGATTCTCCAACTGATTCGGCAGAACAGGTTGCGTTGTGGC
The DNA here is from genome assembly GCA_003216815.1 of Prochlorococcus sp. AG-402-K14. GTDB lineage: Bacteria > Cyanobacteriota > Cyanobacteriia > PCC-6307 > Cyanobiaceae > Prochlorococcus_B. Next base: position 33,140 of record QCIG01000004.1, on the reverse strand, counting down.
AAACAAATATTCCAATAAGACAAAAATTTAGTCAGGAGGAAATAAATGTTTTTCCTTCAAAAGTAAATAGAGCATTCACTGAGGCTATAAAAATGAATGCATCTTTTTTAATTTCTCCAGAGGGAACTTTGCCTTTGGATAGATCAAAGATTAGAGATTTTCCTATTAAATTTCTCTCTGGAGGTTTCAGAAAAATTAATGGTTCTCTGCGAAGTTCTCTATTAGTATTTAATCCTGGTGATGAATCTTTTTCGTATGTATTGGATAAATCTAGATTAGTCCCTTTGGGCGAATGGATTCCTGCATTACCCACCTTTTTGAAAAATGGTCTTTCTGCAGTAGGTGGAATTGAAAGTGGGAATCCATCAAGACTTCTTGACTGGGAGGGCCCATCTTTTGCAGGCGCTATTTGTTATGAATTAAGTAATGGAAAAGCTATCGCTAAAGCAGTAAAGCAAGGGGCTAAATGGATTTTGGTGATTGCAAATTTAGATCCCTATCCTATTTCTTTGCAGAGACAGTTTTTATCTATGGCTCAATTAAGGAGTATTGAAACATCAAAAAATTTAATATCTGTATCCAATACTGGTCCAACATCTTTGATTAAAAGTAATGGAAGAATTGATACCCTTCTTAAACCAAATAAAGAACTTGTTCAACTCGTTAACCTGGAACTCAATGAAAAGAAAACAGTATATACATTTATTTCTGATTTACCATTAATTTTAGTGATTTTTATAAGTTTAATAGGAGTTTTGCGATTACGGAAGTATGGTTGATATTAATACTCTTTTGAAATAATTCCTCCTCCTAATACATAATCCCCCTTGTAAAATACTGCTGCTTGTCCAGGAGTAATTGAAAATTGATTTTCTTCAAAATGAATATGACATTTATAACAATAATTTTCTTTGTCACTATCAATAATTGGAATTAACTTTGCTTTCACTGCTTTGCTTCTATATCTAATTTGGACCTCAACTTCTATTGGTTTTTGAGGCGCTTCAATTGACACCCAATTTATATCTTTGATAATACACTTTGACTTGCCAGAATCTTCTCTTGGGGCAACAATTACTCTGTTTGAAGAGGCATTGATTTCAACAACATATAAAGGAACTTCCCATGCAATACCTAATCCTTTTCTTTGTCCTATTGTAAAATGCTGAATTCCATTATGGGACCCTATGATTTGTCCATTTTTAAGGACAACTTCTCCTTTTCTTTGGGGTAGATACTTATCAATAAATGCATTCATTGATCCGTAATGTTCAGCAAGACAAAGGTCTTGACTCTCTGGTTTTTTGGCAGTTTTTAATGAATGTTTAAAAGCTTCGATTCGTGTTATCTCTTTAGTTAATTCTCCAAGAGGAAAAATTGTTTTTCCTAAAATTTCTTGAGGGAGATCATATAAGAAATAGCTTTGATCTTTGTTGAGATCTTTACCTCTTAAAAGCTTATGTCTTTTAATTCCATCACTTGGGAGATCATTTTTGTTGAAAGATTCATTTGAGTATCTAATCCTTGCGTAATGCCCGGTAGCGATCTTTTCGATATTTTTATTTTCTTTAACCCATTTCATCATCTCCGAGAATTTGACTGATTTGTTGCAGCGTGAGCAGGGCAAAGGGGTAATTCCTTCCTCATATCCTTCTACGACATTTTTGATTATTTCTTTTTGAAAGAGTTCTTTTGAATCCATTATGTGATGCTTGATTCCCAGTTGATCACATATTCCTGCAGCATCAATTAATCCATCTGAGCAGCAAGAACCTTTCCCTTTCATTAGCCACAAAGTTAATCCAACTACATCCCAACCAGCTTCACACAAAAGAGCAGCAGTTAAGGAGCTATCTACACCTCCGGAAAGCCCCACTACAACCGAATGATTTCCAGAAAATGTTTGCAGTCTTTTTAATGTTTTCGCGACTGTTTCTTCTGAAGTCAAATGATTTAAAACTTTTTTTGTTTCTCTTGCTTCCACATTCATGGGCATTGATAGTAGCTTCTATTCATAGTGAGTTTGGTTGCTTTTTGATTTTGAATTGGCCTCAATTTGATTCGAAACATTTGATGGTTTCTTCAGAGCAGATGCAAAACATAGAAAAAAAAATGTTTTCTATGGGTATGCCTATTGAAGCTCTTATGGAAAAAGTAGGGATTGGTATCTCTTCATGGATATTAGACAGACAAGGATTGATTGAAAATGGTGCAATAGTTTTAGTAGGGCCAGGTCACAATGGAGGCGATGGTCTCGTTGTTGCAAGAGAACTTTATATGGCAGGTGTTGATATCTCTATTTGGTGTCCATTCCCATTGAAAAAAGAATTAACACAAAAACATTTCGATTATGCAGTGCAGATTGGTATTAAAACCCTTTTGAATAAACCCGATTCGAATTCTGATTTATTATGGATTGAGGCTTTATTTGGATTAGGTCAATCAAGAATTATTTCTGATGAAATAGTTCACTTATTGAATAAGAAGAAGACATTTAGTCCTGATAAATTAATTAGTATTGATGTCCCTGCAGGATTGGACTCAGATAAAGGAAATATAATATCAAATACATCATGCAGAGCCTCTTCTACATTATCTTTGGGCCTATTTAAGTCTGGGTTGATTCAAGATTCAGCTATTGATTTTGTAGGTGATTTAGAGAGATTAGATATCGGGATCCCAGATAAGATTTTGGCTGATCTTCCTGAAACCCAGCCTCTAAGGATTTCTTTCTCAGATTTGTCTACTTATGCTTGGCCGAAGCCAAGTAAAAGTAAAAGTAAATACCAAAGAGGAAGAGTTCTGGTCGTTGCAGGAAGTGATAAATACAGGGGAGCAGCATCCCTTGCTTTGAATGGTGTTTTGGCAAGCGGAATTGGTAGTGTTAGCGCCTTTTTGCCTAATTCTGTTTCATCCGCTCTTTGGAGCACGCACCCTGAAGTCTTATGGCTTGGAGATCTAAATACTTTTCAGGACGGTTCTTCAGATTTTTCCAAAGTTTTAAATGAAGTTGAATTAAATAGGTTTGACTCGATTTTGCTTGGACCTGGATTAGGAATTTCAGATGAAAAAGATTGTTTTGGCGAAAATTTACAGGATTTCAAAGGACTACTTGTTCTTGATGCTGATGCAATAAATCGTATGTCGATAACTTCTAAAGGTTGGAAATGGCTAAATGATAGAAAAGGACCTACCTGGCTTACCCCTCATCTTGATGAATTTAAAAGGCTATTTCCTTTTATCGATTGTTCGAATCCTATGAAGGCTGGAATTGAAGCTGCAAAAATTTGCAGTTCTTCGGTTTTACTGAAATGTGCACATAGTGTTATTTCTGATCCAAAAGGGAAAACCTGGCAAATTGGACAAGTGAATTCAAGTGTTGCAAGAACTGGCCTTGGCGATGTTTTGGCTGGTTTTGTTTCAGGGATGGGAGCTTTTGGCCTGGCAAGTAATAAGCGATTGGATACTAATTTGCTAGCTGCATCAGCATTAATGCATGCATATGCTGGTGCAGCTTGCTCAAAAGGGAGCACAGCTAGCACTATTTGCACTTTTCTTAGTGAATTAATAAAAAAAGAAAGCAGTTGATATGTTTTGAAACAAACATTTACAGGGCTAAAAAAGGTCAATTTTGTGCCATTTGTTAACTAATCGTCAACAGAATCTGAAGCCTTCTTGAAACCCAGGCTTCTTTGACGATTTCTGTAGGAAAGTCTTATCACTTTGAAGTAAGGGGTCTAGAAACAATGGTTTCATCTGCACCCAAGCCTGCTGAATCACAAAAACGACGCAGCAGTGATCCAATTAGTTGGTACCTTTCCTCGATTGGAAGGGTTCCTCTGTTAACACCTGCTGAAGAAATTGAACTTGGGAATCAGGTTCAAACGATGATGAGTCTCACAGAAGATGGGCAAATAAAAGAGCAAAGTAAGGAATTTAATTCTCATCAAAGAAGATTGATTCGAATTGGGAGAAGAGCCAAAGAGAGAATGATGAAAGCCAATCTTCGATTAGTAGTTAGCGTTGCAAAGAAGTATCAAGGAAAAGGCCTTGAACTACTTGATCTAGTTCAAGAAGGCTCTCTTGGTTTAGAAAGAGCGGTAGAAAAATTTGATCCTACTCGTGGTTATAAGTTCTCTACTTATGCTTTTTGGTGGATTAGACAAAGTATGACTAGGGCCATTGCCTGTCAGTCAAGAACTATTCGACTACCTGTTCATTTAAGTGAAAGATTAGCGACTATAAGAAAAATTAGTTTGGACTTGGCTCATAAACTTGGAGCTATGCCCAGCCGCCTTGAAATAGCTGAGGCAATGGAAATTGAGGTAGAAGAACTTGATTCGATTTTGAGACAAGCTCTTACTACAAGTAGTCTTGATGCACCAGTGAATGGAGATGAAGGTCGTAGCTTTTTGGGAGATTTAATAGCAGATGGATCAGGAGAAGAACCCTTAGATAAAGTTGAACAAAAAATTCATCAAGAGCAACTAGGAAGGTGGTTGAGTCATTTAAGTGAACAAGAGCAGCACGTTATTAGGCTTAGATTTGGATTAGAAGGTAATGAAAGGCATACACTTGCAGAGATAGGAAGATTGTTACAGGTTTCGCGTGAGAGGGTTAGACAAGTAGAACTAAAAGCTTTGAGGAAATTGAGAAACCTCACACGAAAGCTCCCAAGTGGAATTTGAAAATTTATTATCCTAGTTTTCTGCCCAGATATATTTGGTTAGCTCTTTGGGGTCAGGTTCCGGTGCATTTAGAGCAAATTCAACAGCCTCATTAACTTCTAAATCAATTTCTTTTTCAATATTTTTCAATTCTTCATCGGATGCTAATCCAGCAATAGTTAGATCTTTTTTTAGCTTTTTGATGGGATCTCTTTTGGCCCAGAATTCTTTCTCTTTCTCAGATCTCAGCTCATCTGGATCAGCTAATGAATGCCCTCTAAATCTATAAGTAAGGCATTCTATTAAGGTAGGTCCATCCCCGGCTCTAGCGCGCTCTAAAGCTCTTTGAGTGGCACCCCTTACAGCTAAAACATCCATTCCATCAATCTCTTCTCCTGGCATCCCAAATGCAGAAGCTTTTCTCCATATTTCTGTCTCACTAGTTGCCCTATCATGGGCCATTCCAATTGCCCATTTATTATTTTCTACTACGAATATGATCGGTAACTTCCACAATTGGGCCATGTTTAAACATTCATAAAATTGCCCAATATTACAAGTTCCGTCTCCAAAAAAGGCTGCGGTTACAGCATCGCTCTTTTCTTTAAGAGCCTCCCTCTTGTATTTGCTGCTGAAAGCCGCCCCAAGAGCTACTGGAATACCCTCGCCTATAAAGGCATAACCTCCAAGAAGATGATGTTCTTTTGAAAAGAGATGCATAGACCCCCCTCTGCCTTTACTGCAGCCTGTCTCTTTCCCAAATAGCTCGCTCATTACCTCTTTTGCAGGTACTCCTGCACTCAAAGCATGAACATGATCTCTGTAGGTGCTGCAAAACCAGTCATGTTTTCGTTTCATCGCTCCAATAACACCTGTACTAATTGCTTCCTGCCCGTTGTAAAGATGAACAAACCCAAACATCTTTCCTCTGTAATACATTTCAGCGCATTTATCCTCAAATCTTCTTCCCAATGTCATATCTTTGAAAAGATTTAAACCAATTTCTCTGTTGATTTCAGCAGGTTTAGAATCATCTAGATTGGTTAATCTGTCGGCGTGTTCCCTGTGCTGAGTAGGGTCTTGGCTGATTTGGTTTGGTTTGGAAGACATGACTTCTTTCATATTCACGTATCAATCCTTTTTAGACTTTAAGCGTCAATGGATGCAAAATGGTTAAAACCCCTTACGATGCCTAGAGCTTTTTTCTAATTACCTAGCAGCGATTGGAATTACCTATTGATCATTTTCGCTTATTGGGGGTTAGCCCTGCTGCAAATGCTGAAGAAGTCTTACGGGCTTTTCAGTTAAGACTAGATCGTCCTCCCAAGCAAGGATTTACTTTCGAAGTTTTAGCTCAGCGATCTGAGCTTCTAAGACTTTCTGCAGATCTTCTGTCTAATCCCAGTCAGCGTCAATCTTACGAGCTTGCTCTTATTGAGGGCTCTTCTGGGCTTGATTTGTCTTCAAATCGAGAAGTTGCCGGTTTACTTCTTCTCTGGGAATCAAATGCTTCTTTGCAAGCTTTTAAGCTTGCAAAAAAAGCATTGCAACCACCACAAGCCCCTGCTTTGGGTAGTGGCAGAGAGTCTGATTTGACATTAATTGCAGCCTTGTCTTGTAGAGATGCATCTATTGATGAGCAGTCATGTAGAAGATATGCCTCAGGTGCAGAGTTGCTTCAGGAAGGTATACAGCTACTGCAAAGAATGGGAAAGCTTGTAGAAGAAAGAAAAACTCTTGAATCTGATTTAGAAACTTTACTTCCATATAGAATTCTCGACTTATTAAGTAGAGATAAAGCTGATGAAAAGTCTCATCAGGAAGGTTTGAGGCTATTGGAGGATTTTGTTAATAAAAGGGGTGGACTTGAAGGGAAAAGAAATTCAGAAAAAATAGGAGGATTAAATCAAAATGATTTTGAGTTGTTTTTCCTTCAAATTAGGAAATTTTTGACTGCAAAAGAACAGTCAAAACTTTACATAAATTGGTATAGAAGGGGATCAGAAGATGCAGGATTTCTTGCCGCGTTCTCTTTAATTGCATCTGGCTTCTGCTATAGGAATCCAGAACTCATGCAAGAGGCTCGTAAATATCTTCGAAATATCAACATTAATGGTTTTGATGCAATGCCATTAATTGGATGCCTTGACCTCTTATTAGGCGATATAAAACAAGCTGAATCTCGTTTTAGAAGTAGTTCAGATGAAAAATTAAAAGATTGGTTAAATAATTATCCTGGTGAAACGCTGGGAGCCCTGTGTGATTATTGTCGAAATTGGTTGAAAAAAGATGTTTTGGTTGGTTTTAGTGACGTTGAAACACAAAATGTAAATCTTGATGAGTGGTTCGCCTCTGGAGCAGTACAAGAATATGTAGAGCAATTGGAAACAAAAGGAGCATTAGGAATTGCAAAGGCAGGTTTTTCATTCTTATCTTCTTTAGGTCCTGAACAACAAATAGAGAACAATTCCTCTAATGCCATAGATGGAGAGGCCAATTTGCAAATGCCAGGAGGAGTTGTGGATGAAATTTTTAAAGAAAATCCTTCCAAACCTAGATTAAAAAGTAAAGAAGCTTTATTAAGACTTGATTTAATTAAAAAGTTAATTTCTAAATATAATTCAATATTTGCAAAGATAACTAACTCAAATTTTAAATCTTATATATTAAAACGACCAATTTATACTAGTTTTATAGCATTTTTTGGATTATTTATTGTTGGAACAAGTTTAGGAATACTTACACAGAGAAAATCATCTGAGAATAACAATTTAAATAATGTTCCTAGCTCCGAAATTAGTAAAGAAGGCGACATTAAAGCTAAAAATAATCGATCTAATGAAATGTTAATTAATAATGAAAGGTTCGATGTTTATAAATCAATTCCTTTGATTTCTGTTGTGCCTTCGGATCTGGAAATTGAATTTCTTATTAAATCATGGTTGAAGGGGAAAGCTGATATTTTGAAAGGATTGGAAAGTGATATTCTTATTGATGTGGCTAGACCATCTCTTTTTAAAAGAGTTATTAATCAAAGAAAAAAAGATAAATTATTGAGTCAAAGTCAGGTTATTGATGCAAATATAACTACAATCAATATTGTTCAAAGATCAAATAATAGAATCGCAGCAGATGTTGAATTGAATTATAAAGATAAAAGAATTAGTTCTACAGGTGAAATATTGTCCGAAACAGTCATTCCTTCTCTTAAAGTGAAATATATTATAGGTAAGAATAAAAATATTTGGCAGGTAGTTGATTATATTAGTGGAAATTAAAAAAATAATTTTTTAAATTAATTCTGTAGCTCTAAGAAAATGTTTGAAGAACTAACAAATCAATTTGAAGATGCTGTAAAGGCATTTAAGGGTGAGGCCAAGATTTCAGAGGAAAACGTTGATGAAGCTCTCAAGCAGGTCAGACGAGCTCTATTAGAAGCAGATGTAAGTTTATCTGTAGTAAAAGAATTTATTGAAGAAGTAAGAGTAAAGGCTATTGGTACAGAAGTTGTCAGAGGTATTAACCCAGGACAGAAATTCATTCAAGTAGTTCATGAGCAACTTGTGAATGTCATGGGGGGGGAGAATGATCCCTTGGCAAATTCAAAGGAAAAACCAACTGTTATTTTGATGGCTGGACTTCAGGGGGCAGGAAAAACTACAGCCACAGCAAAACTTGGGTTGCTTCTTAAAGAAAAAAATCAAAAGCCATTATTAGTTGCAGCTGATACATACAGACCAGCAGCTATTGATCAATTAGTAACTTTAGGGAATCAAATTGATGTAACAGTTTTAAATCTAGGTTCCAACTTGAATCCTGAGGAGATTGCTAGAAAAGGATTGGAAAAAGCTAGGGAAGAAGGATTTGATACTGTTCTTGTGGATACTGCTGGGCGACTTCAAATAGATACAGAAATGATGGGCGAGATGGTTCGTATCAAAGAGGCCGTCCAACCTGATGAGGTTTTGTTGGTAGTTGATTCAATGATTGGCCAAGAGGCCGCAGATATTACGAGAAGTTTTCATGAAAAAGTTGGGATAACAGGAGCTGTCCTTACGAAGCTTGATGGAGATTCAAGAGGTGGCGCTGCTCTTTCAATTAGAAAAATAAGTGGAAAACCAATCAAATTTATAGGTACTGGAGAAAAAGTTGAGGCATTACAACCTTTTTATCCCGAAAGGATGGCAAGCAGAATTTTGGGGATGGGCGATGTTTTAACACTTGTTGAAAAAGCACAGAAAGAGGTAGAGATAGCTGATGCAGAAGTCATGCAAAAAAAGCTTCAAGAAGCAACTTTTGATTTCTCAGATTTTGTCAAGCAGATGAGGATGATTAAGAGAATGGGCTCTTTAGGAGGATTGTTAAAAATGATTCCTGGGATGAATAAAATTGATGATGGAATGATTAAAAGTGGAGAAGATCAACTTAAAAAAATTGAAGCAATGATTGGTTCAATGACATCTGATGAAAGGATTAAGCCTGAATTATTGGCAGCACAACCATCAAGACGTCGAAGAGTTGCAAAAGGAAGCGGCCATCAACCGGCAGATGTGGATAAAGTTCTTTCAGATTTCCAGAGGATGCGAGGCTTAATGAAGCAGATGTCAACTGGAGGAGGTCTTCCTGGTATGGGAGGAGGCCTTCCTGGTATGGGAGAACTTTCTGGGATGCCTTCTTTAGGCGCTAATCCAAATCAGTCGAGAAAAGGAAGAGGAGTCCCTGGTGCAGCTCCTCGAAGAAAGCGACCAATAAGAAAAAAGAAAGGTTTTGGTGACCTTTAGAGATACCAAAAGGCGAAATCAAACCTCATTGGAGTATTATTAAATTGAAGAACCTTTGAGTTCAATCCACTTACAAATAAATCGAAGATGATCAAGCTCCGCCTAAAGCGGTTTGGTAAAAAGCGTGAATCCAGTTTTCGTCTAGTTGCCTGTAATAGCACATCAAGGCGAGATGGTCGCCCCCTTCAGGAATTAGGCTTTTACAATCCAAGAACCAAAGAAACGAGACTAGATACTGAGGCCTTGAGAATTCGACTTGGTCAGGGCGCACAGCCTACAAATGCTGTTAGGACTTTATTAGAAAAAGGAGGAATCCTTGAAAAGAAAGTTCGGCCAGCTGAAGTAATAGGTAAGCAAAAACAAGAGGAAGAGAGATTGGCAAAGAAAAAAGATGCACCTGCATCCGAAACTTCTGAATAAGAAGTTTTAGATGAATATCAATAACTTCAAGAAAATTTATGTCTGAAGCAACCACTGAAGGTCGCTTTTGTATTGATCTGCCTGACTCTGATGCTGCTACTGCTTTGTCAGGAACTGGCCAGGCAACGCTACATAGATTGGAAAGTCTTACTGGTGCTACTTTTGCATTAAGGGGGCTACAACTAGAAATTAAAGGAAACTCTTGTCAATTAGAGAGAGCTGCAGCAATTGTTGAATTAGTTAGACCAATTTGGCAAGACGGACAAATTGTCTCAGCTGTTGATTTACATGCCGCGGCTGGAGCATTGGATAATGGAAAAAAAAATGATTATGCGTCATCTACAAATAAAGTTTTAGCTAGAAGTCAAAGAGGAAATCTTTTAAGACCAAGAACAATTAGACAAAAAATTTATGTAGAAGAAATGGAAAAAAATGATCTTACCTTTGCTTTAGGTCCAGCAGGAACAGGTAAGACATTCTTAGCAACTTTATTAGCTGTGCGAATGCTTACAGATAGAAAAATTGAGAAAATTATTTTGACTAGACCTGCAGTTGAAGCTGGAGAAAGATTGGGTTTTTTGCCAGGAGATCTTCAGCAAAAGGTAGATCCTTATTTGAGACCTTTATATGATTCACTTCATTCTTTACTTGGACAAGAAAAAACTAATTTATTAATAGAGAAAAATGTGATTGAGGTTGCTCCTTTGGCTTATATGCGAGGGAGGACGCTAGAAGAATCTTTTGTGATACTAGATGAAGCTCAAAATACGACCCAAGCTCAAATGAGAATGGTGCTTACAAGGCTTGGTGAGAGATCAAGAATGGTCGTAACTGGAGATATAACCCAAGTAGACTTGCCATTCGGGCAGGTAAGTGGACTTATTGAAGCGGCAGATTTACTCGAAAAGGTTGATGGGATTTCAGTATGCAGACTTACCTCTGCAGATGTAGTAAGACATCCATTAGTTCAAAGTGTGGTTGATGCTTATGCAGAACTAGATAAAAGAAGACGATAGGGTGATCCGCATTCACATTTCTGAAAACTTTTTTTATTTGTGTCAAAGTAGGCAGTAATAATTAATTATCTGGTGCGTTATGCCAGCAAACAGCAATTTCCAACAGGCTATTCGTGAAGCACAATCAAGTGCACTTATTGGTCCAAATGTAGTAAACAAAGCTCTGCCTTATGTGGGCGGAGGTATGGCCTTAACTGGATTAGGTGTCCTAGGTGGACTTTCCTTACAGGTAACTAATAATCCTATATTCGGCCCGTTATTTATCGTGGCCTTTATTGCCGAGATAGTTCTATTCTTCATGGCAAGCAGTGCTGCCAACAATGCAAATAATTCTAAAGCTCTTCCACTCTTGACTGGATTTAGCTTGCTTACTGGTTTCACTCTTAGTGGGATTGTTGGACTAGCTATTCAAGTTGCAGGAATGGGAGCGATAGGAACTGCTGTATTCGCTACTGGGATCACTTTTGTGATTGCATCTTCAGTTGGTAGGAAAATGAGTGATAACGTTGGCCAAGCTTTGCAAGGTGCAGTGGGCCTTGGGTTGCTTGGGTTGATTATTGCAATGGTTTTCCAATTTATTGGAGGTTTTTTTGCTCCAGGTATGTTCGGAGGAAGTGGATTTGAATTAATGATTGCTGGCTTTGGAACGGTACTTTTTGTTGCAATGTCATTCGTAGATTTCTATACAATGCCAAGGAGATATAACGATGAACAATATTTAGCAGGGGCATTGGGGATGTACTTAACTTATATAAATTTATTTGTTTTTGTTCTTCGTTTGATTATTGCTCTTCAGGGCGGTGGAAGAAGAGATTAATTCTTTAACTCAAGATAAAAAAAGAGCCGAAAGGCTCTTTTTTTATGTCGCGACCTTATAAATACTCTCTGATATTGCGTTTATTTGTTTATTATTATACCCCCATTTATTAAGAAATCTCAAATCTTTTCCATTTCCTTTTGTTGCTTCAAGTAAAACATCTAAACGTTTTTTTACCTTATTTGAATCCAGTAATTTAAGTAACTCAATGCAGCGAATTTTTATTCTCTCTGATTGAAATTCTTGAGGATCACTATTTTCTCGATGAGCGATTACCATTGCTGAGCTCATGGCAAGATTTTTTACGATTAAGTCAACAACAATTTCACCACAACTTCTTAATTGGAAAATTAAAGCATCAGGAAATCTATCCATCAAAGGACAATCTATTGAGAGACTAACTACAAAAAAACCTCTTGCCCCCTCAACTGTTTTAATTAGCTCGCTAATTCGATCAGCAATAACTTCGTCACTTATTTCATCATTTTCCCAACTTTTGCACCATATCATTGTTGCGTTCATGGCTTGCTTAAAAGTTGGTTTCTGATCATTCATGGTTTTATTACACTTTTAGAGTAAGGATAGATAATCGAAGAGAGAGTAAATGTCTTTGAGAGATTTAAATCAAGAAAACTTTAGGTCAGGATTTATTGCATTAATAGGCAGACCTAATGTAGGTAAATCATCTTTAATTAACAAATTTATTGGTGAAAAAATAGCAATTACATCCCCTATTGCTCAAACCACTAGAAATAGATTAAAAGTAATACTAACAAAGGAAAAATCTCAAATTATTTTTGTTGATACTCCTGGAATTCATAAACCACATCATTTATTAGGTGAAAGACTGGTGCAGAGTGCTAAGAGGTCAATCGGAGAGGTCGATGCAGTTTTAGTTATTTTTGAAGCCAACCATTCTCCCGGAAGGGGTGACGCATTTATTTTTAATTTGATCAAGAATTTAAAAATCCCTGTGATTGTTGCTTTAAATAAATGGGATCTTTTAGAGTCAAGTCAATTTACAGAGAGAAAGAGAGAATATTTTGAATTTTTTGAGGGCATAAATTGGCCAATTTTTTGTTGCAGTGCCCGTACAGGAGAGGCATGTAATGATTTGATTAATGAAATAGAAGAAAGAATACCTTTTGGACCTCAGTTGTATCCAAGTCATATAACTTGTGACCAGCCTGAGGAATTTTTAATGGCTGAATTTATAAGAGAACAAGTTTTAATAAATACACGCGAAGAAGTTCCTCATAGTGTCGCAGTGACTATTGATAAAATTGAAAACATACCTTCGAAGAAAAAATCTAATCAGAATTCAAGAATAGGAATTCTTGCAACTATTTGTGTTGAGAAAAAAAGTCAAAAAGGAATTTTAATTGGTAAAGGTGGAAGCATGTTGAAAAAAATTGGCAAGGAATCAAGATTGCAAATTCAAACTTTAATTAATGGAAATGTCTATTTGGAATTATTTGTTAAAGTGGAGCCTGATTGGAGAAGTAAATCTTCTAGGCTTAATAGTTTTGGTTATGAAGGGAGTTAGTTTATATGTGTAAATTGAGGTTCGATGTAGTAAGTCTTTTCCCAGAAGCTTTTAATAGTTTTTTTAATCATGGAATTATAAAAAAGTCATTTGAAAAGGAAATAGCATCTATTCATACACATAACCCACGTGAATATGCAATAGATAATTATCGAAAAGTTGATGATGAGCCATACGGGGGAGGTTCTGGAATGGTCTTAAAGCCAGAACCCTATTTTTCTGTATTTGAGCAAATCCCTAAGTTCAAAAAAAGAAGAGTGATTTTGATGACCCCACAAGGTAGAAAAATATCTCAATCTGACTTTTACAGATGGTCAAAAGAAGATCAACTCATATTGCTATGTGGTAGCTATGAAGGCTTTGATGAGAGGATTAGGTCTTTAGCGGATGAAGAGATATCAGTTGGAGACTTTGTTCTTACTGGGGGAGAAATACCTGCAATAACTATTATTAATGGAATAGTACGCCTATTACCTGGAACTCTTGGCAGTGTGGAATCTTTGAGAGAAGAAAGCCATAATGAGTTTCTTTTAGAACATCCTCAATACACACGACCATCAGATTTCAGAGGTTTGAAAGTTCCTGATATCCTTCTAAGTGGAAACCATAAATTAATTAAAGAATGGAGAAAGAAGCAAAGAGAAATCAGAACCCAGTTACGTAGACCAGATTTATATGAACTCTGGAAGCTCGACAAATTGTCATTCGATCAAAGGAGTTCATTATTAAAAGCTGAAGAGAGCTTACTAATGGGCAAAGAATACGAATGTTACCCAGATTGGTGAACAGATTCCAGCTATGACTAACATCTAAAGAAATCTGTGCTTAGAAAAGAGCGTCACAGATAGGTCACAAAAAGAGAATCAATTAAATTCAAACAATTTTTATTTAATAAGTTTTTCTCAAAGATAATCTATTTCTTTTGAATCTGTACATACATATACTTCCAATCCAGTCTTAATTGCATTTCTTGCACAGTGTACGACCATAGGAATACCATCTATAGGTGCCAAAGGTTTTCCAGGGAATCTGGAACTTTTCATTCTGGCAGGTATAAAAATCATTGTTTTCACTTCTTTGAAGAAAATATTAGTAAGTATTTGAAATTTGACTATAACATTAGGTTTTAAATTGCTTGTATATAAATCAACTTACGTTCGTTCGGATTTGAACTATGATGAAATTGAATGACACATCCTATTAATTAAGTTGTTCATAAACTTATGTAATTGAATCAAAGATGAGTCTCAGGTCGAAAATCCTCTCTCGAGATCGATTGGTATGATTGATAATTCCCCTCAGCTCCGGATCGGCAACGGCTATGATATGCACCGCTTGGTGCCGGGCCGTCCCCTAATTCTTGGAGGTGTCAATTTAAAACATCCTGAAGGATTAGGCCTTGATGGACATAGTGATGCAGATGTTCTTACTCATGCAATTATGGATGCAATTTTAGGGGCTTTATCTCTTGGAGATATTGGGAAGTATTTCCCTCCAGATGACCCTCAATGGAAAAATGCAGATAGTTTGATTCTTCTTGAAAAGGTTATTCAAATAATTGAGAAAAAAGGTTGGCATGTACAAAATATTGATTCAGTTATTGTTGCTGAAAGGCCAAAATTAAAACCTTATATTGACTTAATGAAGGAGAACATATCAAAAAAAATAGGAGTGAATATTAATGATATTGGAGTCAAAGCAACTACAAATGAGAAATTAGGTGCTGAGGGGAGAGAGGAAGGTATATCTTGTCATGCAGTTGTGTTGATGAGAAAAAATGAGAACCAGTAGGAAAAAATTCTTTATTGAAAAAACATTTAGTTTTCTTTTAATTATTTTGATGCTTCTATTGTCCTTTTTTGGAAACGTGAAAAACATTCAAGCTGAGTCTTCTTTTAAACTAAATCTTCCAAAGGACTCTATTGTCGAGCACCTTAAGCTTGATGTCCCGAAAAAATTTAAAAATGCTTGGTTGAAAGCCGAAGAGGGTAGTTGGGAACCATGGTTATTAAAACAAGATGGTTTTTTGGGACGCCAACTTTTTTGGGATCCTAAAGTTGAAGAAGCAACATTATTGATCGGTTGGGAGTCAAGAGAAGTTTGGAAAAACATCTCACAGTCAGAAGTCAACCTTGTACAGCAGGATTTCGAAAAGATTGCCAGAAAGGAAACTGGTGAAAAAAATGGAAATCCTTTCCCACTGATTTTTGAGGGGGAACTAAACCCAGAATAAAAATGGATGAATCAATTATTGATTTTCAAAGACGAAGTCGTCTTGGCGTGATTGAGGCCATATGGGGAGAGCATAAATCAATTGAACAAATTTCTAAAATATTGAGGAAATATCAGCTAGCCTCTGAAACGGCTTTGGTGACAAGACTTACAAAAAAAAAGGGAGAAAAACTTTTAATTGAATTTCCTTCTGCAAATTTTCATGAAATATCTGGTTGTTTAACTATGGGAGTGATTGAGGAATGTACCTTTTCTGGGGAGGAAGTAATTATTTTGACTGGAGGGACAAGTGATTTAGGAGTGGCAGCCGAAGCCGAAATAGCATTGAAGGTACATGGAATAAAAACTAAGTTATTGATTGATGTTGGAGTAGCAGGGCTTCATAGACTTCTGGAAAGGATAGAAGAAATTAAATTAGCAAAAGTAGTCATTGCATGTGCTGGGATGGAAGGTGCTCTTCCGACGGTGCTAGCTGGATTAATTCCTCAGCCAATTATTGGACTTCCTGTTTCAGTTGGTTATGGGATTAGTGATGGTGGAAAAACCGCTTTAGAGGGAATGCTGGCAAGTTGTGCTCCAGGATTATTAGTAGTGAATATTGATAATGGGTATGGGGCGGCAATGGCTGCTTTAAGAATTTTGTCTTCTTAATTTTCAGGAAATTATCTAAACATTTTAAATAGATTTCTTATGGTTTATCTCTAAAACTTGCTCTAACCATAATTTCATTGAATTAGGGAGTAGGCCTTTTTGGTAACGGAATATTGCCTCAGATAGAACGGGTGTATTTATCCATTGTATAGTTTTTCTTCTCATTAATTCTTTCTCTTTGTCTTAAATTGAGCTAAGAACTTAAGGAGCGCAAGGGGGTATTTATAGTCTTAAGATTCTTCGTCATATTTGCTACCAAGTCTTGTTAGTTCATCACTATTATTGCTTGATTCAACATCAAGAAGACGATTAACAAGTTCCGATAGATCTCTTTGAGCAAGCTCGCCTGAGCTTTCCCATTTCATTGAACGAGGTTCTGGGTGAGAAGAAGCCGACACTTCTATAATTAATAAATACTGTGAGGGAATGCTAACTGTTATTTGTGTGTTTTTCGCATGTTGTTTACGTAAATAAGTTGAAAAAAATATAAAGAAATCAGATTTTTTGTTACTTTGGGCACTGACTTTATAAATGTTTAAGATTTGGGTATTGAGTTACTAGTTCCTCTTCTCTCAAAGTCTCTCCTTTTCCTTCTGGCTGCCAGATAACTTCTAAGGCTATCAAGTCATTTGAGGATATTGACCCTAAGAGCCTCAAGGCCTCTGTTATAACTTCGTTATTTGCCGAGTTGTCTAGGCTTAAATTCTTTTTGGTTGCTACAAGAATTGTTATCGCAATAAATTCATTAGTTTGGTCGGAATCACCAGGTTTGAATTCAGTACTTTCTGATGTAGATATTTCGCCGGAATAGTTTGAAGTGAGCTCTGCTTCTAATTTGCTTCTTTCAGTTATTGAAATCCTATTAAATGTTGATTCTGCGGAGGAGAATGGAACGGATCCTGTCTCTATATTTGAGTAGACCCATAGTTCAGGCTTCCTTAATAAGGCAAGAGTTGTGTCTTGAAGAACTCTTTGAAGACCGGATGATGTTGCGGTGTCTGAGGAAGAAGCAAGGTCTCTAAGCTTTACTTGGATTTCCTTAGCACTTGCAAGTAATCCAATCTGAAACTGTATTAAGGAAACTTTCGTTGTGTTTCCTGATTGAGAAACTATTTCATTATTCCTTGGGCTAGAAATAGTTGAAGAGTTTTTAAATGAATTAACAATTACACCAACGATTGACATAAGTATTAAAAATCCAAAAATTCCACCCCCACCAAAGCCGAATATTGGCAATAAGAAAGGAAAGCCTATTCCACTACCTCTATAACCACCTCCATAGCCTCGAAAGTTATTACCTCCATAGCCTCCGTAGTTTTGACTTCGTGGAGCAGAAGGAGCCTTGAAGCTTCCTCCGCCTATTCGTCCACCACTGGCAGCTGTTGCAAGGCTAGGATTGATAAATATAAGAGAAAAGATTATTGCTGAAGCAGCCAGAAAAGAAAAAATTCTTTTTCTTTTAATCCAGTGAATGCGAGTAGAATTGAGCACTTTTTTATTCTGTAAGAATTAACTGTAAGAACCTCCTCCAACAATTGTCACAACCTCTAAGCAATCTCCATCTTTTATTTTTGTATTGATCCAACTATTTGGGTTGATGATGATGCCATTTAATTCAACTACGACCAATTGAGGTTGATAGCCTAAATGTTTAATTAAACCCTCCAGGAAGAATTCTTCATCAGAATTGTCAATGGTTTTGACTTCACCGTTAATTCTTAATCTCATGTTAAAAACTTTAATAGCTCTTTGGTCTTTGAAAAAGGGTCATTTGAATTAATGATTGCATTTGAGACAGCGATACGTAGATTGTTGATTTGGTTTATTTTGTTGATATTTGAGCTATTGATTCCGCCAATAGCAAAAGCTGGTAGGAGAGTGTTTTTTAATCCCTTTCGAAGGTAGTCAATCCCAATTGGATTTAGTTTCTTTTTTGTTTCAGAGGGGAAAATAGGACCTATCCCAATATAATCACAGCCTTCCTCTTCGGCATTCTTTATGTCTTTAAGACAGTGTGTACTTCGTCCAATAATCTTTTGATCCCCCAAGAGGTCTCTAGCGATTTTGGTTGGGATATCTTCTTGCCCTAAATGAATTCCATCGGCGTCAACAGCAAGGGCGATATCAATACGATCATTAACTATAAAAAGAGAATTATATTTTTTACAAAGAGATGCTAAGTCTTTAGCTTGATTAACTTTTTGGCTATCTTTTAAAAATTTCTCTCTATATTGAACTATTTTTATACCTGCTTCTAAAGCTTGAAGGACAATTTCTTTAAGGTTTTGACTATTTGCAGTGATTAAATATAGAGGACATTCTTTCAGGATTTGCCTTTTGTCTATACCTTCTTTTACATTAAGTACTTTGATTTCGATCTCATAAGTTTCGTATCTAATTCTTGTTGCTAGTTCAGAGAGCTTTGGATCTGTTATTCGAGTGAATTCTTCTAATACTCTTAAAGCTTCTTGAACTCTGGATGAGTTTGCAATAAATATATCCTCTGGAGTTAGTCTTTTTTGTTGTAACGGATGTGAAGATCCCATGGCTGGATCTTCGGATGTAAGTCTTGCTTCTCTGTAGATTTTGTGGTGGAGTGATCCTAATTGATGCCTCCAATCTTTGATTTGGATAGATAAATCATTTCTCTTAAGACCAAACCTGCACCAATCTTCCATAACTCTTAACCCTTCTCTTGCTCGATCAAGGTTCGCGTCAATTAATTGAGCAATACGATTATCAGATGGAGGGGTGACAGTCATTGATTTCATGTCATCCTTTACTAAAGGATATGTATTTAAATTTTATTGTGGAAAATGATTCTGAAAACAATATGAATGTGCTTATTTGGGGAGTGGTTTTGCTAGGTGGCATAGGCTTGTTTGTCGTCTGGGGACTATCTAACGCTTATCCCACAATTACTTGAAGTTAAATATTGTTAGTCAATATTTCTTTTGCAAATTTGGCATCTAAGTTTATTTGTTTGCTCAATGTTTCAATGCTTTCAAACTTTCTTTGAAGTCTTATCCTTTGCACTGGTTCAATGATTAATTCTTGTCCCAATAGGTTGATTTCTTTGTCTATAAGATGAACTTCTACAGCTGAAGAAGAGTTTGGATCAATTGTAGGCTGAGGACCAAGATTCATAACTGCATAGAAACGTTCTTTTTTATTTGTTATGGAAGCCCAAGCTGCATAAACCCCCAACGATGGAAGAAACTTTCGTCCATCTATTTTTAAATTTGCTGTTGGCCATCCAATTTTTTTACCTAAACCTTTACCTCTTTCAACTGTTCCTCTAAAGGTATAGGGACGGTTCAAAAGATATTTTGCTTGCTTTAAATCTCCCTCAGTTAGTGATTTTCGTATTCTGCTACTACTAAGTCGACCATCAGGGTCTTCAAGGATAGGAATTATTGAAACCTTGATGCCTAGTGATTCTCCAATTTGTTTCAAAGTAGTAATGTCACCTTCTCTATTGCGACCAAACTTAAAGTTTTCACCAACTGCTATGTGTTTAGCATGAAGAGTTTTTACTAGGATTTCGTTTACAAAATTTTCAGCACTTTTAGAAGCAAGGGTTTTATTAAATGGAACTAAAACTAATTGCTCTATCCCAAGCGGCTTGAGCAGCAATGTTTTTTCATTAGGTAAGTCAAGTCTTAACCTGGATTCTCCGAATAAAACTTCGCGTGGGTGAGGCCAGAAGCTAACCACTGTTGGGATACCAATGGACTCTTTTGTGATAGCTTTTATTACTTTTTTATGACCTAAGTGAAGGCCATCGAAACTACCTAAAGCTAGTGCTGTAGGAAGTTTTGCATTTTCAGGAGCACAGAGAGGGATCAAAATAAGCGTGCAATTTTTGTGCTTTGATGGCAAGTTTGGTTTATCGCCTTATTCATCGTGATGGCAGATCAACGCGACTTTCAATTGCTTTCTTTAGGAATGAGAAGAATTGGTTGGATTCGGTTTTGGATTCAAACAATTTTGGGTGTAGTAGTAGTGGGTGTTTTGTTGTTCAACAATGTTGGAAGTAGTTTAGCCCGAAACTCAGAGAGAGCATTGGGCCTTGGACCAGGTTTGTCTCTCACGACATTGGCTTTTATTTTATTGCTTTTTAGCCTTTGGCAGGGTTGGCTGGTTGTTAAGACTGGGAGAGCAATAGATAGTGAAGCTCGACCAAGTAGAGGAGAAACAAGTCGATTAATTAAAAGAGGCTTAATTGTTGACTTGTTGGGATTGGTTTTCTCATCGGTCGGATATCAATCTTTGGCAGGTGCTTTGTTCGTTCAGGCGTCAATGCAAGCTCCTGGAATTTCAATAGGTGCGGGAATGAGAGCAATGGAAAATTATCCAATTACTTCTTTAGAAATGCTCTCTGTCTTAAGTAATACACAAGTTTTATTTGCGCATTTGATTGGGCTGATTTTTTCTTTATGGTTATTGCAGAGAATTTTCAGGAAAACCTAACTTCATATTAGGTTTGGCAAGTCATTTAAATTTCCTCTCCAAAAAAGATCGGGTTGAATAGGAGTTAAAGAAGGTGAACATAAAGCTATTTGTGATACATCGCTTGGCCATTCTTTTGGTCCTTCACCAGCTGATTGAATATCTTTTACTGCTTCCCCAGCCATCCAAAAATAGGTATTTCCTCGAGGATCGACTCGACGGATGAATTGTTCCTCGTATTGTCTTATGGAAAGTCTTGTCCACACTAAAGATCTCATTTGTTTCTCATCGCAAGGGGGAACATTTAAATTTAGTAATAGATTGTTTGGCCAATTTTGTTTAATTGCTTTCTCTGCAAGATCTAGGGCTAGTTTTCCAGCGTAATTAAAACTTTTCCATTGAAAACTTGCAATGCTTACTGCTATTGAAGGGATTCCATCCAAAGTCCCTTCAAGTGCAGCAGCTACAGTTCCGGAGCAGAAAATATCGGTACCGAGATTGGGTCCGTGATTAATTCCAGAAAGAATTAAATCTGGCTTTCGGTCAAGAAGTTCATTAAGTGCGAGTTTCACGCAATCTGCAGGGGTCCCACTACAACCCCAAGCTATGATGTTTTCCTCGAATAATTCGTCTGCTCTTTCAGCTCTTATTGGTGAATGCAAGGTTAATCCATGACCAGTTGCTGATCTTTCCTGATCAGGGCAAACGACAGTGACGTCATGGCCCCGGCTTGCTGCTGTCGCTGCAAGAGTTCTTATTCCTTCTGCAAAAACTCCATCATCATTACTAATTAAAATTTTCAATGGTTTCATTTTTTTTGATGTTGGTTTTAGAACTGGGACTGATTGCCGATTAAACTAGTGATTGAGATAGAAATTCATTGAGTTCAAAATTATCCCTAAAACAGCTCATTAACGAGCTAGAGATTTTAGAAAGCGAGGCTGCAAAAGAGATTGCTTCTGCTGAAAATTCTGAATCAATAGAGAAATTAAGGTTGGGTTTCCTTGGGAAAAAAGGGAAAATCTCTTTTTTGTTGGGAGAGATGAAAAATCTTTCTAGTGAGGAGAGACCTTTAATTGGTCAAAGAGCGAATGTTTTAAAAAGTCAATTGCAAGAGTTAATAAAGGAAAAGCTTGAATTTTTAAAAACTCAAGCTTTAAATCAGATACTAATAAAAGAAACTATAGATGTTACAGCTCCTCCCACTGGTGTCCCTCAAGGACATAAGCACCCATTAATAACAACTACTGAGCAAATAATTGATCTTTTTCTAGGACTGGGATATCAAGTTTCTGAAGGACCTGAAATAGAAAATGATTACTACAATTTTGAGGCGCTAAATATTCCTCCTGACCACCCTGCTAGAGATATGCAAGATACTTTTTATTTGGGAGGTGAATATCTTTTAAGAACTCATACTTCGCCTGTTCAGATTCGTTCTCTTGAGAGCAAGAGACCTCCTGTAAGAATTGTCTCTCCTGGTAGGGTCTATCGACGAGATTCAGTCGATGCTACTCATTCGCCCGTTTTTCATCAAATAGAGGTACTAGCAATAGATGAAAAGCTCGATTTTAGTCATTTAAGAGGAACAGTAATGGCTTTTTTAAAAGCGTTTTTTGGAGACCTGCCTATTCGTTTCAGAGCTAGTTATTTCCCATTTACTGAACCATCAGCAGAAGTTGATGTCCAATGGAGAGGAAAATGGCTAGAGGTTATGGGTTGTGGAATGGTAGATCCTGCTGTCCTCGAAGGCTTAGGAATTGATCCTGAGAAATATAGTGGATTTGCCGCTGGACTTGGTGTTGAAAGATTTTGTATGGTTCGTCATGGCTTAGATGATATTCGAAAGTTATATACAAGTGATCTCAGATTTTTAGAACAATTTTAAACTTAAATATTTTTTGAATTAATTTTTAATTGTAATTATTAAATATTATTCACCTTTAATTGCTAATATTGATAAATAGTTTGTGAAGTATGATCGGTGCCCCGAGTAGGACTGATCGTTAATGACGGGAAAGAGCTTGCTGTTAAGACAGCAAAAACTTTTCAAAAAAAACTAGAAGATTCTGGTTATGAAGTTATCAGAGTTAGTAGCGCAGGCGGTTTATTAGGTTTCGCTAATCCTGATCAATACATTAGTTCTCAAGGATACAACTCATGTATTCCAGATGGATTCGATTCTTCAATTTTGCTTGCCATCGTTTTAGGAGGGGATGGGACTGTTTTGTCTGCGGCAAGACAAACTGCACCAATGGGAATTCCTATACTCACTATAAATACAGGACATCTAGGCTTTTTAGCGGAGGCCTATCTTTCTGATATAGATAAAATTTTTAAACATTTGGTTGCAAGGCAATGGAATATTGAGGAGAGAACTAGTCTAGTCGTAAGTGTTTTGCGAGGAGATCAATGTCGATGGGAAGCTCTTTGTCTTAATGAAATGGCATTGCATAGAGAACCTATGACAAGCATGTGTCATTTTGAAATTTCTGTTGGTCGGCATGCGCCCGTAGATATTTCTGCAGATGGCGTAATCCTTTCTACTCCTACCGGCTCAACAGCTTATTCACTCAGTGCTGGTGGGCCAGTGATTACCCCTGATTGTCCGGTTTTGCAGCTTACCCCTATATCTCCTCATTCACTTGCCTCTAGAGCTCTTGTCTTTAGCAATAAAGAACCAGTGACAGTTTTCCCTGCTACACCTGAGAGATTGATGATGGTTGTAGATGGCAGTGCGGGTTGTTATGTATGGCCAGAGGATCGAGTATTAATTCGAAAAAGTGATCATCCAGTCAAATTTATTAGACTTTCAGATCATGAGTTCTTTCAAGTTCTTAGAAATAAATTAGGTTGGGGACTACCCCATGATGCTAAGCCTGATAAAAGATAAAAAATATTAAATTTCCCCTTTCAAAATGAAAACAGGATTTAACGGTGACAATCTAATATCATCTCCAATATTTATACCTCTATATGACTGATGTTGACTAATAGATAGCTTGTTAACTTTAGGCTTTAGTATCGACTCTAATTTTGATAAGGATTTTAATGATATTAAAGGTATTATTAAAATACAGAAATTATTTATTTTTTTTAAAACTTCTTCAATAATTAAATTTGAACTCGATCCACCTCCTCCTATTATAACTCTATCTGGATGTAAAAGATTATTTGCTATTTTGTTTTTCTTTAATACATTTAATGCTTCATCTTCAATTATCAAAGATGGATTAACTCCAAGTCTTCTAGCATTTTCTTCAATTATATTTTTACTTCCAATCCTTTTGTCAATTGAAACTAATTTGAGATTTGGAGATATTCTTAAAGCCTCTAAACCTATGCTTCCAACACCACTACCTATATCCCATATCGTCCCTTCCTTTGGTAGGTTCAGTTCTGAAAGAAGTTGAACTCTAATTTCTTTTTTTGTCATTAATCCAGGGCAATCTTCATTTTGAAGGAAAACCGAATCATTAATTCCAAATAATGGCAAATCTTCTGATGTTTTTATTGGTTCTTCTCTTTTATAAAGAATAACCAGATGCAATGGATCAAGATCAATTGGAAAATCCTGAATGGAATTAATTTTTATAATTCTTTCATTTGCATATCCAAGCCTTTCGAAAGTCCAAAACTCATAATTTTTTTCAAGCACTAATGAATGAAGCAATTGAAAGACTTCTTTAGCCCCATATCTTTTTGGGTCAGTCAAGACTACTAGTGAAGAAGGAAGTTTTTTAATTGCTTTTTCGAATAAAAGTGGGTCTCTTCCATGAAGACTTATCCATTGTGCGTCTTGCCAAGGTTTACCCAGTCTTGAAAAAGCTAGTTGAAAAGAGGTAGCTGCTGGCTCGAAATATAGTTTTGATAATGGAAAGTTTTGAATTAATAATCTACCAATTCCAAACCAAAGTGGATCTCCTCCTGAGAATATAATTGTTTTTTTCTCTTCTTTTTTTAATACATCTATAAAGCCATTTAATTTTTCAGTAGAAATGAATTCTACTTTGAAAGTTGTTACTTTTTTTTTCTTTAACCAAATTTTCAACGAATCTATAATTCTTTGTGGACCGGCTATCCTTTCAGCTTTCAAAATTTGTTTTTCTTTAGATTCAAAAAAAAATTCAATACTTGAGGTATCAATTCCTATTATTTGTATCTGTTTAGAATCATTAGGCATAGTTAAGATAAGTGGACGAAGAAAAATTTTCTTTTTTATAGCTTTACTATGTTTTTGCTTAAAATCAACTAAAACTTCATTAGTTATTTTAAAAGTTTTGTGAATCTTAAAAAAAATGAAGCAGAAGAAACCACAAATAGAAGATTTCGACTGCATGAGATTTTGATAGCTTTGATTAACCAACAAAAAGATTTAGAATTAATGGAAGACGGAGTTCAAATTCTTAACAATCCTATAAATCATTCAGAAAAATATGATTCTTCGAAAATTATTGAGCGCAATCAACGTATCATTAAGAAATATCAGTCACTTGTTCGTTCAGCAATAGCTTTAGATGCGCTACTTGAATCGGAACAATACGACATTAGTTAAGGAAAGATTTCATAAGATTTTTTATCTTATAATTGCTTTTTGTTTTATTGGCTGTTGTTTTTTTACTAATGCAAAAAATACATATGCAGATTCAAATGTAAATGAATATCATGATAAAAAAGTGATTAATAGAAGTCTAGAAAGCTTGCAAGACTTGGATTCCCAAACTTGGCAAATTATTGTATATCCAGGCTCTCAAGTCTCAAACGATTTAATTTTAAGAATTGTTGGTTATCCAGGCTCATTGAGGATTGATCACCCTTCTAGTTTGATAGTTTCTTCAGGTAGAAAGAAGTGGGACTTAAAAGACATAAGTAAAAAAAATAAAGCTGAAGTCGAAATATTGAATGATTCTGCGGCAGAATTTGATCTAACCCCTTTGATTGCTGAATTGGATAAAAATAGACCTTTAAGGCTTTGCTTGCCTGGATTAATAAATGATTTACCAATACCTCCTTACTTAGTAAGTGAATGGAGAACATTGGTTGTACATAATGATTGATTTGCCAGTGGATAAAAAAAAATGGGTTCATTGGATGAGACGTTCAATCCAATTGGCGCTACTGGCTGAAAATCGGACAAGCCCTAATCCGCTTGTTGGGGCTGTTGTGTTGGACTCTAGTGGAAGACTTGTTGGTGAGGGATTTCATACAGGTGCAGGAAACGCTCATGCTGAAATTGAAGCACTTGCTCAAGCTGGAGAAAAATCAGTAAATGGGACAATAGTTGTAACCTTAGAACCCTGTTGCCATCATGGATTAACCCCTCCTTGTACAGAAGCGCTAATAAAAGCACGTTTAAAGAGAGTCGTTATTGGAATGGTTGATCCAGATCCAAGAGTTTCAGGAAATGGAATTTCAAGATTGAAAGATTCCGGATTAGAAGTTGTCGAGGGAGTTTTGAATCAGGAATGTAAAAGGATTAATCGTGAATTTATTTTTCGAGTTCGTAATGGACGTCCCTGGGGGATTCTGAAATGGGCAATGAGCCTTGATGGAAGAATCGGATTGCCTAATGGCATCAGCAAGTGGATTACCAATGAATCTTCAAGAGATTCAGTTCATCAAATTAGAGCTAAATGTGATGCAGTAATTATTGGAGGCGGAACTCTCAGATCTGATAATCCACTTTTAACATCTAGAGGCAAATCAGAGCTTGAACCATTAAGAGTTGTTTTTTCTAGGTCATTGGAATTACCTAAATCCGCAAATCTATGGAATACAAAAACTGCTAAAACCCTAATTGCTTATGGACCAGAGGGGAATGAATCTTTCTTTTTTGATTTGCCAGATGGTCCAGAAAAATTATCTCTTGATTCAAATGACCCATCTGAATTACTAACTGAACTTGGGAAAAAGGGTTGTAACAAAATTCTTTGGGAATGTGGTCCCCTTCTTGCTACAAGTGCCATCGAGGCAAAATGTGTGCAAGAGTTAGTTGTTTTTATTGCGCCAAAGCTCTTGGGTGGGAGGTCTGCCATGAGTCCTCTTGATAGCTTTGGATTTGAATCTATAAATTCTACCTACAAATTGCAACATTCTTTTTTAGATCGAAAAGGGAAAGATCTTTGCTGGAGACTACTTCTTTAGATAGTTAATTTTTAGCATTTATATATTCGTTCGGATCTCCCTCCAGTTAATCAGGTCGATTTGGGTAGAAAGTTGTTTAACTTGGTAATAATTAAAATTTTTGCTAATGCCAATACGACAGGACGAAAATCAACCTAACAGACGTTTTGGAATAATTAATTTAGTTCTAATAGGTTTTGGAGCTCTTCTTCTCTTTAGTAGCTTCTTTCCTAGTCAGAATATGCAGGTTCCCAGAGTTCCTTATTCACTTTTTATAAATCAAGTTAATGATGGCGAAGTTAAACGTGCATACATTACTCAAGATCAAATCAGATATGAATTGTCATCAACAGAGGAAGGAGCTCCATCTGTTCTAGCTACTACTCCAATTTTTGACATGGATTTGCCACAAAGATTGGAAAATAAAGGCGTAGAATTTGCAGCTGCTCCTCCTAAGAAACCAAATATCTTTACAACAATTCTGAGTTGGGTTGTACCACCATTAATTTTTATTCTCGTTCTTCAATTTTTTGCTCGCAGAAGCATGGGTGGAGGTGGAGCTCAAGGAGCACTTAGTTTCACTAAAAGCAAAGCAAAAGTTTATGTACCTGATGATGAATCTAAAGTAACTTTCGATGATGTCGCAGGAGTTGATGAGGCAAAAGACGAACTAACCGAAATAGTTGATTTCCTCAAAAAGCCACAAAGATATACTGATATCGGAGCAAGGATACCTAAAGGGGTTTTATTAGTTGGACCTCCAGGAACTGGCAAAACACTTCTTTCTAAAGCTGTAGCTGGTGAAGCTGAAGTACCTTTCTTTATAATTTCTGGATCTGAATTTGTCGAGTTATTTGTTGGTGCTGGTGCAGCAAGAGTTAGAGATTTATTTGAACAAGCCAAGAAAAAAGCACCTTGCATTATTTTCATTGATGAGCTTGACGCTATAGGTAAAAGTCGCTCTGGATCAATGGGTGTAGTAGGAGGAAATGATGAGAGAGAGCAAACCCTCAATCAGCTTCTTACGGAAATGGATGGTTTTGCCTCAACTGATAAACCAGTAATTGTACTTGCTGCTACCAACCAACCTGAAGTTTTAGATGCTGCTTTATTACGTCCAGGTAGATTTGACAGACAGGTTTTAGTTGATAGACCTGATTTATCAGGAAGAAAAACTATCCTTGAGATCTATACAAAAAAAGTCAAGCTTTCAAAAAATATTGATTTAGAGAGAATTGCTCAGGCTACTAGTGGATTTGCGGGAGCAGATTTAGCAAATATGGTTAATGAGGCAGCTTTGCTTGCGGCAAGAGGAAAACGATCTGAAGTAGAACAAAAAGATTTAAATGAAGCCATTGAAAGAGTAGTTGCCGGACTAGAGAAAAAAAGCAGAGTTTTACAAGACGATGAGAAAAAGATAGTTGCTTATCATGAAGTTGGTCATGCAATAGTTGGTCATCTAATGCCTGGAGGAAGCAAAGTTGCAAAAATTTCTATAGTTCCAAGAGGGATGAGTGCATTGGGCTATACCCTTCAATTACCTACAGAGGAAAGATTCTTAAATTCCAAAGAAGAGTTACAAGGACAAATAGCTACGCTTCTAGGAGGCAGATCTGCTGAAGAGATAATTTTTGGAAAAATCACAACAGGAGCCTCAAATGACCTTCAAAGAGCTACTGATCTTGCCGAACAAATGGTAGGGACTTATGGCATGAGCGATATTTTGGGACCTTTGGCTTATGACAAGCAAGGAGGTGGTCAATTCCTCGGTGGCAATAACAATCCTAGAAGGGAACTAAGTGATGCTACCGCTCAGGCAATTGATAAAGAAGTTAGAAGTTTGGTAGATGATGGGCATGAAAATGCATTAAATATTCTTAAAAATAATCTCTCTTTATTAGAAGATATTTCTCAAAAGATCCTCGAGAAAGAAGTAATAGAGGGGGATGAGCTTAAAGAAATGTTATCAAGCAGTGTTTTGCCCGAAAAAGTTTTAAATTAAAACACTTGACTTTTATATCCTTTATCCACGATAAAGGATATTTGAGGCTTTCTTATGGCTTCAGCATCATTAGGCTTAGCTTCTAAATTAAGTCCTTTTAGTAAAACTAATTTTCTTTCTTCAGCTGATTTAAATAGCAATCAAATTTTATCTTTATTTGAATTAGCAAAACAGTTGAAAGGAGGAAACAGAAGAATTGATCTTGGGAATAGAGTTCTTGGCTTAATTTTCAAAAAAGCTTCTACAAGGACAAGGGTTAGTTTTCAAGTCGCTATGGCAAGACTTGGAGGTCAAACTGTTGATTTGAATCCTCAAGTTACACAGCTAGGAAGAGGGGAACCTATTAAAGATACAGCAAGGGTTTTGAGTCGCTACTGCGATGCCCTTGCAATTCGAACTTTTTCTCAACAAGAGCTAGAAGAATATGCTATGTGGTCTGATATCCCTGTGATTA
Source organism: Prochlorococcus sp. AG-402-K14 (assembly GCA_003216815.1). Lineage (GTDB taxonomy): Bacteria > Cyanobacteriota > Cyanobacteriia > PCC-6307 > Cyanobiaceae > Prochlorococcus_B. The sequence goes on along the minus strand of QCIG01000004.1, from coordinate 3,979 downwards.
ATGCTTTAACTGATCATGAGCATCCGTGTCAGGCTCTTGCGGATTATCTCACTATTCAGGAGAAATTTGGGACGCTTAAAGGTATAAATCTTTCTTATATTGGAGATGGTAATAATGTCGCGAATTCATTGATGATTTGCGGAGCAATGTTGGGCGTTAACGTAAGGGTTTGCTCTCCAAAAGGTTTTGAGGCAGCCTCTGATGTCATAGAAAAGGCGAGATCTCTTTCTGAATTTGGTTCAAACATTTCTATTTTTAATGACCCTTTGAAGGCAATAAAAGGCTCTCAGGTGATTTACACAGACGTTTGGGCTTCAATGGGGCAAGAAGAAGAATATAACAAGAGAAAAGAAATATTTGAACAATACAAGGTTGATCAAAAATTAATAGATCTTGCCGACAAAGATGTAATTATATTGCATTGTTTACCTGCTCATAGAGGAGAAGAAATCACAGAAGAGGCTATTGAGAGTAAAAATAGCTATGTTTTTGAACAAGCTGAGAACCGTCTGCATGTTCAGCAAGCCTTACTTGCTGTTCAACTGGGAGGACTTTAGGGTTGCAATGCTGTCAAGAATTAGGTACATATGTATTGAAGGACATATGTACTTAATTGATTCGAATGCCCGGAGAAGCTTTAACTACAGCTCAGCAAGAACTCTATGACTGGCTTGTTGATTTTATCGAAGATCAACATCATAGCCCTTCAATAAGGCAGATGATGCAAGCGATGGGCCTGAGATCTCCAGCACCGATTCAAAGCCGTTTAAGACATTTACAAGAAAAAGGTTGGATAAAATGGCAAGAAGGTCAGGCGAGAACACTTCAATTAATTGAAGAAAGCATCTCTGGTGTTCCTGTTTTAGGTGCAATAGCAGCAGGAGGACTAGTTGAAACTTTTGATGACGTACAAGAAACTCTCGATTTTAATTCAGTTCTTCAATTGAAAGGACTATTTGCTTTGACGGTAAATGGAGATTCAATGATTGACTCTTATATCGCAGATGGAGATATGGTCTTGATGGAACCTGTTATTGACCCTTCTTGCTTAAGAAATGGAACTGTTGTAAGCGCAATGGTTCCAGGCTTAGGGACTACTTTGAAACATTTCTTTCGTGACGGAAGTTTAGTTCGTTTAGAAGCAGCTAATCCAGCTTATGAACCTATAGAAATAGATGCTGAACAAGTTCATGTACAAGGCAAGCTAGCGGCTGTTTGGAGGCAAACTTAATGTTTTTCTTAAAGAAATTAAAAACTAGAAAATTTTTGTCGACTTCCAAGATTTGAATAAAGATTTTCGATTTTTATCTTCTTCATAAACTAAATCATCAGCAGCAGTTAGAAGGCATTCATTTGGTAAGAAAGGTTTTCTTATAAGTATTCCCAGTCCTTTTGCCTCTAAATAAATCCCACCTTCCATATGTACTATTTGAAAAGTCCAATCTTTATTCCAATAAATCGAGAAAGGATTATGCATTAAAACACTATGACACTAGTTGTTTTTTAATAGGTTTAATGTTAGCAAAATAAATTAATTCATCTTATTTTATTAAAACTTACTTTCAACATAAATAATTGAATTTAGATCTTGATTTTTCTCTTTGACAATAAATAAAAATTACGAAAGAAATTTAATATGAAAAATTTTTAGGTAATGAAATTGTAGAGGTATTGAGTTTGAAAACAATTGATGCTCCTGAAACGGAACGAGAGCTATTGACTAAGAAGTAGAAGAAAAAGAAATTCCCTCAAGCTATAAAGGCTATATGGGCTAGCTATAGTTGCATTTCGGCTTGAATTGTTTTTCATTTTAAGATTAAAAAAAAATGATATTTTGGAATGATTTCTTTTGATTTGATAGAACAAAAAAAAATAGATTTTACTGACTTTTAAGACTAGTTTTCCACTTTTCCACAGAATTCATGATTTTCAAAAAATCTCAATAGGGATGATGTCAATTGAATAAGTGGATAAATTACAAAAAAAACTCTGTGTCCGTAAATCATAGTTGTTGCAACAGCTTTCAGGTGTTTAGTATCTCTTGATACATTAAAAAGTTCTTGTTAAAAATCCAGGACAAAACTTTTCGTAATATGAGGAAAACAAAAAAATGTGGAAAAGTATCGTTATGTACAGCTAACTCATTAAAGAGAGCTATTTACCTTGAATGGGAATGTCTGTATGAATTTTTTTTTAAACAATCTGGATGATTTCTCTATATTAATTTTTGTTATGAATGATCTTGTTTAGACAACTCTTGAAAAAGTAATTAAATTTTGTTCTATTGAAAAAAATATCAGAATTGATGCAGGACTCATCAAAATCAAGAAAAACAACCCCATCTCATGAAGTTAATTGGAAGATTCGGGAGATTTTCTCAGAAGCTGCTTTGGCATGTTTTAGAGATGAGATAGATAATAAATTCCCTTCCATAGCAAATAACAAAGAAAAGCTTATTTAACTCTCTTTTCATTTGTTACCTCTAACAGAAAATATTTAATATTAGTTCTTTCTATGAATATTTCGCCTCCTTTAAAGTTTAGAGAATGAATTTACTATATATATCGATGCTGATTCTTAAACATTTTTCATCTGATCTTTCTCCTTCTGACTTAAAAATCTACACCAACCCGTAAGAATAAATTTTTCTTCTGTTTTTGAAGGAATTCCTCTATGTGAATGTGTCCAATAAGCAGGCCAAATGTATAGATCACCAGCATGGGGAGTTAAGGTTAAGTTTTGACTTGGAAAAAATGTACCTCCTTCATCATTTATGTCATTTAAATAAAACATCCATGCCAAGTTTCTAAGATGATTAGGTTCTCCTGAATTTTCACAATGTTCTTTGGTATAAGAATTGCCTGGTATATATTTTTGGAGATTGCAGTATTCTTCAATTTTTAAGGATTTTTCTGATAAAAATTTAAACTTATTTAAATATAATGTAATTGGTTTCTCAAGTTCTTTGATTATGGCCTCAGTTACCTTCATTGAAAAAAATTCATAGAAATAAGTATTATTTACTTTTGTATATTCGTTTATAGGACCTTTCCTGATCTTTTTTTTTAATTCATCTTTTTTAAACAGATCGATAAGATCCTTACATTTTTCATTGGACAGACTTTTTTTAAATTTGCAAATAAAATTTTCCATAAATTAATAATTCTGTAAATTCGGTTGAAATTGCTTTTTTCAATATATGATTTAAATCAATTATAAGCAATATCCTAAAGAAACTTTGCACTTAGATCGGTGGTAAAAATTTTGGATATTGTTCGATAATAAGTAAAGTAGTGTTTTATTCTAATAAATTTTTAATTGTATAATTTTAGAATAGACATTGTTTTAGTTATCTTCTTCGATGAAGGAGATAACTAAAACAATGTCTTTCCCTTTGAAGCTAAAAAAAGAAGACCTTTCTAAATCTAAACAAGGATTTCCATGGCTAGGAACTCTGTTTCTCTTCTTCCTGTTTTTCTCTGAGTTTATAAAGCTATCTCTTTTATGCTATATAAAAAATATAGATGATATGTAGTCATGATGGAATATTTTCGAATCTTATTATAAATTATTTAAGATGTTTTTTTGTACGTATTCCTAAGTATTTTAAGAGTACAAATTCATTGAGTCTTTCGATATATAGAAAAAATTTAATATCAAATCTTTATATCTATTCAATGTAGTTAATGTTTGACATTCATGCTATTGATTAATAGTTTATTAAGTATGTAATATTTTTGTAGAATATATATCTTTTATAATTAAAATCTAAGACTTTTTAAATCAACAAAAATCTTGAAGTTCATTTTTGATGATTTTTAAATTCTTATTCAAGCTTTCATCGTTATCGGATCTGAATAATTTCACTGTTGGGAACCAATAGTAAAATAGGTCATTTTTTGCGAACTCCCATCTAGATGCTGATTTTTGGTTAAGTATTGTTTTGCATTTTATGCCAAGAGCCCCGGATAGATTTACA
>QCIG01000003.1 GCA_003216815.1 Prochlorococcus sp. AG-402-K14 | reverse complement strand
AGTTTGTTTTAAACCTGATGATCAGATTTTTACTGATGGCATTGGTTTTGAATTTGCAATTCTTTCTTCAAGGCTTAGAGAACTTGCTTACTTAAATGGTGGGGTTCGTATTATTTTTCGTGATGAAAGAAAGACGTCGAAAGATACCTCACAAAAGCCATATGAAGAAGTCTATTTTTATGAGGGTGGTATTAAAGAATATGTTGAATATATGACTAAAGAAAAAGATTCATTACATCCAGAGATTATCTATGTCAATGCTGAAAAAGATGGAGTTCAAGTAGAAGCTGCAATGCAATGGTGCGTTGATGCTTATTCAGATAGTATCCTTGGATTTGCTAACAATATCCGCACCATAGATGGTGGAACTCATATAGAGGGATTAAAAACAGTTTTAACAAGGACGTTAAACACATTTGCAAAAAAAAGAGGCAAAAGAAAGGAAGGAGATTCCAACTTGGCAGGAGAAAATATTCGAGAAGGTCTAACAGCTGTTTTATCTGTAAAAGTTCCCGATCCAGAATTTGAAGGCCAAACAAAAACTAAATTAGGTAACACTGAAGTCCGAGGAATAGTTGATAATTTGGTAGGTGAGTCTCTTAGTCAATATTTAGAATTTAATCCAGGCGTTATTGACTTAATTTTAGAAAAAGCAATTCAAGCTTTTAATGCTGCGGAGGCAGCACGAAGAGCAAGAGAACTTGTTAGAAGAAAAAGTGTTTTAGAAAGTTCAACATTGCCAGGTAAATTGGCAGACTGTAGTTCTAGAGATCCATCAGAATCAGAAATTTATATAGTTGAGGGTGATTCTGCTGGTGGATCAGCTAAACAAGGAAGAGATAGGAAATTTCAAGCAATTTTACCTTTAAGAGGTAAAATCCTAAACATTGAAAAAACAGATGACTCTAAGATATACAAAAATACAGAGATTCAATCACTAATAACAGCTCTTGGTTTAGGTATCAAAGGTGAGGATTTTGAAGTTAAGAATCTCAGATATCACAGAGTAGTCATAATGACTGATGCTGATGTTGATGGCGCTCATATTAGAACTTTGCTTTTGACCTTTTTTTATAGATATCAAAAGGCTCTTGTAGAAGGCGGATATATTTATATTGCTTGTCCTCCTTTATATAAAGTTGAACGAGGCAAGAATCATAAATATTGCTATAACGAATCGGATTTGCAAAAAACTCTTTCAAGTTTTGGAGAAAAAGCTAACTATACGATTCAACGATTTAAAGGTTTAGGTGAAATGATGCCAAGACAATTATGGGAAACAACTATGGATCCTAATACTAGAATGATGAAAAGAGTTGAGATTGAAGATGCCCTTGAAGCTGATCGCATATTTACAATTTTAATGGGTGATAAAGTTGCACCAAGAAGAGAGTTTATTGAAACTCATAGCGTTGAACTTGATCTTTCTACTTTAGATATTTGATGAATTTAATTAGACCTTTTCTAGTGTGGACATGGCTCTTAGGTATTGCATTGGTACTTCCAACTACATTGCCAGCTGGTGGGGGGCAACTCACAATTGTTCAACATGAGAAAAACAATATTGGATCACCAATTATTGCATTGAAAGAATTCAATTTACTTTCTTCAGCCTCTGAAAATTCATCTACTTTAACTAGAGTGAAAATAGGAACTCCAGTGGATGTTTTAAAAGTTTGGGATGGTATCGATAGTGGAAAGTGGTTACTAGTTAATGTAATTGATCAGAAATTTCATCAATTTTTTTATAAAAGAGGATGGGTAAATATTGATAAATATTGATAAATTGCAAGATATTTTATATGTCTCTTGTGGTTCATTGTTGGGGGCAAATGCTAGATTTTTAATTTATAAAAAACTTGAAAAAATATATTTAAGTAAGGGTATTATAATTCTATTAATTAATACTATTGCATCTTTTTGTTTAGGCTTATTTTTTTCTATTTTACCGGAGATTAAATCGTTAAATTTTTCTTACCAATTGGTATTGTTCCTCTCAATAGGTTTTTTGGGTAGCTTAAGTACTTTTTCTACATTTGTTTTTGATTTATTTGAGTTGGTTTCGAAATTTAAATTTTTTAGTGCATTAAAATTAATAATTACTTCTTTAGCCATGGGATTAATAGCTTTAGGATTTGGCCTTTTAGTAGGCAATCAATAAATGAATGATTTTCTTCCGAAAAATAATTTCTTTTTGATTGCAATAGGTGCAATGCCTGCAGCTGTATTAAGATGGCAAATTGATGAAATTTTTATCGTCAACATACTTGGCTGTTTTATATTAGGTTTCATTAATGCTTTGAATATTTCTAGTAGATATAAATTAATTTTTGGTTTTGGATTTTGTGGATCATTAACAACATTTAGTGGATGGATTTATCAATTATATCAATTAATAAATCAGGGTCTATACAAACTATTTGTGTTTCATTCAATATTAATTATCTTAATTGGATTTTTGGCTATTTGTTTAGGTGATTTGTTTGCTAAGAACATCGTAAATTAGTTAAGTAAATCTTCAATTGCTTTTTGAATTTCGATACTTTCTGGCTCTACCGAGCTTTTAAACCTTGCTATTGCTTCTCCATCTCTACTAATGAGAAATTTCTCAAAGTTCCATTCAACTTCGCCAGCTGGATTGACTTGATTTAGTGTTGTAAATGGCTCTGTTGTCTTGCCTTTTGCATGAACTTTTTGGAAAAGTTGGAAATTAGCTCCATAAGATATTGAGCAGAATTCTTTGATTTCTTTTAATTCCCCAGGTTCTTGATTACCAAAATCATTACAAGGAAAACCTAAAACTCTGAATCCCCTTGATTTGTACTTGTCTTGAAGGTTCTGAAGAGCTTTGTATTGCTTGGTGAATCCGCATTTGCTGGCGACATTAACAATCAATAAAACATCTCCTTTGAAATGATCAAAAGTTATTTTTTCATTTTCGAAAGAGATGACCTCAACTTTACTGATATTTACGGACATGGATATCAAAGTAAAAAAAAATGGAAGTTATCAATAAAATAACAGAGGGTTGCTGCTCCGAATATGAACGAACAATTGGGGGCATCCACAGAGACTCAACCTCTGGCTAATGGAAGTTTGGTAGCAGAAGCAGTTGCAGAGCAACTAGAGGAAATGCTTTCTGCAGGTAATTACGATGGTGTTAAATCACTTCTCAGCCCTGTACAGCCAGTTGATATAGCCCAGGCAATTGGAACTTTGCCTATGATTTTACAAGCTTTGGCTTTCCGGTTATTAAATAAAAATGAAGCAATTGAGGTTTATGAATATTTAGATCCTTCAGTTCAACAAAATCTTTTAGATCGTCTGAGATCAAATGAAGTATTGGATTTAGTGGAGGAGATGTCTCCTGATGATCGTGTGCGTCTTTTTGATGAGTTACCTGCAAAAGTCGTAAGACGTTTACTTGCTGAACTTAGCCCTGAAGAAAGACGAGTAACTGCTCAACTTTTGGGTTATGAATCCGAAACGGCTGGTCGATTAATGACTACAGAATTTATAGATCTTAAAGAATTTCTTAGTGTCTCTCAAGCTTTGAAACTAGTTAGACAAAGAGCTACTTTTTCGGAAACAATTTATAGCCTTTATGTCACAGATAAAGAGAGGCATCTAACTGGAATTTTATCTTTAAGGGATTTAGTGGTTGCTGATCCTGAAGCTCTTATTGGAGAGGTGATGACAAGAGAGGTTGTGAATGTAAGAACTGATACTGATCAGGAAGAGGTTGCAAGAGCAATTCAAAGATACGATTTTTTGGCTTTACCGGTTGTCGACCTTGAAAAAAGACTTGTAGGCATTGTCACTGTAGATGACGTTATAGATGTTATCGAACAAGAAGCAACCAGGGATATTTATGCAGCTGGTGCTGTTCAAGCTGGGGATGAGGATGATTACTTCCAGAGCAATTTATTTGTTGTCGCTAGACGTCGCATCGTTTGGCTGGCGGTGTTGGTTTTGGCTAATGGCTTGACAACACAGGTTATTGCGATGAATGACGAGGTTCTCAAGCAGGTGGTTTTATTAGCTGCTTTCATTCCCCTATTGATTGGCGCTGGGGGCAATGTTGGAGCTCAAAGCTCAACGGTTGTTATTCGAGGTTTGAGTACTCAACGAATTCAAAGACTTGGTCTATTTAGAACTATCGCCAAAGAGGCAATAGCTGGGGCTCTACTAGGGATTTTGATGGCTGTATTCGTTGTGCCTTTTGCTTGGTGGCAAGGACAGGGACCCTTGGTAGCAACAGCTGTAGGAATAAGTTTGATAGCAATTTCCACTCTTGCTGCGACTGCAGGAGCATCTTTGCCTTTGCTTTTTGATCGTATGGGATTAGACCCTGCACTAATGTCTGCTCCATTTATTACTACTGCTACTGATGTTGCAGGAGTGTTGATTTATCTGAAAACAGCTTCATGGCTGTTAAGCAGATTGACGTAGAAGCCGAATGAGTGTTTTTACTCAAAGTGTGGGAAGCCGAGCCCTGCTTAATTGATCTTTACAATTCTTAGTAGTAAGCTTTACAAAACTCAATAAACCTATGACTCCGGCAGTAGAGGCTCCACAAGCAAAAAATTTATCTGCTGTTAATACTGCAAGGTCTCTATCTGATGTTGATTTGGTTCGTTCTTACTTGAGAGACATCGGAAGAGTTCCCCTTTTGTCTCATGAGCAGGAGATTACATTAGGGAGACAAGTTCAAGATTTGATGGCTTTAGAAAATATCGAGTCAGAGCTTGAGAGTGATTTGGGTGAAAAACCAGAAATTCATCATTTTGCTGAAAAAGCTGGATTATCCCCTATTCAATTAAAAAAGAAGCTGAAAAATGGTAGACGAGCTAAAGAAAGAATGGTTGCTGCAAATCTTCGATTAGTCGTCAGTGTTGCAAAGAAATACACAAAGCGGAATATGGAATTATTAGATTTAATTCAAGAAGGAACGATTGGGCTAGTTCGAGGAGTGGAAAAGTTTGATCCAACTCGTGGATATAAATTCTCTACCTATGCTTACTGGTGGATTCGTCAGGGAATTACGAGAGCAATAGCTGAAAAAAGCAGATCAATTAGACTTCCTATTCATATCACTGAAATGCTAAATAAATTAAAAAAAGGTCAAAGAGAATTAAGTCAAGAGCTCTCTCGTACACCTTCCTTAAAAGAATTATCTGAGTATGTTGAATTGCCAGAACATGATGTTAAGGACTTGATGAGTAGAGCTGGACAGCCTGTAAGTTTAGAAACAAAAATTGGTGATGGTGAAGATACTATTTTGTTGGATCTTCTTTCTAATGATATTGATATGCCTTCAGAGCAAATTGAGAGTGATTGTATGAAAGGAGATCTAGAATCAATACTTGAACAATTGCCTGAGCTACAAAATAGAGTTTTAAGAATGCGCTACGGTATGGATGGTGATGATCCAATGAGCTTAACTGGTATCGGAAGAGTATTGGGTATAAGCAGAGATAGAGTACGTAACTTGGAAAGGGATGGATTGAGAGGCCTAAGAAAAACAAGTGAAACAGTAGAAGCCTATATGGCCTCTTGAATTAATTTTTTCAGAATTGGATTTACTCTCTCAGGCATTTCATCATGAGGGCAATGTCCAGCCTTAGGTATTACATCTAGTGTTTTTACACATTCAAAAGTTTCATACCACTTCTTTGCTTCTTTAGCAGGCTCCCAAGGATCTTTCTCTCCCCAAATTAAATGTACTGGATTTTTTAAATTTTTAAGTAAGTCTGGGGCGAGATAATCATCAAACAAATTAATAAATCCTCTGAAAGCTTCTGGGGCTCCTCTTCTTTGAGTTGGTTTGAAAAGTATATGTATTAATTCATCATCAATATTATTTCCACTTGGGTAAGCTACTTTTAGTATCTTTGAAATAAAAGTTGGATTTGCTGCATTTTTAAATAGGTTTGAACTTAAAAATCTTTGTCTTACTAAAGTTTTAATTACTGGTCTAAGAAATCGCATTAATAATGATTGCTCCGCTAAACGCTTATCATCCATTGTTCTCTGAGCACAATCAATTAAGATGACCCCTAAACATTTTTTTGATAATTTTTTTGATGTATTTAATGCTATAACTCCTCCAATAGAATTTCCTATTAATAAGACAGGTTTTTTAACTATTTCTTTGCAAAAATCAAAAACTTGCTGACTCCAATTGTCAAAACAATAATTAAAATTTTCACTGGTCTTCTTTTCATATAAGAGCTGTGATTTTGGTTGACTACTTTCTCCAAAGCCCACTAAGTCCAATGCATAACATGGTGCTAGTGTGCTAATGTTTTTTTGATTGAATCTCCAATGATCTTTGCATGCACCAAAACCATGAATTAATACTATAGCTATTTCAGCATTATTAACTTCACCTTCTACTTGCCATGCGATTTGATAATTTTTCCAATTCCAGAATTGCTTCATAACTTTAGAGAAGAATATAAATTATTTTTGCCTAAAGGTTTATCTTTAGTAAAGTAAAGAATTTTTTTGTTTATATTAGTTAGGCAAAAAGTTTAAATTTTTTCGGATCAAATAATTAGAATAATGATATTATTTTTTAATTTTTAAAAAATTTCGACTTAGACTTATATGTATGATTATTTCTCCACAAGAAATTCAAAATAGACTTCTCGAATGGTTTGGTAAAAATGGTAGGCACTGGATCCCTTGGAAGCTAAAGAAAGATGGTTCTATACCTAAATCAGGTGAAAGTATATCTCCTTATGAAATTTGGATTGCAGAGGTAATGCTTCAGCAGACGCAGCTGAAGGTTGTTCTTCCTTATTGGGAAAAATGGATGGAGTTTTTTCCTGCGTTGACTGATCTGGCGAAGGCAAACCTAGAGGATATTCTTTTCGTATGGCAAGGTCTTGGCTATTACTCACGTGCGAAACGAATACATCAATCCTCTAAAAAATTAATTAAATGTTTTGGTGAAAATAGTTGTCAAGATCCAGCTTCTTGGCCTGTTGAACTTGATGAGTGGATGTCTCTACCAGGTATTGGGAGAAGTACTGCAGGTAGTATTATCTCATCTGCTTTTGACTTGCCCATACCAATATTAGATGGAAATGTAAAAAGAATTTTATCTAGATTATTTGCTACTGAAAAAACATTGATTAAAGAAGATAAAAGATTATGGGAATTGAGCTCTTTACTTATTTCAACCAAAAATCCAAGAGATTTTAATCAGGCTTTGATGGATTTTGGGACAATAATATGTACTCCAAAAAAGCCAAGTTGTTCTTGTTGTCCAATACAAAATTTTTGTGTTGCCTATACCAAGTACGACCCTCAACATTTTCCAAAAAAACAAATGCAAACAAGAAAGCCTCTTCAAGAAATAGGCATTGGTATCGTTTTTAATCAGAATGGTGAATTGCTTATAGATCAGCGTCTGGAAAGTTCAAGTATGGGGGGAATGTGGGAATTCCCAGGAGGAAAAAAAATCTCTGATGAATCTATTGAGGAGACCATTGTACGAGAATTGAAAGAGGAACTTGGGATTGTTGTGAGAGTTGGAGCAAAACTTTTATCTTTTGAACATGCATATACCCACAAGAAACTTTTTTTTACTGTTCATATCTGTGATTGGATATCGGGGAAGCCAAAACCTTTAGCGAGTCAAAAGTTACTTTGGGTTGCTCCAGAAAAACTTTTTGATTTTCCTTTCCCTGCGGCTAATACTAAAATTATTTCTGAATTACATAAACATCTTTGTATTTAAAATAAAAAATTTTAAATCATCAATAATAACTCTATTAATCATCACTTAAACATGAAAGCTTCAAGTGTTATTGCTTTTGGAGAAGCTTTGATGGATCGACTTGGCCCTCCAGGGGGGGATCCTTCATTTGATTCGCCAGTAACAGATTGCTTTGGTGGTGCCCCGGCTAATGTTGCCTGCGCATTAGCTCGTTTAGGAGTAGACGTTTCTTTTATTGGTTCGCTTGGAAATGATTCTTTTGGACAAAAATTTAAGGATTTATTGATTCAAAGGGGGATCAATTCCGCTGGATTACAACAGGACAACCTTCGTCCAACGAGGATTGTATTGGTTCGTAGAGATGCTAATGGAGAAAGATTTTTTGAGGGATTTGAGGGGGATGAAGGCTTGGGATTTGCCGATCAAGCCATATCCCGGGAAAAAATTATTAAAAAATGGCCGCTTGTTAGTGAAAAGGCTAAATGGTTAGTTTTAGGGACAATTCCTCTTGCATCAGAAATTTCCTCTGATGCGTTTATTTGGTGTCTTGAAAATGCTTTGCATTCTGGCATCAAGGTTGTACTAGATCTAAATTGGCGCCCAACTTTTTGGCGAAACAAGCTTTCTTTACTAGAGAAGCCTTGTTATGAAGAAAAAAATGAAATACTTTCTATTTTAAAAAAAGTTTCATTAATAAAACTTGCGAAAGAAGAGGCGCAATATTTTTTTAATAACTCTAATCCACGAGAAATCTCTTTATCTTTGCCTCAAAGACCATCGGTAGTTATTTCGGATGGATCTAATCCCGTAACATGGCTAATTAATAATCACATTGGAAAGTCATTAGCAATTTCTCCCCCAATTGTGGTTGATACTACCGGTGCTGGAGATGCATTCACCGCAGGATTAATTTATAAACTTTTATCTATTGATTTAGATCAAATAAGTAAACCAATAGCTGAAGAAATTATTCAATTTGCTATCGCATGTGGGTCCCATGTATGTACAGGGGTCGGAGCGATTGAGGCACAACCTTATAAGGAGGATATTGATGCACTATTATCATGTTCTAGTGGAGATATTAGCTGAAAAAATCGGGTTTTATTTTTTGACGAATATTCAAATTTTCCTCTCCAAGCATCAGTTATTTGAAGAGATAACCTCTCGGGCCATTCAACCACCATTAGTGCACCCATGGCTTTCGATTCCTCTTCTTCTTGCAGAAAAAACTCGTTTGCGGCATCTTGTTCTTCAATTCGATAAAGATCAAGATGAACTAATGGAGGGGATCCCAATGGATAATGCTGGGATAAAGGAAAAGTAGGGGAAGTTATTGGTTCTTTAATTTTTAGACTTTTTGCAATTCCTTTAACTAATGTGGTTTTTCCAGCTCCAAGAGGACCATTTAGAAGGAGAATGCTTAGATCAGGAAATTTTTTTGTTAATGTTGAACCTAATGACATCGTTGATTCAGGTTTGTCTAGAGTCCAGCAGAAATTATTAGTTTGCTGAGCAAATGAATTCAAAACCTCGAATTGTTCTTCAGAATCTTGTTTCACAATCTCCTATAGAGAGTTTCAATTTATGTTTGCAGCAACCACATCAAATCTCAACAGTATTGCAAAAAATACTGACTATGTAGTCAAAGACATAACCGATTCAGAATTCGGGCGAAAAGAACTTTCAATAGCTGAAACAGAGATGCCAGGATTAATGGCATTAAGAAAAAAATATGGATCGGAAAAACCTTTAAAAGGAGCTTTTATTGCAGGAAGTCTCCATATGACAATTCAAACTGGAGTCCTTATTGAGACTCTTGTTGAACTTGGTGCAAAAGTTAGGTGGGCTTCTTGCAATATTTTTTCTACACAAGATCATGCTGCTGCAGCTATCGCAAGCTCAGGTGTCCCAGTATTTGCCAAGAAGGGAGAAACATTGGATGAATACTGGGAATATACCCACAAAATTTTCGAATGGAGTGATGGTGAATCTGCAAATATGATTCTTGACGATGGGGGTGATGCGACAGGATTAATTCTTTTGGGAAGTAAAGCGGAAAAAGATATTTCAGTGCTTGATAATCCTTCAAATGAAGAGGAAATTGCATTATTTGCTTCTATTAAGAAAAAACTTTCTACTGAACCTAATTTTTATTCAAAAGCTAAATCATGCATAAAAGGGGTCACTGAGGAAACCACAACTGGTGTGGCGCGTCTTTACCAAATGGAAAAAAGTGGAGAACTTGTATTCCCAGCAATAAACGTTAATGATTCTGTGACCAAAAGTAAGTTTGATAATCTTTATGGTTGTCGAGAATCACTTGTTGATGGCATTAAAAGAGCCACAGATGTAATGGTTGCCGGTAAGGTTGCTCTTGTTATGGGTTACGGAGATGTTGGGAAAGGTTCTGCTCAGTCCTTAAGAGGTTTAGGAGCGACAGTAATGATTTCTGAGATAGATCCTATATGTGCTCTTCAAGCTGCAATGGAAGGTTTTAGAGTTGTGAGATTAGATGAAGTGGTTGAAGATATAGATATTTTTGTAACTGCAACTGGAAACTTTCAAGTTATTCGTCACGAGCATTTGATCAGGATGAAAAATGAATCGATAGTCTGTAACATCGGTCATTTTGATAATGAAATCGAGGTTTCTTCTTTAAAGTCTTATAAATGGGAAAATATTAAACCTCAAGTGGATCACATTACTCTTCCAAGTGGTAACAAGATCATTCTTTTAGCAGAGGGAAGATTAGTGAATCTTGGATGTGCTACTGGGCATCCTAGTTTTGTGATGAGTAATTCTTTTACTAATCAAGTATTAGCTCAGATTGAGTTATTCAAATATGGAGTTAAATATTCGAATAAAGTTTATGTTTTACCAAAACATTTAGATGAAATGGTGGCAATTCTTCATTTAGATAAGATAGGAGCAAAGTTAACTAAGTTAACTAAAGAACAAGCACAATATATAAATGTTCCAATTGAAGGTCCCTATAAGACAGATCAATATCGTTATTAAGTGTATTTATATAATTCACGTTAAATGGAAATTTCAGAATTCATATCTTCTCTACCAATATTAATAGGAAATGCTGTTGAAACTAATCAGTGGATAGGTTATTTAACTATTTTATTGGCAATGTTTTTGGAAAATCTAATACCACCAATTCCTTCAGAATTAATAATGCCTCTTGGTGGCTTTTATGTATTTCAAGGTCAATTAGATTTTTTTCCTGTTGTTATATCAGGTTTGCTAGGAACTGTACTTGGTGCTTTGCCTTGGTATGGAATTGGCAGATTAGTTAATGAAGAAAGACTTGAGCAATGGCTTGAAAAAAATGGGCGTTGGATTGGAATTAATCCTCAGGACCTTGCTCGAAGTAGAAAATGGTTCAATAAGTATGGAGTTTCTTTAGTGTTTTGGGGAAGATTAGTTCCAGGAATTAGGACTTTGATTTCAGTACCTGCAGGGGTTGAGTTAATGCCCATAACCCCATTCCTGATTTGGACGACAGCAGGTAGTTTGATTTGGACTTTGTTTTTAACAATTGCAGGGTTTTATCTCGGAGATAGCTATGGAAATATTGAAAAATGGCTAAGTCCTTTTTCTAATATCTTTAAAATTATTCTTATTTTAATTCTCTCTATTGCATTTATGACTCTACTTTATAAAACACTCCGCAAATTAATAATTAATAAATGATATTTTTAAAATGGAATTTCGTCATTATTTGGTTGTTGATTAAATGAATTGTTGTTTTGGAAATTACTATTCTCTGAATCTCTTTTTGATCCTAATAATTCAAGACGATCAACTCTGACAACTGGCTTGTGTCTATCTTCTCCAGTGTTACGGTCCTTCCAACTATCCAATTTAAAGCTACCAGTTATACCGATTAAAGACCCTTTTTTTACATAATCTGCTGCGACTTGAGCTTGTTTACCCCAAATTTCTAGATTGAACCAATCTGGCTCATCATCTCGATTTCTTCTGTTTACAGCCATTGTGAGATTAGCAACGACTGTTCCTGATTCAAAATATCTAACTTCAGGATCTCTTCCTGCTCTGCCTACAAGAGTGACTGAATTTATTGGCATTATTGTCTCCGATGTTTCTTGTTTGCTAAATAATATATTTATCTTAGTTCAACTCTCTTTATGATTGCTCAAATGATTGAAATCCGTGTTTTTTAACCGTTTCAAATTCTCCCGAGATATTGGGATTGATTTAGGTACAGCAAATACCTTGATTTATGTTTCTGGTAAGGGAATAGTATTGCAGGAACCTTCAGTTGTAGCAATGGATTTAGAAGAGGGGGTCCCTTTAGCTGTGGGTGATGATGCCAAATTAATGTTAGGTAGAACACCTGGGAATATTCGTGCCGTAAGGCCGCTTAGGGATGGTGTAATAGCGGATTTTGATGCGGCAGAGCAAATGCTGAAAACATTCATTCAAAAGTGTAATGAGGGGAGAGGCATTATTGCTCCCCGATTAGTTGTTGGTATTCCGAGTGGAGTAACGGGTGTAGAGAGACGAGCAGTCCGAGAAGCAGGTCTTGCAGGAGCACGCGAGGTTCATTTAATTGATGAACCTGTAGCTGCAGCTATAGGAGCTTCTTTGCCAGTAACAGAACCTATAGGCACAATGATTGTTGATATTGGGGGAGGGACTACTGAAGTGGCTGTTCTTAGTCTTGGTGGAACAGTTTTAAGTGAATCTGTAAGAGTTGCGGGAGATGAAATTAATGATTCTATTGCTACTTATTTAAAAAAAGTACACAATTTAGTAGTGGGTGAAAGAACAGCTGAAGAGATCAAAATTAAAATTGGATCAGCTTTTCCTTCTAATGAATTTGATTTGCAATCAATAGATGTAAGGGGTTTGCATCTGCTTTCAGGTTTGCCTCGTTCAATAAATTTGAAAGCAGGTGATCTACGTGAAGCAATGTCAGAGCCTTTAAATAAGATTGTTGATGCAGTAAAAAGAACTCTTGAAAGAACTCCACCCGAGCTTGCTGCGGATATTGTTGATAGAGGGATAATGCTGGCAGGAGGAGGAGCATTAGTTAGAGGAATCAGTGATCTCTTAAGTCATGAAACAGGAATTTTTACTCACGTAGCTGAGGATCCATTGTTATGCGTAGTAAATGGTTGCGGTCTAGTTTTAGATGATTTTAAAACGATGCGAAGAGTTTTAGATACTCCTGATTTTGCTAGAAATGTAATTAGAGATTAAACAATGATTCAAACCCGTAGGAAAATAGGTTTTGAATTGCTTTTGAAACGTAGATTTTGGGTAATATTTTTATTTGGAGCGATACTTTTTGGTATTCGTTGGACAAAAGGTGCAGGATATTTAGATTTTTATTCTGTTTTACTAAAACCAATTCTCCCTGGTACTGCTCAAAGTGAATGGATTAAGGCCGGAGAAGATTTTGACAAAAATCTTCGATTGAAATTACTTGAAGAGGACAATATTCGTCTACGCAAAGCTCTATCTTTAAATCAGTTGAATAATGAGCAAAGAATTTCGGCGGCTGTTATTTCGAGATCTTCTAAAAGTTGGTGGCATCAGCTAGAAATTAATAAAGGTGCAAAAGATAGGGTGCTGAAAGGAAACACCGTAATTGGACCAGGAGGTTTAATTGGCCTTGTAGATAGCACCACTCCACTCACTTCTAGAGTTAGGTTACTGACTGATCCAGGTCATCAGGTTGGTGCCTGGATTGAGCGAACTAAGCGTCATGGGATTTTGACTGGGATGGGTACCAATAGACCAAAATTAATTTTCTTAAATAAAGACAGTTTGGCTAAAGTTGGAGATGCTGTGACTACATCACCAGCAAGCTCTTTATTGCCCCCCAATTTAACCATTGGAGTTGTTCAGGTTGTTAATGAAAAAGCTTTACCTTCTCCATATGCAATTGTTCAATTAACTGCATCACCAGAGGCAATTGATTGGGTTCAAGTCTTGAAAAATAATGAATAGGAATAACAATGAATTATTAATTTTTATTAGTATAATTTTTTTACCTGCTTGTATAATTGCATCTCCAGATTGGCTCAATATTAACGGAATAAGCCCGTGCTGGCCCGTGATATGGTTATTGCCTTTTTCACTAAAAAATCGTCCTTTGAGAGCCGCTTTGGTTGCAATTCTATTAGGAATTTTTGTAGATTCTTTTACGATTGGTGATGTTTCTTATATTCCTTCGTTATTAACTTTGTCTTTAATTTGGAGTCAATATGGATTGCATAATAAAAAAATTGAATTATTTCTAAGTATTGGATTAATGGCTATCTTTGGAACCGCTTTTGTCTGTGTTTCTATTTGGGTTCAAAAAATAATACTATATGATTTTTTACGAAATAATTGGTTTCATTCTTGGTCACTTTATGTATTAATTTCTAAGGTAATAGTTACTGGTTTGGTTGCCCCATTTTTTTCCTCTTGGCTTCTTCTTTCGTATAAAAAAAACTAATGGGAAACATTTTAAAATTTTCAAAATAGAATAAATACTTATTTATCAGTGGCGAGTATGTCTTCTAAATTATTCAAAGGGCTATGTTTACTTGACTTCAAGATGATATCTTCAATTAACAAAGAACCCTTTTTGACATAAAATTTTAATGGCACTGTCACGAAGGCAAAAGCTAATCTCATGACCTGTATTTTGGTTGTAGATGATGAACCAGCAGTATTGAAGGTCTTGGTAACAAGGCTTAACCTTGCTGGATATCAGGTTTTATCTGCACAGGACGGAGAGCAAGCACTCGAGGTTTTTCACAAAGAAGCACCAGATCTAATTGTACTGGATGTAATGCTCCCCAAGATGGATGGTTTTGCAGTTTGCCGAAGAATAAGAGCAGAGTCTTGTGTTCCAATAATATTCTTGACTGCTCTTGAAGCAATTTCTGAAAGAGTTGCAGGTTTGGATTTAGGAGCTGATGATTATTTGGCTAAGCCATTTAGTCCTAAGGAGTTAGAGGCTAGGATCGCTACTATCTTGAGAAGAGTTGGACCTGCTCCAACAGTTGATGAACCTCGAGAGGTTCCTTCAGGTCAAGGCGTCATGAAACTTGGTGATCTTGTAGTAGATACAAATAGAAGGCAAGTCAGTAGAGGTGGAGAAAGAATAGGCCTTACATATACAGAATTTAGTTTGCTGGAATTACTTTTTCGTGACCCTGGCCGTGTTGTTCCTAGAGCAGAGATTTTGGAACAGCTTTGGGGCTATCCTCCCAGAAGAGCTGCAGATTTGAGAGTTGTGGATGTCTATGTAGCCCGTTTGAGGGGCAAGCTAGAACCAGATCCAAGGAATCCAGAATTGATTTTAACTGTCAGAGGTATTGGCTACGCCTCTCAAAGAATGGGAGAATTTCCTACTGCTATTGCCAGTTAGAGATTAATAGCTCAATATTGATAGGTTTTTCATTTGATCTCTTTTTCTCTTGTCGTATGTATGAATTACTTTGTCTGAATTAAGAGATATCCGCCTTGAGAAGGCAAAAGCACTAAAAAGCATTGGGCA
This sequence comes from Prochlorococcus sp. AG-402-K14, assembly GCA_003216815.1. GTDB lineage: Bacteria > Cyanobacteriota > Cyanobacteriia > PCC-6307 > Cyanobiaceae > Prochlorococcus_B. The sequence goes on along the minus strand of QCIG01000003.1, from coordinate 87,755 downwards.
AGGTCCCTATGGCTTGAACTTCAGACCTTCTGCTGTCGCTGCAGCATTACAAGAAGAATATGCAGACCTACCAAATGGTGAAGAAAATAAAAAAGAAGTCTCGATAGCTGGTCGTATTATTTCTCGAAGAGTGATGGGCAAACTTGCTTTTTTTACTCTTGCCGATGAAACAGGCACAATTCAACTTTATTTGGAAAAGGCGACTTTAAATCAAACTGCAGATAGCCAAAAGCATGAGAACAATTTTGGAAATATTACCTCGCTTGTTGATGCTGGTGATTGGATAGGAGTAAATGGAATATTAAAGAGAACTGATAGGGGTGAACTTTCGATCAAGGTTTGTGAATGGTCAATGCTGTCAAAATCTTTACAGCCTTTACCTGATAAATGGCATGGACTTGCCGATGTGGAAAAGCGTTATAGACAAAGATATTTAGACTTAATTGTGAATCCTCAGTCCCGAAAAACTTTTCGCACAAGGGCCTTATTAGTTAGTTCAATTCGGCGATGGCTAGATGAAAAGGACTTTCTTGAAATTGAAACTCCAGTCTTACAGTCAGAGGCAGGTGGTGCGGATGCAAGACCTTTTATAACGCATCACAACACACTTGATTTGCCTTTGTTCTTAAGGATTGCAACAGAATTACACCTTAAAAGATTAGTTGTAGGTGGTTTTCAAAGGGTTTATGAACTCGGAAGAATTTTTAGAAATGAGGGGATTAGCACCCGGCACAATCCTGAATTCACTTCTGTTGAAATTTATGAGGCTTTTGCAGATTATTTCGACATGATGGAATTAACAGAACAATTACTTTCTTCAGTTTGCGAAAAGATTTGTGGGTCGACTAAAATAATTTATCAAAAGCAAGAAATAGACCTGAAACCTCCTTGGCGAAGAGCCACGATGCATCAATTAGTTCAGGAATGCACTGGAATTGACTTTGAATTATTCGGAGATAATGTTGATGATGCGAAAGCTGCAATGCTCAGCAAGGGGCTTCAAGTCCCAGATAAGTCTGATAGTGTTGGGAGGCTTTTGAATGAAGCTTTTGAACAAGCAGTTGAATCTAAGTTGGTTCAACCTACATTTGTTTTGGATTATCCAATTGAGATTTCTCCATTGGCTCGAAAACATAGGAATAAAAAAGGATTAGTTGAAAGGTTTGAACTTTTTATTGTTGGAAGAGAGACTGCTAATGCTTTTAGTGAACTAATTGACCCCATAGATCAAAAAGAACGTTTACTTTTGCAGCAGGCAAAAAAAGAATCAGGTGACCTTGAAGCTCAAAGCCTAGATGAAGATTTTATTAATGCTCTTGAAGTCGGAATGCCTCCAACAGGAGGACTTGGAATAGGAATTGATAGGTTTGTAATGCTATTAACTGATAGTCCTTCTATAAGAGATGTGATCGCTTTTCCACTATTGCGGCCAGAATCAAATTTAAAACATACTGGAAAGTGACCCATCACAGTGGATAATAGGCGAGTAAGGATTTTGTTCAGATGAGCGGCGAGAGAGTTGGTTTTCGTTTCAAGCACGCGGATGCTGTTGTGAAACGAAATCCCCAGGGGCGTTCAAGACGCGGTTGGGTTATGGAACCTGTTGAGCAAACGACAAGCAGGGGGACTAAAATGCCTGCCTATCGGATTAGATGGAGAGATAGTGAGCGTCCTGAAATTGTTTTACAACACATGCTCATTGCTGACCCTGATCCAACACCTCCTCCCGAGAATGTGAGCCTGGACGCTACCTGATAATTAATCGTTAAACTATTAGTTTTGATTAACACTTTAGGAAAAAGCAGTAAATATTTTTGTCTATTGTTAACGTTTTAAAGCGTTAGCTAAATCTCTTTTTGTATCATTAACTTTCTCTCGATCTCTTTTGTCATGAAGCTTTCTTCCTTTTCCAACTCCGATTTTTAATTTGATCCATGAACCCTTGAGATAAAGGGTTAAAGGTATTATTGCTAACCCTTTTCTCTCTAAATGTATTTTTAACTTCTCGATTTCTTTGCGATGCGCGAGAAGTTTTTTTATTCTTAGCGGTTCATGATTGAAAAACTTACCCGCATGATTATGAGGAGATATATGAACATTATGAAGTTGAATTTGATTTTTTTTAATTAAACAAAATCCATCTTTTAAGTTTACTTTCCCAGCTCTAATAGATTTGACTTCTGTACCAAGAAGTTCTAAGCCGGTTTCAAGTGTTTCTAGAATTTCATATTCATATCTCGCCTGTCGATTTTCAGCTAAGCGACGATTTCCATCAATTAAGGAATTTTTTTTTGATTTTTTCTTTCCTTTTTTGCTCATTCTTCTATTTACCTCCATTTTTGTTGAGATGCCACTACCCTTCGGTAATGGCAATTTTGTCTTCAATTACTAATCATTCGCCTCATCCCAATGATAAAGGAGAGGAAAGATTGGTTGGTCCCATTCCTTTAAAGGAGGAGATTAACTTATCCAAGCAAGATTCACTTAGGCCTAAATCTTTTCATGAATTTTTAGGGCAATCTGAATTAAAAAAAGTACTTGAAATTTCAGTTAAAGCTTCTTTGACAAGAGGAGAAGCACTAGATCATTTAATGCTCTATGGCCCACCTGGTCTGGGAAAAACTACTATGGCTTTGGTTATTGCTGAGGAATTAGGAGTTAAAGCTAGAATTACAAGTGCTCCTGCACTTGAACGTCCAAGAGATATTGTTGGATTATTGATCAATATGCAGCCACGTGAATTAATTTTTGTTGATGAGATTCACAGACTTAATCGCATATCACAGGAGCTTTTGTATCCAGCTATGGAAGATAGAAGATTGGATTTGACTGTAGGGAAAGGTACATCCTCGAGAATGCGATCAATCGAAATTCCTCCTTTTACTTTAGTTGGGGCTACTACCAAGCCAGCAGCGTTGAGCTCGCCTATGAGAGATCGATTTGGAATCATTCAGCGACTAGATTTTTATAACTGTCTGGATCTAGAAAATATAATTAAAAGATCTGCAAAATTGATTGATTTATCAATTTCAGAAGCAGCATCTCATCAATTAGCTAGAAGGAGTAGGGGGACTCCCCGAATTGCTAATAGGCTTCTACGAAGAGTGAGAGATTATGCTGAAGTTCATTCAGCCTCCAAAATGATTGATGTGCAAATTATCAATGATGCACTTGATTTACATCGTATAGATCAAATAGGATTGGATGCTACAGATAGAAGTTATTTAGGGTTGTTAGTCAATCAATATAATGGTGGACCTGTAGGTCTTGAAACTTTGGCTGCTGCTCTTGGAGAAGATTCAACAACTCTTGAAACTGTAGTTGAGCCTTATTTAATGCAAATTGGATTTTTACAGAGAACTGCGAGGGGAAGGGTTGTTACTCCATCAGCTGAAAAACATTATTTGTTAATTTCAGAAAAAATAGACAAATGATAAATATAAGAGTTTTAAAGGTACTAATTTTACTTTCCATTGTTCTTATTTTTGTACCATTTTCGTCTGAAGCTAAGGTTCTACCTAAATTTTTATTTGATAAAGCTCTTCAAGAAAGTAAGGATGGTGATTTCGTGCAAGCTGAAAAAGATTGGACTAATTATTTAAATGACAATCCAAATGATGCGGCTGCGTTGAGTAATAGAGGTAATATTCGTCTTACTCTAGGTGATCCTCAAGGAGCTATCAAAGATCATAATAAGGCTATAGAAATTTCACCTGAAGATTTAGATCCTTACCTCAATAGAGGAATTGCTGAAGAAGCCTTGAAGCTTTGGGAGGATGCAAGTAATGATTACAGATACATTTTAAAGAAGAACCCCAAAGATGTTTCAGCTTTATATAACTTAGGGAACGTAATGGGATCTATGGATAATTGGATTGAAGCGAAGAAATTGTTTTCTCAAGCTGCTTCCTCAAATAATGCTATTGCTATGGCCAGGTCGAGTGAGGCACTTGCGATTTATCAATTGGGTGATTATGAACTCGCCGAAAAGAAAATTAGAATACTAATTCGTAAATATCCTTTATTCGCAGATGCAAGAGCGGCATTAAGTGCGCTTTTGTGGCGTAAAGGTTTTATAGGTGAAGCTGAAAGTAATTGGGCGGCAGCAGCTGGACTAGATATTCGATACCGTGAAAAAAACTGGTTGCTGAATATTCGTCGCTGGCCTCCAATTCCTTCAAATGATTTGATCTCATTTCTTGCTTTGGAGAATAGATGAACGAATTAGGAAAAAAAATTGATGTCACGTTGAAGGATATTTTGCCTGATTTGATTCAAATACGTCGTCATCTACATGCTCATCCAGAGCTGAGTGGTCAGGAATATCAAACTGCGGCCCTTGTCGCCGGTGAGCTTAGGCAGTCAGGTTGGAAAGTAAAAGAAGCTGTTGGAAGAACTGGGGTAGTTGCTGAAATGGGTAATAAAAATGGACCTGTTGTTGGTTTAAGAGTAGATATGGATGCTTTACCAATCCTTGAGAGAACTGGTTTGGATTACTCTTCTGCCATCCAAGGTTTGATGCATGCATGTGGTCATGATCTTCATACTTGTATCGGTTTGGGAGTGGCTAAAGTATTAGCTAATAATAAATTCACTAGTTCAAGAATACGAATTATTTTTCAACCTGCTGAAGAGATTGCTCAAGGTGCAAATTGGATGAGAGCTGAAAAGGTTCTGGATGGAGTACAAGCTCTCTTTGGTGTTCATGTATATCCAGATTTGTCTGTTGGAAAAATTGGAATAAGAAGTGGTACTTTTACGGCTGCTGCGGCTGAATTGGAAATAGATATTATTGGCAATGGAGGGCATGGAGCTCGTCCTCATGAAGGTATTGACTCCATTTGGATTGCTTCAAAAATTATTTGTGAACTTCAAGAGGCGATTAGTAGACGTCTAGATGCGCTGAAGCCAGTAGTTATTAGTTTTGGGAAAATATCAGGAGGAAATGCTTTCAATGTTATTGCTGAAAGGGTTAAGCTTTTAGGTACAGTCAGGTGTCTTGATACTAACCTATATGAAAAGTTGCCTCAATGGATTGAGCAAATAGTAAAAAATTTAGCCTCTAATTACGGTGCTCAAGCTCATGTAAATTTCAAGTCAATTGCACCACCAGTTTATAACGACTTAGGATTGACTAATTTGTTATCTACTTGTGCGAAGAATTTTATGGATGAAAAAAATATTATTTATTTAGAAAATCCATCATTAGGAGCTGAGGATTTTGCTTTCTTTTTGCAAGATGTTCCAGGAACAATGTTTCGTCTAGGAGTGGCAGGAGAGAAAGGATGTGCTCCATTGCATAGTGGGATGTTTTCTTTGGATGAAAGAAGCCTTGAATTAGGAATTAAAATTTTGTCTCAAGCCATAATCATGTCTGCTGACTCTCCTCAAACAAATTAGCTTTGTTATTGCATGAAAAGATTAGGTAACCCATTAATTTCAATTTCAGCACCTTTGCTAATTTTATTAGCAATAACAGGTTTTCTACACAGAGAGGGTAAAGATAAAATTCAAGCAATACCAGCTCTAATAGTTGGAAGTGGATTGATTATGACTGGGACAGTTAGAAGATTTCGACGAAGACGTATGTTACTTTTAGAGCTTAAAAAAGATATGAGTGAGCAAAGTTTTAATTGACAACTTTTTTATCTATAAAAACTTTAGGGTTTAGTTTGGCATTTCGAGCTAATTTATAAATATCACTAGGGGTGCCATATTGCTTAGCTATATGGCTGAGATCACACCCTCTGAACTTGATCTGGTTTGAACCAGGGTAAGGAAGGTGAAATCTTGTGATCTTGAGGATAGCGCTCCTTTGGTTTGTTCAATAGCTTTTTAGTTCATGCGGAATTCATGGTTAGCCTCAAGACATGGTAAAACCAATGTTTCTCAGATGCATTTTGCACGAAAAGGAGAAATTACTGAAGAAATGGTTTATGTGGCAAAGCGTGAGAATCTTCCTGAGTCTCTAGTTATGGAAGAAGTTGCAAGAGGTCGAATGATTATTCCTGCAAATATTAACCATCCGAACTTAGAACCTATGGCAATAGGTATTGCCTCCAAATGTAAGGTCAATGCAAATATCGGTGCATCGCCAAATGCAAGTGATGTTAGTGAAGAATTAAAAAAGCTTGATCTGGCTGTTAAATATGGCGCAGATACTCTTATGGATCTTTCTACAGGAGGGGTGAATTTAGATGAGGTAAGAACTGCAATTATTAATGCCTCCCCTATCCCGATTGGGACAGTGCCTGTTTACCAAGCATTAGAAAGTGTGCATGGTTCGATTTCAAGGCTAACTGAGGATGATTTTTTACACATAATAGAAAAGCATTGTCAGCAAGGAGTTGATTATCAAACTATTCATGCAGGCTTATTGATTGAACATTTACCAAAAGTTAAGGGCCGGATTACGGGAATAGTTAGTCGTGGGGGCGGAATACTTGCGCAGTGGATGCTTTATCACTACAAGCAAAATCCTTTATTTACTCGTTTTGATGATATTTGTGAAATTTTTAAGCGCTATGATTGCACTTTTTCTTTAGGTGATTCATTAAGGCCTGGATGTTTACATGATGCATCTGATGAAGCTCAATTAGCTGAGTTGAAAACCCTGGGTGAATTGACTAGACGTGCTTGGAAGCATGATGTACAAGTAATGGTCGAAGGACCTGGCCATGTTCCCATGGATCAAATTGAATTCAATGTTAGAAAGCAAATGGAGGAGTGTTCTGAAGCTCCTTTTTATGTTCTTGGACCATTAGTAACAGATATCTCTCCAGGCTATGACCATATCTCAAGTGCTATTGGAGCGGCAATGGCAGGATGGTACGGAACTGCGATGCTTTGCTATGTAACACCTAAGGAACATCTCGGGTTGCCAAATCCTGAGGATGTACGGGAAGGGTTAATCGCTTACAAAATTGCTGCGCATGCTGCAGATGTCGCTAGACATAGATCAGGAGCTCGTGATCGTGATGATGAATTAAGTAAGGCTAGAAAAGAATTTGATTGGAATAAACAGTTTGAACTGTCTTTGGATCCCGAAAGAGCTAAGCAATATCATGATGAAACATTGCCTGAAGAAATTTTCAAGAAAGCAGAGTTTTGTTCAATGTGTGGTCCTAATCATTGTCCAATGAATACAAAAATTACAGACGAAGATCTGGATAAATTAGATGATGAAATAAAGTCAAAAGGTGCAGGAGAATTAACACCTATTAAGTTAAACAAAGAAAATTAGTTCTTTGTTTAACTTTTTCATTCTTGATGAACTGTTGGTAATTAAATTTTATTTACGGAGAAGATTCCTAGATTTTTCGAGTACGTTTTCAATTGTAAATCCAAATTTTTCCATACATAATCCACCAGGAGCAGATGCTCCAAAACTATTCATAGTTACACTGTCGCCATCAAGACCAATATATTTATGCCATCCGAAGCTTTCCGCTGCCTCAACTACCAAGCGTTTTCTAATTTTGGTAGGCAAGACTTCTTCTTTGTAACTTTCACTTTGTTCTTCGAATAGTTCCACGCATGGCATAGAAATAACGCGAACTTTTTTCCCTTCTGAAGTTAATTTTTTCGCTGCTTGTACACATAAATCAAGCTCTGTTCCAGTTCCTATAAGAATGAGTTCAGGTAAGCCATCACAATCTTCAAGTATATATCCACCTAGAGCAACTTTGTCAGCGGATGAATTTTCTTGATTGGGCATTCCTTGCCTACTTAGACAGAGAGAACTTGGTCTTTTGCGATTTTTAATTGCAACTTTATAAGCACCAGTGGTTTCATTACCATCACCTGGACGGAAAACCATCATATTTGGCATAGCTCTCAATGATGGAATGGTTTCTATTGGTTGATGTGTTGGTCCATCTTCGCCAACACCTATTGAATCGTGAGTTAAAACATAAATTACACCTAATTCACTAAGTGCGGAGAGTCGCATTGAACCTCTCATGTAGTCTGCGAAGACTAGAAAGGTTCCACCGTAGGGAATTAGACCACTATCGTGGTAAGCAATACCATTCAATATTGCTGCCATCGCATGCTCTCTGACACCAAAATGGAGATAGCGTTTTTCAGGACTGTCATGTTGAAATGATCCAGACTCACCTTTTATATCTGTGTAGTTTGAATGTGTTAAATCTGCAGAACCGCCTATTAGTTCAGGAATATTGGGTCCAAGCGCACCTAGACATATTTGAGAATGTTTTCTAGTCGCTACCCCTTTGTCATTGGCTGAATAAGTAGGTAAATCCTTATCCCAACCCTGAGGTAGCTCTCCTCTCAACATACGCTCAAATTGTGATGCTTCTTCAGGATATTTAGTTTTATATTCAGCTAGTGTTTGATTCCAATGCTCTTCGAGCTGTGCACCTTTGGAAATTGCTTGACGATATTGATCGTAAGCATCTTGAGGGATTTCAAAAGCTTTATATGACCAGCCAAGCTCTTTCCTAGTGAGTTCAGCCTCTTCTTCTCCTAAAGGCGCACCATGAATTCCAGCTGTATCACTCTTATTTGGTGAACCGTATCCAATGGTTGTGGTTACTTTGATAATTGACGGTTTGTCAGTTACTGATTTTGCATTTTCAATAGCTTTCGATATACCTTCTACATCTGTATTTCCATTTGGTATTTCTTGAACATGCCATCCATAAGCCTCATATCTTTTTAAAACATCCTCAGTAAATGAGACATCTGTTCTTCCATCAATAGTGATGTGATTATCGTCATAGAGAGCTATTAATTTCCCTAGTTTTAAATGTCCAGCAAGAGAGCAGGCTTCAGAAGATATACCTTCTTGATTACATCCATCTCCCATGATCACATAGGTGTAATGGTCTACAACTGTTGAATCAGGCTTGTTGAATTTGGCAGAGAGATGGGCTTCCGCAATGGCTAATCCAACTGCATTTGAAATTCCTGCTCCTAAAGGCCCAGCAGTTACTTCAACTCCTGGAGTTTCGAAGGTTTCTGGGTGCCCAGGAGTCTTAGCTCCCCACTGTCTAAATTCTTTTATATCTTCGATGCTTACTGAGTCATAGCCAGTTAAATGGAGAAGAGCATACAAAAGCATGCATCCATGTCCAGCAGAAAGAACAAATCTGTCTCGATTAAACCATTTTGGGTTTTTGGGATTATGACGTAAGTGCTTGTCCCACAATGCATAGCCCATAGGTGCACAACCCATAGGTAGCCCTGGGTGCCCACTTTTGGATTTATTAATTGCGTCAACGGCAAGCATCCTGATGCTGTTGATGCAAAGTGTGTCTAGGGAAGTATTCAAGGCAACCATTTTGAATTAGTGAGTGGAAGAAAAATTAAGTTGAAAGTGAAAATGAAATTGATTAGATCATTTGTCGAAAAGCTAGACAGACATTGTGACCGCCAAACCCGAATGAGTTAGATAGTACGATGCCTAATTTCTTTTCTCTCGCTTTGTTGGGGACATAATCAAGATCGCAATTTGGGTCTGGATTTGAATAATTAATTGTTGGCGGAATTATTTCATGTTTTATCGCCAGAGCACAAGCAACGGCTTCGATTCCGCCAGATCCTCCCAATAGGTGCCCTGTCATTGATTTTGTTGAGCTTATAGGCACTTTATAAGCATGATTTCTTAAAGCAGTTTTGATAGCAGATGTTTCATTGCTGTCATTGGCTGGAGTGCTAGTTCCATGCGCATTAATGTAATCGACTTCTTCTGGATTAATTTGCCCATCACTTAATGCAAGTTTCATAGCTTCTGCACCTCCCACTCCTCCTGGTGTAGGCGAAGTAATGTGATGTGCATCACATGTGGTTCCATAACCAATAATTTCTGCATGGATTTTTGCATCTCTTTTTAATGCATGTTCAAGTGTTTCTAAAATTAATATCCCTGCCCCTTCTCCAATAACAAATCCATCTCTTTGAGAATCGAATGGTCTACTTGCTGTAGATGGATCATCATTTCTGAACGAGAGGGCCTTGGCACTGGCAAAACCTGCTACCCCTAAAGGGGTGATACTTGCTTCTGCTCCGCCACAAACCATTGCATCTGCTTTACCCAATTGGAGAAGTCTGAATGCATCACCAACAGCATTTGATCCAGCGGCACAAGCAGTTGAAACTGCTGAACTTGGACCTTTAGCGCCAAGTGCAATTGCAGCTAGTCCAGTTGCCATGTTGGGAATCATCATGGGTACAGTAAATGGACTCACGCGACTAGCTCCTTTGTTATCTAAAACATGAGCTTGGGTTTCCATAGTGAGCAATCCGCCAACTCCAGATCCAATAATTACACCAATTCTTCCAGAATTTGAATCATTAATTATTAGACCTGAATGATGCAGGGCTTCTTTGGCTGCAATGACTCCAAATTTCGAGAAACGATCCCATCTTTTCGATTCTTTGGGCTCTAATTTGCCAGTAGGGTCAAAATTTTTAACCTCTGCTGCAAATCTGCATGCATGGGATGAGGCATCAAAGAGTGTTATCTGATCTACTCCATTTCGTCCGGATTGGAGTCCATGTAAGTAACTTTCAAGGTCGTTGCCAATTGGAGTAATGGCACCAAGACCTGTAATAACAACTCGATGGAGTTTCTCCATCATTTGAACCTCAAGACTGTTTGTCTTCGATGTATTTGACTGCATCCCCGACAGTGGCAATGCCTTCAGCAGCCTCGTCAGGGATCTCTATGTCAAATGCCTCTTCGAGAGCCATCACTAATTCGACAGTGTCGAGAGAGTCTGCACCGAGATCGTTTTGGAAATTTGAATCCGGTTTTACTTCACCGGTTTCAACGCTAAGTTGTTCTGCGACAATAGAACGAACTTTTTCAAGGATTGCTTCCTGGGACATAACCTTCTTAGACCTGACTTCCAATCCTACGGGTTAGAGTGTCGAGTTAACAAAAGTGACGGCATTGCAACTATTTTTTTTTATGTAGCGAAACGTAGGTATAGTTTTATACATTAAGGAAATATGGGTTGGTAATTTGTCACACGCCGTCAAAATCTATGACACCTGTATTGGCTGCACCCAATGCGTAAGGGCTTGTCCACTGGATGTTCTTGAAATGGTCCCATGGGATGGCTGCAAAGCTTCTCAGATAGCCTCATCTCCAAGAACTGAAGATTGCGTTGGATGTAAGCGGTGTGAAACTGCTTGCCCAACTGATTTCCTCAGTATTAGGGTTTACTTAGGAGATGAAACAACTAGAAGTATGGGTTTGGCATATTAAAAATTAGTCTTTTTTTTAACGAACGTTTATTTTATATACAAACAATTTGTGATATTGATTGAACAATATGTGTGGCATATTTGCTGTTATTGGATCAAGGGAAGTTTCTTCATTACTAATTGATGGGTTAAGAAAACTTGAATATCGCGGATACGATTCAGCAGGGATAGCAACAATTGACAGTAAAAATAACGATTCAATTGGACAATTAAATATCACCAAATCACAAGGAAAGCTTATTAATCTTTCAAAGTTAATTCAAAAAAAGCCTCCAAAAGGTCACGTAGGTATTGGTCATACCAGATGGGCTACTCATGGTAAACCTAACGAGAAAAATGCGCACCCTCATGTTGATTACTCAGAGCAAATTGCAGTTGTGCAAAACGGAATTATTGAAAACCATAGAGATTTATCTAAAAGTCTGAAATTAAAAGGGATCAAATTTACCTCTGATACTGACACCGAGATAATTCCACATTTGATCGGGCTAGAAATAGAAGAGTCTCTGGCTAATGGGCTTTCCCCTAATGGACAAACATTATTAATAGCTGTTCAAAAGGTTTTGACTTTGTTAAGGGGGACTTATTCCATCGCAGTGATTTGGTCTAAGGCACCCAATGCTTTAGTAGTCGCAAGGGGACAAGCGCCATTAGTTCTTGGCTTTGGAGAGGGTGAGTTTTTTTGTGCAAGTGATACACCAGCACTAGTGGGCTTTACGCGCACATTTTTACCTTTAAAAGAGCATGAAATTGCACTTTTAACTCCATTAGGTATTGAACTTTATGATGCTGCTGGCAATAGGCAACATAGAGCACCTTCGGTTTTCAAGGGCACTGAATTTTTTGCGGATAAAAGAAATTTCCGTCATTTCATGCTGAAAGAAATTTATGAGCAGCCAGAGACAGCACAATTATGGATAGATCAATTTTTGCCTATGGATTTGCCCTCGGGAAATTCAGTAGCTATGCCGATCTCGAAATCTATACTTGAAAACATTGAACAAATACAAATACTTGCCTGTGGTACCAGCAGGCATGCCGGTATGGTTGGTGCTTATTTGTTGGAACAGTTTGCAGGAGTTCCTACTAAGGTATATTTCGCAAGTGAATTTCGATATGCACCCCCTCCAATTTCTCCTAATACTTTAACAATAGGGGTAAGTCAATCGGGTGAAACAGCAGATACCTTGGCTGCATTACGAATGGAAAAGGAGAGAAGAGATTCGATTAACGACGCTAATTTTTCTTTTCATCAATTGGGAATTACTAATAGAATTGATAGTTCACTAGGTCGCGAAATAGATAATGTTATTGATATTGGGTCTGGCATTGAAATAGGTGTTGCTGCAACTAAAACTTTTCTTGGTCAAATGCTGTCCTTTTATGGCTTGACACTTTTATTTGCTACTCATAGACAAAAAAGAACCCCGAAAGAAATTTTAGACCTCTCACGAGATTTGAGATTAATTCCAAAACAACTAACAGATCTTATAAAAAGGCATGATTCTCTCTCTCAGGAAATAGCACATTTGTTTGTTGAAACAAAGGATGTAATTTTCTTAGGTAGAGGAATAAATTATCCAATTGCACTTGAGGGTGCTCTTAAGCTCAAGGAAATAAGTTATATCCATGCTCAAGGGTATCCAGCTGGAGAGCTAAAACATGGACCAATAGCACTATTGGATCAACATGTCCCAGTGGTGTCAATAGCTGTTCCTGGTGTGGTTTATGAAAAAGTTCTGAGTAACTCTCAAGAGGCTAAAGCTAGAGATGCTCGTCTGATTGGAGTCTCCACTCATGGATCCGAATCAGAAATGTTTGATGAGTTATTCACTATTCCAAAAGTTAGTGAGTGGGTGAGTCCTTTATTGACGGTGGTACCTTTACAATTATTTAGCTATCATATTGCTGCCCATAAAGGCTTAGATGTTGATCAGCCAAGGAATTTAGCAAAAAGTGTAACTGTGGAATGAAAATTCTAACTAATCAATAATTTTAACTAATTATTTTTAACAAGTTTTTATTTACTATTTTTAGTCTTTTATTAGTTCAAATTTCTTATTCTACCATAAGTATCCTCAAAACGAATGATATCTTCTTCGTCTAAATACGTACCACTTTGAACTTCAATAAGCTCAAGTTTCATTCTACCTGGATTACTTAATCTATGTTTGCAACCTAAAGGAATAAATGTACTTTCGTTTTCACTTAGAAGTTTCTCTTCTCCATTTTTTTCTATCAAGGCTGTTCCATTAACTACAACCCAATGTTCAGCTCTATGATGATGCATTTGTAAAGAAAGTGAGGCATTTGGTTTTACTTCTATAAGCTTAACTAGCCATCTATTTCCCTCAACTATTGTAGTATAATTACCCCAAGGTCTATAAATTTTTCTATGCGTTTTACCCTCTGGAAATTCTGTTGAGTTTAGACTTTTGACTATATTTCCGATATGTTGCGATTGATCTCGATTGGCTACTAATATTGCATCATTTGTGTCTACAACTATTAAATTATCCAATCCTATTCCTACTATTAGACGCTGCTCACTTTTTAAATAACAGTTTTTACTTTTTTCTGCTATTACTCTCCCATTTATATAGTTTCCATCATTATTTTTTTGACTAATATCCCATAAGGATTTCCAACTTCCTATATCACTCCACCCTACATTTAAAGGTAGAACGGTTCCTAATTTTGTTTTTTCCATCACTGCAATATCTAAAGATATTTTAGGACATTTTTTGAATGATTTTTCTTCTAATCGTAGAAAGTCAAGATCTGCTACATCCTTCTCAATAGCAATCTTGCAGTAATTAATAATTTCCGGAGAGAATTTTTCTAATTCATTTAGAATTGAACTCGCTTTAAAAAGAAACATACCACTGTTCCAGGTGTAGCGAGAATCTTTGATTAATTTTTCAGCTATATCTTGATTAGGTTTTTCTATGAATTTGTTTATTTCTAAACCAGTTATTTGATCAGCTTGATTCGGCGATTCTTTTGCTTCAATATAACCGTAACCAGTTTCTGCGCAGGTTGGAACAATCCCAAAAGTAACTAGTCTCCCCTGGTTCGCATAAGTTTTTGCAGATTGAATTACTTTTTTAAATTCAATGATATTTTCTATCAAATGATCAGCTGCCAAAATTAATAGCAAAGGATCTTTACCCAAAGAAATGGCCTGAAGAGCAGCAACTGCTATCGCTGGAGCAGTGTTACGACCGACTGGTTCCAAAATAATTGCTTGGGGTTCAGTCTTGATCTCTCTAAATTGTTCTGCGACTATAAATCTATGATCCTCATTGCATATCAATATCGGATTTTCAAGTCCCTCTAATCCTAAAAGCCTTTCAAAAGTTTTCTGCAAAAGAGTTTTCTTTGTTCGCGAATCTAGTGCTAGAAATTGTTTCGGGTAACTTTCTCTTGAAAGTGGCCAAAGTCTTGTTCCTGATCCACCACTAAGAATTACAGGAATTATTGATTGATCAGTCATTGGAATGAAGCACTTTGTAATCCATGTTTGAAGTTATGGGTAAGCATCTGAATGATTTTTAGAGTTCCAATAAGCCAGGAGGGGGATTGATGAGCAGCCATTTTTCTTTGATTTCTATTTCTGGGACAATTTCTTTTACAAAAGGTACCAAAACTTTTTTACCTTCTACTAACTCTATCTCTAGAAGGTCGTTCCCTCCTTTGATTAAGTCAATTACATAACCAATTAATGTTTTTTTTGGTCCTTGTCTTACTTCTAAACCAATCAAATCAAAGTAATGGTACTCATCCTTACTCATACTTGGTCTACTATCAACTGGTATGACTAAATTCCAACCAATAATTCTTTCTGCAGAACTTCTATCAGATATGCCTTCGATGGAGAGTACGTAGATTGATTTACCTGGAATCAGAGTCCCTTTTATTAATTTGATTGCAGTGGGTGACTCTTTATTTTTTTGTATCCAACGTTTTCCAGGTTTAGTAAACCTTTCTGGAAAGTCGCTGCTAGGTTTAATTCGAATATCTCCTTTTAAACCCTGGGGAGCAACAATTTCACCTATTGACATCCATTGCTTTTTTTCGATCATGTTTGTAAGTATACTTTTAGTCTATTAGTTTATTTAAATATTTTTAACTATGATTGATTCAAAAGAACCTATCCTGCCTGGTACAACAGTAACTGTTAATAACCAAGAGTCAATTTATAATGGTTATGAAGGCTTTGTTCAAAGAATAAGCGGTGATAAAGCTGCGGTTCTGTTTGAAGGAGGTAATTGGGATAAATTACTTACAATGCCTTTAAAAGATCTATTGAAAAGCTAATTAATCATTTTTTTAAATACAATTAATTACATATCAAGTCTTTTATTTTTCAAAGACATTAATGCCTTATTTGCAGCATCTTTTTCTGCGTTTTTCATTGACTTCCCCCAACCATCAGCTATTGATTGGTTTTTGATGTAAACAGTACAAAAAAATCGCTTTGGATTGTCATGTTTTTTGTCAATTTCAATTGTTTTATATATGGGAATTGATAAGCCCTCGCTTTGAGTTAATTCCTGCAGTGCTGATTTGTAGTTTTTTCTATGAGGATCAGCTAAAACTTCTTGACTTGTCTCATCCCAGAATGGGATTAGCCAATTTTTAATAGGATTTAAAATCTTGAGACTTTCATATAAGGCTCCTATTAAGGCCTCAGTTGCTTCTGCCAGAATCGTTGCATTTGCTGATTTATCTCTAATCGCTTTCTCTCCAATTACTAATACACTTTTAATGTTTATTTTTTTACCAACTTCTTCTAGCCATTGATCACTGACAAGATGTGAACGAAGCTCTGATCTCTCTCCAACTTTCATATGTGGATATTTATTTTTTATGAAATCTGAGGCAATTAGTCTTAAAACTGCATCTCCAAGAAATTCAAGATTTTCATAATTAACTTCACTATTTGCTGAACTATGTGTTAGTGATTCATTAATATACGAAATATTTTTTATTCTTTCATGATTAAATTCTTTTTTATACTTTATATCTAAATCTAGATCGCTAATGAATTTAACTATTTCTTCTATTCTTTGATTGGAAATTTTCATGATTATTTAAAGCATAAAATTGAATTGATAAATTAATAAGGTTTCAGTTAATTTTTTAATTAAAAATAAATAATGTGAAAGCAGGTCGTAAGCCGGGTTCTGTTCATTCTGCTTTGGTTAGAAAGTGAATGGGTCATCATCTATCTGGGACTAACGTTACCGATAGCCTCAAGCGGCTCTACTTTGGAACTAGGTCTATGGCCATCCTAAGTTCCTCGCCTTGCTCCTAGCCGGGGTTTACCTAGCCAGCACCTCTCGATGCTGCTGGTGCGCTCTTACCGCACCTTTGCACCCTTGCCATGCTTGTCGGGATTTCCCCATGAAGCATTAGGCGGTGTATTTCTGTGGCACTATCCTCACGGTCACCCGCACTGGGAATTACCCAGCAAGCCTGGCCAAATAGGAGCCCGGACTTTCCTCAATAGAATTCTTCAGCTTTTGCTGAAGTTCAATTGCGATCACCTCCCCTGCTTTCAACTCCATCATGCCTCAAGGCATAATTAATTTCAGGGGGCTGTAGCTCAGTTGGATAGAGCGACGGTTTCCTAAACCGTAGGTCGTGGGTTCGAGTCCCGCCAGCCCCGTGCTAAAAACGAATTAAAAATAAAAAAATGTACTCCTATATGTGGTGGGTGTGCAAAATCCTTGCTCTCTCGCTAGCGTTGTTGTAGTGAATCAGTCAAAATGGCCCAGCTTCACGATCTCCGCTTAAGATTACTTGTTCAGCAAGAAAGTGAACATATATCTAAATCCCAACCTAGTGATTTAGATTTATCCATTGTGCAAGCCAGATGTTTATGTTGGTTAACACTTCTAGCTGAAGCACATGAAGAACAAGCTAATGATGCTGAAGGAAGAGGGGATACAGAGCAGGCAATGGGATGGTTCGCTGACTCAATGAGATTACGAGATGTTATTCAGGTAGTAACCAGCATTGAAATACCGCTTCCTGAGAGCTCTGATTTAGATCAAAATGATGGTGGAGAAGAATTTTTTAAAGGTGAGCCTCCTATGACGGCCTAATAAATGCAATGATAGGTTTTAAGCTGCCTTGATGAAGGTGCCTGAAGAACCATGCCAATGCCCAGATTGCCTTAGATTTTATCGAGAACATGATCGCTTCATTAGAGAATTTCCAACTCTGCGTCAACAACAAGAAGTTAATTGGGCTGCTCTTCAATCTTTTAGAACTTTATGTGGACGAGTAATTGAAGATTTGCAAAAGCAAATTAATTCAAACTCTTCTAGCAAATCTGATGAAAACTTACATAGCGGATCTATTGAGAATAAAGAAGAATCGATGAAACAAGTTATATCTGACCTTGAGAATATCAATGCTCACTTGTTTTCCATTGAGGCTTTAATGGAAAGAATCTTTGATGTCAAAGTACCTGAAAAAATTGAAGATAAATTTCGTGAAATTGCTGGAGAACTTGCTCCAGATCCATTAAATGTTGATCGTTTAAGATTGAACAGATTATTACATCAAACACCTGACTTGCCTGAAAAATAGGTAGTTATTTTTCGCAACTTATTTCAACAGGTAATGGTTCAACTTTCCATATGGATTGACAGTATTCTCGTATTGATCTGTCAGAAGAGAAAAAACCTGACCTAGCTGTATTTAAAAGTGCCATACGGTTCCATTCCTGACTCTTTTTCCAGGCTTTGCTAACTTCATCCTGTGCACGAAGGTAATCATCAAAATCTGCCATAACAAAGAAAGGATCATTGCCCGTCAAGATATTGATTATTGGTCTAAAAAGTTCACTATCTCCATTACTAAAATGACCAACTTCTATTAATTTAAGAGTTTCTTGTAGCTCGTTTGATTCATTAATAAAGGCAGTAGGACTATAACTTTGATCTCTTAATGACATGATTTCTGATTCTGTCTTTCCAAATAAAAAGAAATTTTCAGCTCCTACTCTTTCTCTAATTTCAACATTAGCTCCATCAAGTGTACCAATTGTTAATGCACCATTCATTGCGAATTTCATATTGCCCGTTCCTGAAGCTTCTTTACCAGCAGTTGAAATTTGCTCAGATAGATCAGTAGCTGGATAAACTTGCTCGCCTAGTTTTACATTGTAATCAGGAAGGAAAACAACTCTTAATAATCCTTCCATATCTGGATCTGCATTAACTACATCTGCTATTCCATTGATAAATCTAATCATTAACTTTGCTATGAAATAGCCTGGCGCAGCTTTTCCTCCAAAAATTATGGTGCGAGGTGCAATATTTTGTGTAATTCCATTTTTAATTCTTAGATATTGAGCAATGACCTGCAAAGCGTTTAAATGTTGTCTCTTATATTGGTGAATTCTTTTGACTTGAACATCAAATAAACTTGATGGATCTACAAGAACTCCAGTTTGCTTATGTATATAACTTGCTAGTTTTCTTTTCCCAGAAAGTTTGGCTGAAGCAAAAAGATCTAGAAAACTAGAATCATTTTCTTTTGTCTCTAACTCACGTAATAGATCCATATTAGTAATCCAATTTGGACCAATTTCTTTGTCTAGAAGTTTAGAAAGTTCAGGATTTGCTAAAGCCACCCATCTACGAGGGGTGACACCATTAGTGACGTTAGTAAATTTTTCGGGCCATAGTTCTGCGAATTCGGGTAATAATTGTCTCTTGATTAAATCTGAATGTAATGCTGCTACTCCATTTACATGATGTGCTCCAATGGTTGCTAGATGTGCCATACGAATAGCTTTTCCTCCTTCTTCATCAATAATTGAAAGTTTCCGTAAAATTGAGTCATTCCCTGGATACTTAAGCCTTACTTGTTGTAAGAATCTCCTATTGATTTCATATATTAGTTCTAGATGTCTTGGTAATAAGTTTTTAAATAGGCTTAGGTCCCATTTCTCAAGGGCCTCAGGTAACAAAGTGTGGTTCGTATAAGCAACAGATCTATTGGTAATTTCCCATGCTTTATCCCAGTCTAATCTGTGTTGATCAATTAAAAGTCTCATTAACTCAGCCACAGCAATGGCTGGATGAGTGTCATTAAGTTGCACTGTCCAGTGATTTGGAAAGTCTTCAACAGGTATAGATCGTTTTTCTAGACTTCTAAGCATGTCCTGTAAGGAACAACTTACAAAAAAATGTTGTTGCTTTAGACGCAATCGTCTTCCTTCATCAGTTCCATCATTGGGGTAAAGCACTTTCGAAAGAGTTTCTGAAGCGACTTTTTCTTCAACAGCACCGTAGTAATCACCAATATTGAAAGCATAGAAATCAAAACTTTCGGTTGCATCAGCTCTCCACAATCGCAATCGATCACAGCTGTTCACTCTATAACCAAGTACAGGAACGTCATGCGGAACACCTATTGCATGTTCACTTGGAATCCAACGAGAGCGATAATTTCCATTGTCATCGGTATAACTCTCTGTTTGCCCACCGAAACCAACTAAACATGCTTCATCTGGTTGGGGTAATTCCCAGGGCCATCCACCTTTTAACCATTTATCAGTAACTTCTACTTGCCAACCATCCCTGATTAATTGGTTGAAAATACCGAATTCATACCTTATTCCGTATCCCACAGCAGGGACTTGAAGACTTGCAAGTGATTCCATATAGCAAGCTGCAAGTCTACCTAACCCGCCATTCCCAAGCCCAGGTTCTTCTTCTACTTCCAGTATGTCATTGAGAGATTCGATTCCAAATCTTTTAAGAGCCTCTTCTGCTTCTTTTTTAATCCCTAAATTTAAAAGATTATTGTTCAGTTGAGGTCCAATAAGAAATTCCGCAGAAAGATATGCGACAGTTTTTTGAGGTCTTGCTCTAATTGTTTCTTGACTTGTGAGATACCTACTCATAAGTCTGTCTCTGACAGCAAAACTCAAGGCCATATAGAGATCTCGTAAACTTGCCGATGTGGCGAGTTTGCCAAGAGTAAAAAAGAGATGCTCAGTCATTCCATCGAAGACTGCATCGGCATCCATGCCAGCCCGAACAGGATCTGCATAGCATCCTGGGGTGGGCAGACGCAGATCTATTGACTGGGAACTGCTCATAAAGGCATCAAATGTTTCTGGACGCTAGCCAATTTCGCTCTAGTAATCTGTTAGTAACTTCAGATCCACACCTTATTAATTAAGTCACCTTTGATACTTAAGCCAAATATGCCCTGTGATTAGGTAATTTATGTCTTATTGAAAAGGCTTTTTTAGCAAACCTGATGGTATTACCTACTTTAGTCTCAGTACTAAATACTCATGATGTTGAGGTCGCAGAAACTCTTATAGGTGTCATAAATTTCTTGATGATTTTTGTGGCCGCAAGGACTTTGGCAGAGATTTTAGTTCGACTTAGTTTACCTACAATTGTTGGGGAGCTTCTTGCAGGAGTTCTAATTGGAGCCTCAGGGTTGCATCTTTTATTGCCTCCAAGTGCTCATGCTGAATTAAATCAAGGGTTTGTATCTCTCATTAGCACTCTTGCTTCAGTGCCTAAAGAGGCAGTTCCAGATATTTATTTTGAAACTTTTCCTTCATTACAAGCGGTGGCAACCTTAGGTCTATATGCTTTGCTTTTTCTAACTGGTCTGGAAAGTGAGTTAGAAGAACTTGTGGCAGTCGGAGCTCAAGCGTTCACCGTTGCAATGGCAGGAGTGATTTTGCCATTTGCTTTTGGAACTTTTGGATTAATGTTTATTTTCCAAGTTGATGTGATACCTGCAATATTTGCTGGCGCATCAATGACTGCTACGAGTATCGGTATTACAGCAAGTGTTTTTGGTGAGCTTGGTTATTTGAAAACTCGCGAAGGTCAAATTGTTATTGGCGCAGCAGTACTTGATGACATCCTTGGAATTGTAATTCTCGCAGTTGTAGTTGCTCTTGCTACGGGCGGGTCATTACAAATTGCTCCAATTGTAAAATTAGTGTTAGCTGCCACTGTTTTTGTGATTGCTGCAATTGCCTTAAGTAGAACAGCTGCCCCTGCTTTTGATTGGTTGCTTGAAAGACTCAAGGCCCCTGGAGCTGTTGTAGTGGCTTCTTTCGTGATTTTAGTTCTAAGCTGTTTTGTGGCTACTGCGATTGGTTTAGAGGCAGCTCTAGGTGCCTTCGCCGCTGGATTAATACTTAGTAGTTCGAAAAATAATCATGCCATTCAACAATCGGTTTTACCTTTGGTATCACTTTTCGCAACTATCTTCTTTGTTTTAGTTGGCGCAGGTATGGATCTTTCAGTAATAAATCCTTTGGATCCAGAAAGTCGATCTGCTCTAATTGTTGCTGGTTTCCTTTTTATTGTTGCAATTATCGGAAAGATTGCGGCTGGTTGGTCATTTGTCATTGATAAACCAACAAATAGATTGGTGGTTGGTTTAGGAATGATGCCTCGAGGCGAGGTCGGTTTGATATTTCTTGGGTTGGGAACCAGTGCTGGGTTGCTGACTCCTTCTTTAGAGGCTGCAATATTGTTAATGGTTATAGGCACAACATTTTTAGCACCTGTTTTACTGAGAGTTGTTTTGAAAGACAAGCCCCCTACAGGAGGAAATTCTATTCCTGATGAGGTTGCTGCCGATCCAGTTGGATTAGTTTAGAAAACCTTGAAGAATCCCTTTTCAAAAAGGTGAGGGAATTTCGAAAAAAAATAAATAAAATCAGTTAACTCTCTTTTGAAATGATTTACTAAAATTGGTTGATATAGTTTTGTTTTTAAATGGTTTCTACAGTTGCCGAAAAAAATCTCTCTATTTGGAAGTTTTTAGGGCACTCAGTTCACTGTTTAAAAATTATTCCAGAAGCTCATAAAAATAAGGATTATAGAGGCAAAGGTCCCGCTATTCTTTTGATCCATGGATTTGGAGCATCCACAACTCATTGGAGGCATAACTTACCAGTCCTTGGTCAGCATTATGAAGTTCATGCTTTAGATCTTCTTGGCTTTGGCAAAAGTGCTAAACCAGCAGGTCTTGCTTATGGGGGACCACTTTGGAAAGACCAAATAGTTGCTTATGTTCAAGAGAAAATTGGCAGGCCAACTATTTTAGTAGGTAACTCTTTGGGTGGATATGCTGCTTTGGCAAGCGGCGCTGCTTTAGGTGAAGATTCAGCTGGTGTGGTTTTGTTGAATGCCGCTGGCTATTTCAGTGAAGATAAAAAAGACACTTCAGGTTTTTGGGCAACTGCAAGAAAAACTGTTGGTGGCATATTTCTGAAAAATGTCTTATTGCAAAGGATAATTTTCGAAAATCTTAGGCAGCCATCGACAATAAAAAGAACACTAAAGCAAGTTTATATTGATACAACAAACGTTGATGATGAACTTGTAGAAGCTATTAGAAAACCCTCTTTAGATTCAGGGGCTTTCAATGTCTTCAAGAGTGTTTTTGATCCAGCGGGACCTGAGGGTAGGCCACTTGATGAGTTATTTGCTCAATTAAAGTCACCTTTGTTATTACTCTGGGGGAATCGAGACCCTTGGATGAATGCACCAGGGAAAAGAGCAACTTACAAAAGACATACTCCTGAAAATACAAAAGAGGTTGTTTTAGACGCAGGTCATTGTCCACATGATGAAGTTCCTGATCAGGTTAATTCAGCACTTTTGGAATGGATAAATGAGCTTTAATTGATGACAATCAGCTTCCTACAGAAGACAAGCCCATATCCTCACTGGGAATATTCGAACACCGTAATTGATTCACTAATAAGAGTTGTCCCAGAGAGAGGAGGCCTTATTACCGAATGGCGAAGTGGAGGGAAGGAACTTTTATATTTTGATCTAGAAAGGTTTATGGATAAAAATAAAAGTGTCAGAGGTGGGATACCTATTCTTTTCCCAATATGTGGTGATTTATCTAAGGGCTATTTAGTAGCCGGTAAGGAGTTTTTTTTGAAACAGCATGGTTTTGCAAGAGATTTACCTTGGTCAATTTCTCTATTAAAAGATAATTTAGGAATAAGATTAGAACTCAGTGATTCAAAGGAGACATATTTTTCGTTCCCTTTCTCTTTTGCCTTGACTATGGATGTTTCCTTGAAAGAAAACAGTCTTCACATATCAGTTAAGATTTATAATCAGGGTCAAGAATCTATGCCCTGTAGTTTTGGCCTGCATCCATATTTTCAGGTTTCAAATCTACAAAAAACAAAGATTGATGGGCTGCCTGGAAAATGTATTGATCAAACAAATCTGAAAGTAACTAATGCCTCTGATCAAATAAGAATTTTAGATCAAGGAGTGGATTTCCTTTCTTATCCTTCTGGTTCGGTTAGACTTATCGATTGTTTATCTAGAAACGTAATAGAATTAATTCATCATGAGCCAATGGATACAACTGTAATATGGACTGATCCACCCAGGCAAATGGTTTGTCTGGAGCCTTGGACTGGCCCAAGGAATTCATTGGTGACTGGAGATAGAAAACTTGAAATTAAACCAGAAGAATATATAGAATTATTTTCTACTTTTCAGCATCATTCTTTTTAGTTATTTAATTTTTTTCGGAGTATAATTTGTCACTAATTAAATTTTAATTTATAATTTTTTTGTATGACAAATATTTCAATAGTTTGTTCCTTTTTGCATCTATGATCAATATATTATAGATTCATCATTCATGAATTTATGATGAATAATGTTAGGAGCAGATGTTTCCTCTCCAGGCGTACTTAATATTGAGGACCTCAGGTCTAGAGCTAAAAATCGTCTACCGGCAATGGTTTTTAACTATATAGATAGTGGTGCAGATAGAGAGCAAACACTTTCACAAAATTGCAACGCATTTAATGAAATTTTATTTAGACCTAGATGTGCAGTTTCTGTTCCATCTTGTGATCTTGGAATATCTGTTTTAGATCAGAAATTTCAACTTCCTTTCTTGTTGGGTCCAGTAGGGAGTAGCAGAATGTTCTATCCCCAAGGAGAAGTAGTTGCGGCTAGAGAGGCAGGAAAAGCTGGCACTGGATATACTTTGTCGACTCTTTCAGGTTGTTTATTAGAAGATGTTAAAGCGGCTACCAACGGGCCCGCTTGGTATCAGTTGTATTTACTAGGTGGTAAACAAGTCGCGTTGAAAACAATTGCTAGAGCTAAAGAAGCTGGATTCTCAGCAATAGTTGTAACTATTGATACGCCCGTATCTGGTTTAAGGGAAAGAGATATGCGATCAGGAACTCAACAGCTTTTATCGATGAATCCTTTTGAGATGCTTCCTTTTATTCCTCAAATATTAGTTAAACCATGCTGGATGACTCAATGGTTGAGTGATGGAGGCTTAATGAGTTTTCCAAATGTTCAACTTGATGATGGCCCTATGAGATACACGGCAATTGGTCCTGCTTTAGAACAATCAGTTGTTACTTGGGATGATCTTCAATGGATACGCGAAGCGTGGGGTGGAAAAATTATTGTTAAGGGTATACACATTGGTGATGACGCAAAAAAAGCGGTAGAGCTAGGTGCTGATGCGATCGTTATTTCTAATCATGGAGCGAGGCAACTTGATAGCGTTGCTCCCACAATCCGTGTTTTGCCCGAAATTTTAGCTGCAGTTGATGGAAAAATAGATGTGTTGCTAGATGGAGGTATTCGTAGAGGTAGTGATGTAGTTAAAGCATTATGTCTTGGAGCAAAAGGAGTTTTGATAGGTAGAGCCTATGCTTATGGACTTGCTGCTGCAGGAGGGAAAGGCGTTGCCAGAGCTATAGAAATTCTTCAAACAGATATAGTGAGAACCATGAAATTATTAGGTTGTGGGTCTGTTGACGATTTAAATAAATCTTATATTCAAGTTCCTGAAAGTTGGGAAAGATTCGAATAAATCGTTGATTAAATAATAGATTAATTTTTTATGAAAATAATTATTTTTGATGATGATCCAACTGGATCGCAAACTGTTTATGGATGTCCATTATTATTAAATTGGGATGAACAAAATCTAGAGAAAGCATTTACAAAATCTTCGCCTTTAATATTTATACTTGCGAACACAAGATCTTTGTCTTCTGCTTTGGCTATCAAGAAAACCAGAGAAATATGCTCATCTATTAAGAAGTTTTTTTTAAGACAAGGATATTCCAAAGACGATTATTTTTATATTAGTAGAGGTGATTCAACATTACGTGGTCACGGTGTTTTGGAACCTGCAATTCTTGCGGAAGAATTAGGACCATTTCATGCAACGTTTCACATTCCAGCTTTTTTGGAAGGTGGAAGAACAACTGAAAATGGTATTCATTATTTAAATGGAATACCAGTTCATAAGACTGATTTTGGTCGTGATAATATTTTTGGATTTTCTACTAGCGATTTAGCTCAGTGGATTGAAGAGAAAAGTTTTGGAAAGATAAAGGCGGAAAATATTTTGCACGTTGAAATTAAACAATTAGAAATGGCTTTTAATAATGAAGATGGTTTTAAATCTCTTTTAAGCTTTTTGTCTAAATTAGAAAATAATATGTCAGTAGTTGTGGATGCTAAATCACCTCATCACTTAGAAACCCTAGCTAGGGCGATTAAAGTCGTTTCTAAAGAAAAAAGATTTCTTTTTAGAACAGCAGCAAGTTTTATCAACTCTTTATCTGAATTACCACCTAACCCTAAAGATACTTCAGATTTACTATCTTTAAAATCGAGAAATAATAATTTTGAATATAAGCCAGGTTTGATAGTGGTTGGCTCTCATGTGAAATTAGCGACAGATCAATTAGAGGTTTTATTGAAAGATAATTCCTGTGAAGGTTTGGAAATACCAGTCATTAAGTTAGCTGATATTTTTGCTTTAGAATCTTGTCAAGAGCAAATCTTAGAACTGGAGCAAGATTTATTATCAAGAATAGATGATATTTTGGATATAAAAAAAGTACCTGTTTTATATACTACTCGAGAAGAAATGCAATTTTCTTCCTACTCTAAAAGAATGAGCTTTGGACTAGAACTTGCAGAGTTTATGGCAATTCTAGTTGGAAAAATAAATAATAAGTTTGGTTATATTATTAGTAAAGGAGGTATTACCACACAACTATTGCTTCAAAAGGGGTTGAATTTTAATCAAGTAGATTTAAAAGGTCAAATATTACCAGGATTATCAATAGTAATAAGTAATTCTGATCAATATGATATACCAGTAGTTACTTTTCCAGGTAATCTAGGTAATGAGAAAACACTCCTAGAATCATTTAGATTGATGGAGTCAAATTCTTAATTTTTGACTGACTCTAAACAATATTTAATTAAAATCTTTCAATAATTGATTTTGCAAAATCACTACAACTAAGAGGCTCTACGCGTGGTTCCATTAATCGTGCCAGATCGTAAGTAACTTGTTTATCTGAAATAGATTTGCTTAATCCATTTGTAATTAATTTTGCTGCCTCATTCCAACCTAAATATTCCAGCATCATTACACCACTAAGTATTACTGAACCGGGATTGATTCTGTCCAAGCCTGCATGTTTTGGAGCTGTTCCATGGGTAGCTTCGAAAATAGCCGCCCTATCTCCAATGTTCGCTCCTGGCGCCATTCCTAGTCCACCAACAATTGCTGCGGCCGCATCTGATATGTAATCACCATTGAGATTGAGAGTTGCAAGTATGGAATACTCTTGAGGACGAGTTTGAATTTGTTGAAAAATACTATCTGCTATTCGGTCATCAACCATCACCATGTCCTTCCATTTTCCATTGCCATGACTATTTCCAATGCTTGTCAGAACTGAGCAAACTTCATCACAAATAGCTTTCTTTTTCTCTTCTGTTAAAGATGAATAACCTGGATCAATTAATTCAGCATTCTCCTCGTAGGAGATACGAGGATTTTTTTCTAAGTTATCTAAAATCCAACTTTCTCTCTCGGTTACGCATTCATTCCTAAATTCTGTGGTTGCTAGTTCGTATCCCCAATCTCTGAAAGCTCCTTCGGTAAATTTCATGATATTTCCCTTATGAACTAAGGTCACATGTCTTTTGCTCCCCTCAAGTTTGAGTGCATGTTTAATCGCTCGCCTGATATGCCTTTGACTACCATTTTTGCTAACGGGTTTAATTCCAATTCCTGCTCCATTAGGAATTTTCCTGTTTTTTAGTTTTTGGCTGGCTGGAATTATTTTATTATTGAGTTGATCAATCAATTTGATGCATTCTGGATCATCAGATTCCCATTCAATGCCCATATAAATATCTTCAGTATTTTCTCGATAAACAATTACATCTAAATCTTGCGGCTTTTTATGAGGGCTTGGAGTCCCTTCGTAAAATTTGCAAGGTCTAACGCATGAATATAAATCAAAAATCTGTCTTAGAGATACGTTTAATGATCTAATCCCTCCGCCTACAGGCGTTGTTAAAGGTCCTTTGATTGCTATACCGTAAGTGCGTATCGCCTCAAGAGTGTCGTTTGGTAAGTATTGATAAGTTCCATATAAATCGCAAGCTTCATCGCCTGCATAGATTTTGAACCATTCTATGGATCTATTGCTTCCATAAGCTTTATCAATAGCTTTATCGATTACTAATTGTGTAGCCGGCCAAATATCTATCCCTGTTCCATCTCCTCTGATAAATGGAATAATTGGATGGTCTGGGACTACTGGGTTTCCATCAATAAAAGTAATTCTTTGGCCTTCTGTTGGAGCAATGAGCTTTTCAAAATTTTCCATAATTTTTATTCTGCGATTAATAGATCTAATGTTGAGCTTATGTCTAAGTGGTAAGTTTTGATTAAATGATTTTGAACTCATGGCAGTAGCCTTGGCTAGGCAACTTCGTGAAGGGACTAAAAAGTCTCATACGATGGCTGAAAATACAGGTTTTATAAGTTGTTTTCTCAAGGGAGTAGTTGATAAGTCCTCATACAGAAATTTATTAGCTGATTTATATCTTGTTTACTCTGCGATGGAAGAAGAGATAGAAAAACTTTGTGAAAATTCTCATCCGATAATTTCTCCAATTGGTTTTAAAGAGCTTTTTCGTAAGGAAAAATTGGAACAAGATCTTTTGTTCTACTTTGGTAGTAAGTGGTCTGAATTGGTAAAACCCTCTAAGCCAGCTGTTGAATATGAAGCAAGAATTAGAGAAATTGCTAAAGATAATCCTGCACTGTTAATTGGGCATCATTACAGCAGATATATAGGTGACTTGTCTGGGGGACAGCTTTTGAAAACTATCACTAAAAAAGCCATGAATCTTACTGGTGATGAGGGACTTAGCTTTTATATTTTTGAGGAAATTAGAGATGAAAAAGAATTTAAAATCAAGTATCGAAATACCTTAGATAATCTTCCGATTGATCAAAAGATAGCAGATTCAATTATTGAAGAAGCTAATAGATCTTTTAAATACAATATGGATATTTTTAATGAATTGGAAGGAAATTTAATTGCTGCTATAGGAAAAGTTTTATTTAGACTTTTTGTCAATAAAAAACGAAAAGGTAGTACTGAGTAATGAAATTAATATTTTCTCAAGACTATTGCTTCATTTATATTCAGTATCTATTAGAATGTCTATTAGACTAGTATAAAAGATTTGTATTTATTGGTTTTAACTGATTCAATTACTTTAACGGAGAGAAAATTATCAACTCCTCTAAGGAGATGACTGTAAATGTTTGACGATCTTTTAGGTGAATTAACTAAAAATATTCTTGAACATGGTGGTAAGAAGTTGATTGTTCCTGATGAGTTTTGTGAACGCGTTTCTACAAAAGGTAATAATAGACTGAATAGTTGGTTATGGGATGTGCCTGGATTTCGAAGATGGAGAGTGACCAGATTGGATGCAGGAGATCGTCTTCAAGTATTAAATTCAGTTGCTTATCCCCATGATCAAAATGATATGCCAATTATGGGTATTGATCTTTTGTGGTTTGAGAAAAAAGAAAAGCTAGTTGCTATTCTTGATTTTCAGCCTCTTGTTCAAGATAAAGAATATTTTGATAGATACTTTGATGGCTTGAAAAGCCTAAAACAATGTTTTAATGAGTTTAATTCTGATCTGAAAAGTAATATATATGATCCAAGTAAGTACTTCTCTCCATGGGCTCTATTTTGCAAAGGTGGTAATTTTGAAGCTGAAAATATTTTACCAAAAGTTTTTAGCTCTTTTCTTAAATGTTATTGGTTAAATCTTGATTTATCTAAAGTTAATGAAAATTATATTAAATCTCAAGAGGTCAGCTTATTGCATATAGATTATAATAAATATAGCGCTGAAAAAGATCCTGCTCATGGTTTATTTTCTGGCTTTTTTGGCAAAGAATGGTCAGAGAAATATATGAATGAGTTTTTGTTTCCTTTAAGCCTATAAATATTAATTCTTCATTTTAGTTTAAAAATGCAAAGTAACCGAAATAATAGTCTTGAGCCTATTTCAATAAGTAATTGGCGTTGGTCTTATTTCTTAGATGAAACTATTAAGAAGTTTTCTATTTTTGAACCCAGTCCTTATCCGATAAAGAATGATTTTCTTTTCAGAGAATCATTCTTAGGTTCCAGTTCTAATCCTAAAAAAGTTATTTTGGAAACATGGGCTCTAAAGACGGAAAAAATACGTCAGGCTAGATGTGCTTGTCTACAAGCTGGTGAAATCACTTCTGTCATGAATTTGGTAATCTCACCTTTCAATAATTATGACTTACCTTTTTTTGGAGCTGATTTTGTAACACTTCCAAATGGACATCTTATTGCTTTAGATCTTCAACCTGCATTAAAAGATGATATAGTGCACACTCAATACTTTTTAGGAAAGTTAAAATCTATACACGCTAATTGGCAATCTAAACTTCCTTCAGGAGGAGATATCCCTTTGGAGGCTAGACAATATTTTTCTCCAGGTTTTCTATGGTCTAGAATTCCACTAGGAGCAGAAGGTGATCAATTAATCAGTCAGGTAATTAAACCAGCTTTTGATGATTATATGAATTTTTTCTTGGATTTAATTGCTAATGCAAAAAGGATGTCACTAGAAAGATCTTCAAAGGTTTTAAATGGTCAGAAAAAATATATGCGATATCGCGCCGAAAAAGATCCTGCAAGAGGAATGTTACGAGGCTTCTTTGGGACAGAATGGACTGAAAGTTATATAAATAATATTCTTTTTGACTTACAGTAAAATGGAGATTTTAAGACTATGGTAAAAAAAATTCTCTTTGTTTGTTTAGGTAACATTTGTCGTTCTCCTGCAGCCGAAGGCGTCTTTAAGCAAAAAATTAAAGAGAGAGATTTAGAAAAACTTTTTGTGGTTGATTCTGCAGGAACTGGTGGTTGGCATGTCGGAAATCTTGCAGATCCACGTATGCGTGAAACAGCATTATCAAGAGGCATAGAACTGATGAGTAGATCGAGAAAAATCGAAGAAAGTGATTTATATGAATTTGATCATATCTTGGTTATGGATAATGATAATCTTTACGCTCTTAAATCATTGATTAAAGATCCTGAAAGCCCTGTAAATTCTAAAATCAAACTTATTCTAAGTTATTCAAAAAACTCTCAATTAGAAGAAGTCCCTGACCCTTATTATGGTGGTCAAAATGGCTTCGATAAGGTTATAGATTTACTGGATGATGCTATGGATGGATTAATAGATAGTCTTATAAATTAGGAGTTGTCCAGACTTCTTCTGGAATCTTTGATCTAAAAATATAAATCAGTTCTTTTAAGACATCTTCAATATTCATGCCATCTGTGACTAGTTCTATTGCATCTTGAGCTTTTTTTAAAGGAGCTATTTTTCTTTCACTATCTTTTTTATCTCTGTCTGTAATTTCTTGTTCAAGTTCTTCAATGCTAGAGAATTCATAACCTTTTTTCTTTAAGTCAAGAGCTCTTCTTTTTGCTCTTTCTGTAGGAGAGGCAGTAAGAAAAATTTTTACATCTGCATCTGGAAAGACAGCTGTTCCAATATCTCTTCCTTCAGCAACTAAACCTCCATCCTCTCCCATTAACTGTTGTTGTTTTGTGAGTAAATCTCTTACATATTGTTGTTTGGCAATTTCAGAAACCATTGAAGTCACTTCTGGGGATCGTATCGTTTCTGTTACGTCAATATTATTTATCAAGATTTTTTGCTCACCAAAGCTTGAGTTTTTAAATTCTAAATTTGAATCTTTCAAGATATTTCTGATTTCCGTTTGATCACTTAGATCAATCGAATTGCTTATTATTAGCCAAGTCACCGCTCGATACATTGCGCCAGTATCTAAATAAATAAACCCAAGTTTTTCGGCAAATGCTTTAGTTACTGTGCTTTTCCCTGCACCAGCTGGACCATCAATCGCAATAATTGGTTTTCGTTGCATAAGAAAAGTGTGATCAATTAGCCTCGTAGAACCACATTTTACTGCTGCTGCTAAAAGGCATAGTCCTTTTATATTTTCTTTTTCTTTTAAGGAAAATGGATCTACTACTTTTAGATATTCAATTTTTAAATTGTTTTCTTTAAGTATGGAAGCTATTTTTGTGAGGTTTATTATTTTATCTTTCTCAAATTCAGCTTTTGCTACTTTGATGGCATTAGGTAATGATTGAGCATGCACTCTGTCAGAATCGCTCAAATAAGAATTCCTTGAACTATAAGCAAATCCACTTTGGTCTCTTTGTGTGGAATAGGATTCGATTTTTATAGGTAGTGATAGTTCTTGAAATAGCTTTCTAATAATAATCAATTGTTGCCAGTCTTTTTCTCCTAGGATTAGTTTCTCAGGTCTAATAATTCTGATGAGACGTATAATAACTGTCGCAACTCCATCAAAATGCCCTGCCCTCTCTACTCCACATAATTGATTATGTAATGTTTGAGGAACTTGAATTTTAAAATGTGAATCTTCTCCCCCTGGAAAAACTTCAAAATAATCTGGAGCCCAAATTGCATCTGCTCCTGCATTAAAGGCTAATTCAGCATCTTTGCTGATATTTCTAGGATATTTCTTGAAGTCTTCATCTTTTCCAAATTGCAATGGATTTACAAAAATGCTTACAAGAATAATTTGGCTTGTTTTTGTTTTCCTTTCCTTTGCTTTCTTAATTAAATATTGGTGACCAAGGTGAAGTCCACCCATAGTAGGGATTAAAATTATTGATGAATTTTGTTCACTAAGCCAATCCGTTAATTCAGCATTAGTTTGGAAGATTTTTTTTTCCACTATGTTTTTAAACAAATTAATTTCATCAACTTATGATTGAAATGAAATAGGTTGATTGCATACTGTTCCCATATGAAACTTCATATGAGGGTTCAGTTCTTTTGAAAAAGAAAGGTTTTTACTGATGGATTACAAAACTGCGGGAGTTGATGTTACAGCTGGAAGAGCCTTTGTGGAGAGAATTAAATCTTGCGTTGAAAAAACTCATACAAGTGAGGTGATTGGGGGGTTAGGTGGCTTTGGAGGGTGTATCAAAATTCCAACAGGCTATGAAAGCCCAGTATTGGTATCTGGAACTGATGGTGTGGGTACAAAATTGGAATTAGCTCAGCAATATGGTTGTCATTTTGCAGTTGGACTTGATCTCGTTGCTATGTGCGTCAATGATGTCATTACTAATGGTGCTCGACCTTTATTTTTTCTTGATTACATAGCAAGCGGAACTTTGACTCCCGATTCTTTGGCCGAAGTGATTGAAGGAATTGCTGAAGGCTGTAGTCAATCTGAATGTTCTCTATTGGGCGGTGAGACTGCTGAAATGCCAGGGTTTTATCCAAATGGAAGATATGATTTAGCAGGCTTTTGCGTAGGTATTGTTGACAATAAGCACTTGATAGACGGCACTCAAATTAATTCTGAAGATCAGATTATTGGGATTAAAAGTAATGGCCTGCATAGCAATGGTTTTAGTCTTGTTCGTAAAGTACTTGCAATAGCTAATGCTAATGACCAGACTCTTTATGGTGGCAATCAAAGCAACTTGATTAAAGCTTTGCTTGAACCAACCGCAATTTATGCACAACTGGTGGAGAAATTGTTGAAAGACAATTTACCAATTCATGGAATGACGCACATCACTGGTGGAGGCTTGCCAGAGAATCTACCTAGGATTTTCCCTTCTGGATTATTACCTCATTTAGATGTTGATAGCTGGGAAATATCGGAAATATTTAATTGGTTACAAAATGCTGGTGATATTCCAGAAAAAGATCTTTGGAATACGTTTAATATGGGGATTGGTTTTTGTTTAATTGTTCCTAAAAATGTAGTGAATTCCACGTTAAAAATTTGTATTGAGAATGGATTTGAAGCCTGTAATATTGGTAAAGTTATTGAAAGTAAGACTAACTCTGAGAATGTCGATATCTTAGGAATACCTCATTGAGGTAATGAAGCCTATTTTTTATAAATTTCGTATTACAGGTTTTTGAATTAATTAAGTGAAGGTTAAAAAAGATTTTCTATATCGGGGAAAAAACAGTAAGATATAAAAAAACGCAAGCCGGATATCAGTTCGGGTAATGCGAAGTTAGATCTTAATTAGCTCTATGCCTTTTGAAAATCAACAGCGTCTTACGCGTAGGAGAAGTTCTGCAGGTCCCACGCCTCCAAGAAGGCCATTAGGAGGACAAGCTGAATCTGGGATAAGACAAAGTGGAGGCCCACGTCCAACTTTCTTAACTCTTAGAGATCATGGAAAAGTTTATGTAGCTGATTTACCAAACTTGTCTGACGGGCAACTTTCTCATATTCGGAAAGAAGCTGATGAAGTTCTTAAAAGTTTAGAGAATAGAATTAATGATTTAGAACAAGAGGGAAGCGATGGGCAAAGAGATAATGATACTTTAATTAAGGCTTCAACTAAACATGAAGTGACTCTACGATTTATTCGTGCAATTCAAGACGAGCAAGACCATCGCAAAAATAATCCTGCATTAAAAGATGCAGCTTCAGAGTCTTTACCATTGACATTCCTGGAAGTTGCAAGACATCGATTGCCAGGTGCAACTTTTGACTCTTTGCTTAGAGAAGCGTTAGAAGCTTGTGCTCAAGAGGACAAAGAACCTGAGAAAGAAATCATTGAACAAAGCTCAAACTCTCAACCAATTCCACCTGCAAAAGTTATTAGTATTCCATCTGCATCAGATTCGATGAAGGTTGTAGTTAGTCCTGATACTTGAAGCTGGATTATGGACTAATGAAAGGATTTTGAGGCATATTAGTTAGAATTTTATTTCTATTTGAATCTAATGTTTCTTTTTCATTGTTTGTTAAAGACCAAGAAAGAGCTGAAATTGCATCTTTAGCTTGTAAAGGATTACGAATCCCCACTATTGGCTTAGCTCCATGAGACCTTACCCAATTCAAGGCCACTTGTGCTTGAGATGCGGAATACTTTTTACCAATATTAGAAAGTAATGTTCTCAATTCTTTTGTTTTTGGAAGTATTCTCTGAAATAATTGATTTCGTATAAATGTTGAGGGTTTGGGAGATTGATTAGTCGGTATAGCGAGTAAACCCAGTGCTAGAGGGCTGTAAGCTAAATATTCAATGTTATGCTCATCACATATATGTTGAATTTTTTCATCTTCTAATGATGGCTTAGTTAATAATGAAAATTGCATTTGTATGCTACTGATTTTGATACCTCGTTTTTTAAGTTGTTGATATAAAAAGTTTAGTCTTTCTGGACCAGTATTAGATAGACCAATTTCTTCAATTAGACCTTTTTCGTGTAAGTCTCCTAAACCATTGATTAATTGCTCTTCTTGCCAGGGAGCATAACGATAAGTACTCCAATGGAGTTGAACCCTTTTCATATTCCCTTTAAGACGTTTATTACTTTCTTTAAAAGCTTTGTGCAGTCCATTACGACCGACTCTCCAGGGAAATGGTGCAAGCTTGGTTGCAATAGTAATTTTTTTGAGCTTTCTTGTGGGTAATTTTTCAAGGAAATTACCAATTAGTTTTTCGCTTTGTCCAAAGAAGCTACCTGTGCCATATGAATCTGCGGTATCGACAAGATCTAACCCACCATCAATTGCATCAAAAAAAGTTTTTTCAAGTAAGATATCATCTACTTCAGGTTGGTAGTCCCAAACAAGTTTATTTCCCCATGCCCAAGTGCCAAAGCCAATCCCAATCCGTTTTTTAGTCATGACTTGGCTTTTACTTTTGAGAAGAAAAAATTTTTATCATATCTTACATGAATAAATTAAATAGATTAAAAGACTCTTCTTTTATAAATAATGATATAAAGAAGGAAAATAATAAAACTGAAGAGCATAGTATTAAACATGAAAAGGTACTATGTAATCACTGTGGAAGAACTGCTGGGAACGGAATAAGATGTTTAGGTATTTGTGTAGCTGACAATGATTATTGATTTGCGTTTATGTTGTTTAGATTGAAAGCTTGAAAAATAAATATAAATTGAATCTTTTTCTGCAGCCATTTGATGTGAATAATTTATTCAATTACATCAATGATTCCCTCAGTGATATATCTTGCCATTTTAGTTATATGTTGTTTGATCTCGCCCTCTCTAACATTCCATTTCTTGGACATTTCTTTTGCCTTTTTATTTTCTTTAACATATTTGATCATTTTATTAGCAAGGAATACAGGTAGCTCTTGTTCATTTTGGATTGATAAATTGTCCCATTCTTCTTTGTTTATAAGACCTATGGAATGTAAATCTTTTTGATTAGTAAAATTATATAATTCTGAAATACCAATAGATAGATATAGATATCCTAATTCCTCAAGAAAACTTTTGGAGTTGATACCTTTTTTAAATTCACTAATCTTTTCGTCTAACAAAGATATTTTTTCCGAGTCACCTTGTTTGATTGAATTTAGTAATCTATAAAAAGAACTGAATTCAATTTGATCAGACACTTTGCTTCTTGGTTGGTATCATTAATAATAATTCATGACTAATGTATCTAAGTGAACTCGTTTATTTAATTGTAATGAAAAAAAACTTTCACTTCATTATATTAGCTAATATTTGAAACTTTTTTTCTTGATTGTATATATATCCTGAGGTTGTTTTTAAAAGATCTAATAATTATTTCGCAATATTACTAATTTAGACTTTTATATGATTAATTACTTTATGAATCCAAATCCAAAGAATAGTAAATCAAGTAGTGCAAATAAGATGTAAACATTAGCTAATTTGAATATCTACATTTTTTCTATGGTGGTTCTTTTAGAGGCTAACTGTAAGAATGTAAATATGATCAATGTTTCGATCGGAAACCAAAATTCATTATTAATCTCTGAGCTATCTTGAAACTTGCCACTCGCTATACATGGAGCATAGTGCTGGGAGGCTTTCTCAGAAAGATTAAACAAAAAATAATTAAGGCGGCACCCAGATTCGAACTGGGGATAAAGGATTTGCAATCCTCTGCCTTACCACTTGGCCATGCCGCCGAAAATGAAATTTTCATTTCCACCTCAAATCGTATCAGTCAAACTGAACAAAATCTTTTGTTTCTTAGCAATGGACATGGAGAAGATACTATCGCTTGCAAAATCATTGAAGCTCTTCATGAAATTAATCCAGATATTTGCCAAGAAGTAATGCCACTGGTAGGGGAAGGAAAAGTGTTTGCCAGGATCATAAAAGATGGCTGGCTTTCTCGGCTGGGTTCCTCAACATTTTTACCAAGTGGTGGATTCAGTAATCAAAGTTTTCGTGGATTAGTTTTGGATTTAAAAGCTGGATTGCTCCTAAGCCTATGGAGGCAATGGACTCTAATTAGAAAATCAGCAAGAGAGGGAAGAATTATCGTTGCAGTTGGAGATTTATTACCACTAGTTTTGGCATGGGCTAGTGGCGCTGATTATTTTTTTATTGGCACTCCTAAAAGTGATTACACATGGACGAGCGGTCCAAGATTTTCTTTTAGTGATTTTTATCATCGATTGAAAGGGACTGAATGGGATCCTTGGGAGTATTGGTTGATGCGATCTAGTCGTTGCAAGATGATTGCAGTAAGAGACAAAATTACTGCTAGAGGTTTAAGAAATCACGATGTACAAGCATTTTCCCCAGGAAATCCGATGATGGATGGTTTAGCTAAGTCGGCATGTCCAACTGATTTTGAGATGCATCGAAGACTGATTTTGTTATGCGGAAGTCGCTTGCCTGAGGCATATCAGAATTTTAAAAAACTGATTCTTGCAATCCAGTTTATTAAAATTTCATCCTCTATGGCAGTATTTGTCCCTTTAAATTCTTCTTCAATGAGTCAAAAAATAGAATTGATATTGGTTGAGTTAGGCTTTAAACGTACTAAGAAAATACTTGGTGAAATAGGGATTTCAGAAACATGGGAAAAAAAATCATTATTAATTTTAATTGGCTTTAATCAATTTTCTTCTTGGGCTAATTGGGGAGAAGTAGGCGTAGCGAACGCAGGTACAGCTACAGAGCAAGTAGTAGGTTTAGGTATCCCATGTGTCTCGTTGCCTGGGAAAGGACCTCAGTTTAATTTCAATTTTGCTAAACGTCAAAGCCGTTTATTAGGAGGTGCGGTAGCTATTTCTAAAAGTTATAAAACTCTTGCAAAACAAGTGGAGTTTTTATTGAATTCTGATTTTGATAGAGAATGTATTGGTAGAAGAGGATCTAAACGAATGGGGTCTGAAGGCGGAAGTCAATCTCTAGCCCTTATGATTTCAACAAAATTATCCCAGAGTTCGTAGTGCGGTGTAACCTAATAGGAGATTTTCTATGAAGATTGTCTAGTCAAGCTTTTACATATGCCATTAATTGAAGATCATCATTATCTTAAGATCTGTGCTCAATTGGCATCTTCTTTAAGTATTAGTATTGCAGCTGCTCGAAGAAAAGTAGAGGTTGCTGCAGCTAAAGAAGGAAAGAAAGATTTGCAATCAAGAAAAGAAATTGCTCAAAAGCTCTTAGAACAAACTATCGAGGAGGATAAACAACAAGGCGATTCTTCTGCGGCATCTTTTGATCAATTATTGAAGGCTTTAAAAGAAGAGGAAAACTTTATGCTTGAGGATTAATAGATATTTAGATTAAAAAAATTTAGTGTTCAAAAATATGTGTAAATCTTCTTCTATCAAGCTCGGATAAAGTTGGTATGCATTGGAAACATTTTTTAGCTAAATCCCATCTGTCCTCCCTTCTCAACATCTCTTCAAGTTTTTGTTTTGCTTTTATTAAATATCTAACATCATTAGCTGCATAGATAAGCTGTTTTTGAGTTAGATCCCCAACTTTTCCCCAGTCACTACTTTGAGCTGTCTTATCTAATTCTACTCCAATAGTTTCCATTATTACTTCCTTTAAGCCATGTCTTGGGCTATAAGTTCTACCTATTTTACTTGCAATTTTTGTACAGAAAATTGGATTAACTTCAATATTGAGATTACTTGCTAATGCAGCTACATCAAATCTTGCAAAGTGAAAGACTTTTTCAATAGTCTGTTTCTCAAGAATAGACTTTAAATTTGGGGCTGAATTCTGATTCTTCTCTATACGAACACATATAACATTATCTAATTCATCACATATCTGTATTAAACATAACCTATCTCTACCATGAATTAAACCCATAGCTTCAGTATCAACTGCTAAAGCTAAAGATGAGCTTAAAGCAACTTCAGTTTCATTATCTATGTCCTTATCAAAGATCTTGAAAGTTTCAGGTTCATCTGATTTTTGTGGCATAACAAATTTAGTGGGCTTTTAATGAATAAGTTTTTGTATGATCAAATTCTAATGCCTTAAATGATAAAAAATTTTCAATAAATTAACTCATTTTATTATTTCTAATATTTTATAATTAGGATTTAACGATTTTTATTTTTTGTAGCACACTTTTGTAGCTATGTCTTCCGTAACAATTAATATGTAGTTGATCGTTTTTTTGAGATGCAATCTGCATTCTCCTCAACTTTATTTCTCACTATCCTATTGGCTATAGGTTTGGTGTTTTTTCTGAGGGCTGCCAGTAAGGACCGCACAACAATTGTAGATATTCAATCTCCTTTGCCTCCTTTGGAAGTGCTCAATGGAATTAGTTTTTGGTTGGAAGAACGTGGTTGGAAAAAAAATGGAGGAAATGTTGAAGAAAAATTGTTGCTCTTTAATGGAAGTGTTGCTTCGAGTACTTTTTTAGCAATCTTTTTATCCTGCTTAGGAGGACTTGGTTCAGCTTGCTTGGGTCTAGTCTTGATTCAGCTTTATCCTGCTTTAAGTTGGTGGCCTCTTCTTCTGGCTGCAATTGGAGCACCTTTAGCTGGATTTATCTATCGTAAAAAATCCAAACGAGAGGAATCATTAGAGCTTAAGTTAGTAAGTTCAGAAATCTCCAATATCAGTATTTTACGAATCAAAGCGCATCGAGATGAGCTTATAGCCATTCAGGTGGAATTATCTGAAAGTCTAGCGCTTAGTAGTGAAAATTCTCTACTTTCTTCTCCGATTTAAGTAATGTTTTTGGTTAAAAATCGTTTATTACATATTTCAAGTCTGGCAGTATTCTCATTTCTTTTTTATGCTTTTTCACAACTATATTTTATAAAAAATTTAAATTTCACTGATGATATTGAGCTGCTTATTGGAGAAGGAGTTAACCTCCCTGCTCGTTGGATAGGCACTAAAGATGTTAGTAAGGATATTCCTATTTTGATTTTGGCTGGACATGCAGATTCTCAGGGTTTAGCTGGTGCTGGTACCTCTGGCGAAGCTGTTGATAAGTTGGGCTTAAGTCCAATGGATCCTGACATTAGTGATGAACTTTTTTGGAATTTAAAATTACAGGAATCAATTGTTCAACTTGGTCAAGAGAGAGGGTTAAATATCAGATCTTATGATCCAGGTATAAGAAATATTGATGATGCTAATGATCCGAGAACTAATTGGTCAGTAGGGAAGAAATTTTCCCAAAATGGTGGATATGCTTTAGAGATTCATTTTGATTCATATGGTCATTATGGAGTTGGTGCAGGTTTGATTCCACCTTTCCATGAGATACCAAATAAAATAGATGAATCAATCGCAAGAAGATTCGGACGTTTTCCAGTTTTATTTAGAGGGGGATTAGGTGCCCCAAGAAGGCAAATAAGGATTCTTGAAATTGGGAAATTAGAGGGTTCACTAGAAGAAAATCTTAGGAATGTAAAAACTAGGCAAAGAACAATAAAGCTTTTATCAAATGCAATAGTTAAGGCTTTTTTGGATGGGTTGAATAGACATGCGGTATCTAATCAAAAGCTTGATGGCGACGACACTTATCTTCGAGGGATATATCTGTGAACCAATCTTGAGGTTTAGTAAATAAATCTGTTAGTAGAGCTTCTCGTGAATTTTCTTCTGCCTTAAATCCATACTCCCATCTTGCTAAGGGTGGTAATGACATTAATATTGATTCCGTTCTTCCATTCGTTTGTAATCCAAAAATGGTTCCTCTATCCCATACAAGATTGAATTCAGCATATCTACCTCGTCTGTAAAGTTGAAAGTCTCTTTCTTTGTTGGAATAGCTTTCATTTTGT
The DNA here is from genome assembly GCA_003216815.1 of Prochlorococcus sp. AG-402-K14. Taxonomy (GTDB): domain Bacteria; phylum Cyanobacteriota; class Cyanobacteriia; order PCC-6307; family Cyanobiaceae; genus Prochlorococcus_B. The sequence goes on along the minus strand of QCIG01000003.1, from coordinate 46,984 downwards.
CGTTTCTTTATGATTGGCTCATAGGAGGGTAGAAATGCCTGTCCGCATGCTTTTGCAAGAGAAAAAAGATCTTCCCAATCCAGAGAATAGTTACCTATTTCATTTGAAATCTTAGATGCCTTACCCTTAGGGTTTTGTCCTTTATAAAGTAAACCTTTTCCATCTTGATAGTCATAAAAAATTCCACCAATACCTCTTGTCTCATTTCTATGCTTTAGGAAGAAATATTCGTCACACCAAGGTTTGAACACCTTATGTAGATCTGTATTGATTGTGTCACATGCAGTTTTATGACATGCATGAAAGTGACGTGTATCAGATAGGTATGGATAGAAGGGTGTTAAATCTGCACCCCCACCAAACCACCAAACAGGACCTGCCTCGAAATATCTATAATTTAGATGAACAGTTGGTATATAAGGGCTTTTGGGGTGAAGAACCATTGAGGTTCCTGTTGCAAACCAAGAGTGTCCTTTTGCTTCAGGCCTTTGGCTAATTATTGAAGGTGGAAGTTCATTACCATGAACCTCAGAGAAATTCACTCCTCCTTGTTCAAAGATTTTCCCATCTTTTAAGACTCTTGAGCGTCCTCCTCCTCCTTCAGGTCTCTTCCAGGATTCTTCTAGGAATTTACCCTCTCCATCAATAGTTTCTAGTCCAATACAAATTTCATCTTGAAGATCTAAAACAAGCTGTTTAGCTCGATCTCTTGAGTTTGTTGCCGGTAAATTGGCTTGATCTTGTGAGGATGACAAAATTAATTTTATTTTTCTATCTTTAGAAAACTACTTTCAAATGATGCAAATTTCACTTCAATATTGGAAAAGTTTGTATTGCGAATATATTTTACTTATTATCAAAGCCAGCATCATTGAATAATGAAGTAGAAAATATGTTGATTTTTTCACTATTATCAAGTGTATTAGAAATTAAGAATGGAACCCAACGAAAAGGTTTTACAAGCTTTTGATTCAGTCAAAGATGTTGGAAGTAAGCGATCGATTACAGAGCTTGGATGGCTAAACATAGTTTCGGTAAAGCCACCAAAAATAGTTGCCAGATTGACTCTTCCAGATTTTGCCCAAGATCAAAGAGACAGAATTGCTAATGATATAAGAGAAAGTATTAAGTCATTGGAGGGTATAGAAGAAGTTCAAATTGAGATCGGAAATTCATCTCAATCAAATCAGTCCCCTATAGGGCAAGCTGGACATGGTGGCCAATCTCAAGGATTAAGTGTAATACCAAATGTGAAAAATATACTTGCGATTAGTAGCGGTAAAGGTGGTGTAGGAAAAAGTACGATTGCTGTGAATTTGGCATGTGCGCTTAGTCAAAAGGGGCTTAAGGTTGGCTTGCTTGATGCGGATATCTACGGGCCAAATACTCCTTATATGCTTGGTGTTAGCGAAACAACTCCTGAAGTAAGTGGGTCGGGGGCAGAACAAAAGATTATTCCTATTGAAACCTGTGGAATCGGAATGGTTTCAATGGGATTATTGATTGATCAAAATCAGCCAGTGATTTGGCGAGGACCAATGCTTAACGGTATTATTAGGCAATTTTTATATCAAGCTTCTTGGGGAGAACGTGATTTTTTGATAGTTGATCTTCCTCCTGGGACTGGAGATGCTCAACTTTCTTTGGCTCAGGCAGTACCTATGGCGGGCGTCATTATTGTGACAACTCCCCAAAATGTATCCCTTCAAGACTCACGAAGGGGGCTGGCAATGTTTAAACAAATGAATATTCCTATCCTTGGAGTGGTAGAAAATATGACTTGTTTTATTCCTCCTGATCAACCTCAAAAATCTTATGAGATTTTTGGTTCGGGTGGAGGAAAGCAACTAGCAATGGAAAATAATGTCCCTTTACTTGCTCAGATACCCATAGAATCAGATATTTATTCTGGAACTGGCAATGATCTTCCGGTGGTCCATACTTCTCGAGATTCAATAACCGCAAAAGTATTTTTAGAACTCGCGGGGACTGTATTTAATTCATTAACTATTAAATAGAAATTTAAATTAATTATTATGTTTGGCCGAAGTACAATATTTAATTTAAAACTAGTTAGAAAAAAAAAATATTGGAAAAAAATCGATTTTATAATATGGGCGGTACCTTTTTTTCTAGTACATTTGTCTTGCTTCTTAATTGCAAGTACTCAAAGACATCTTGGGATTACAGATTGGTATCAACATGCAATCATGGCATATATAGGCTGCTTAATCGTTTATGTCTTGGCTCAATTTCCTTTGCAAGCTTTTCGTCAATATATTTTACCAATGTATTTTTTTACTATTTTAACACTTTTATATGTAAATTTTAGTGGTACCGCTGCACTTGGAGCACAGAGATGGTTGAGCTTTGCAGGTTTAAATATTCAACCATCAGAGTTAGCTAAAATAACTTTAATACTGATTTTAGCTTCTATTTTAGATCGAAAAAGATTCTCTGGTTTATCTCATTTAACTAAACCTTTATTGGTATCTTTTTTCCCTTGGACTCTGGTTTTCATTCAACCAGATCTTGGAACATCTCTTGTATTTGGAGCAATACTTCTCGGGATGCTGTATTGGTCGGGAATGCCATTTGAATGGGCATTCATTATTTTAGCTAGTTTAGTTTCAGGATTACTTGCTTGCCTGTTTCAGTTTGGACTTATTATTTGGATACCCATAATTGGTTTAATAGCATACAAAGCTTTACCAAATAAAAAAATATTGACCTTCTTGGTCCTTGTTCTTCATTTATTAATAGCCAAAATTACTCCCTGGTTTTGGGACAGTGTTCTAAAGGATTATCAAAGAGATCGCCTAATTATGTTCCTTGATCCCAGTAAAGACCCCTTGGGTGGTGGGTATCATATGCTTCAAAGTAAAATAGGCATTGGATCTGGAGGATTGTTTGGTACAGGTCTGATGCAAGGACAATTAACTAAATTAAAATTTATTCCAGAACAACATACTGATTTTATTTTTAGTGCTCTTGGAGAAGAAACAGGCTTTTTGGGATCTTTATTAGTTATATTTTTATTGTCTATTCTAATTCTTCGATTAATTAAAATAGCTTTTATTGCGCGAAGTGATTTTGAATCTTTGGTTGTGATTGGAATAGCTTCAATGTTTATTTTTCAGATTATGGTGAATATATTTATGACTATTGGCTTAGGCCCTGTTACCGGAATTCCATTGCCTTTTATGAGTTATGGAAGAACTGCATTATTGGTTAATTTTATAAGTTTAGGCTTTTGTTTATCTGTTTCTAGACGTGGTCAATCCATAAGAAAAAACCTTTGAAAATATGCCTGAACTTTTTTGAAGCTATTCTTGTTCTAACAAGAGTTGTAATAGATTTCCGAGACTAAGTTGACTAAATTGGGAGGTATCACCTTAAGGTGAGTTTTATTGGTTATGTAAAGGAAGGAATCCTCACCATTAGTTAAAACAAGATTTTCACTAAATTAGTTATCATAATTTCTTGGCGAACTTGAACGATTCTATTAGGAGCAATTGGTATTACTCCTTTCAATCTTAAGTAAATAGACCGCTAGGTCTCACAAGCATGTTTTTTCACAAAATCTTTTGCTTATTCAACAAATTGATTGAGAATTCTCAATTCAGTTTTAAGTAAAAACAGTCTAGAAAAATTCAAGACATTTTCACTCTGCTTTTTATGAATTTTTGTTCTTCAAAATCTAATCAATTCAATGGTTTTGAAGGATTGCGTCAAATTTGGAGGTTATTTTGAGCGAACCTTTAGTCACTATTCAGGATTTACAACAAAGGATGGCTCAAGGCGTACCACAAATTTCATGCAGTGAAACTACGGTTCGCAGAATGTGGTGGGCAGCTCTAGATACTCTTCAATCGGACATTTTATTACCTATGAATCTGACTCGGGGTTTGTGGCTTTCTTCCCCGTTACCTGCTTTATATGAACCTAAATTACTGAAAAAATTTCAAGGATGGGTGTGGGCTCCAAAAGATTTGTTAAACCTTACAAATCCTTCTGTTGGGATTTTGCCTCCTAGTAAATCATCTCCGATAGATACTCATAATGATTCTTCAAACTATGAGCGCTTGACTCTTTTAGAGGAAGATGGCAATGATCCATTGCTAATAGTTATCACTCCTGAAATTCAAATTGCTTTGGCTTTGGAAGGTAAAAATCATGATCGAAAATTGTTAATGCGAAGTGATCCAGAAACTTTGAGTGATCTCTTGACATTGCTTGATAATAGATTGAATACAGAAAATATTGAACAAGCAAATAATCTTAGAAATTCTCTTGAGGAGATGGGCCAGCTAAAAACAAATGATGATTTATCTAAAGTCTTTTGGCCTTTGTTATCGCAACGACTTGCTGATATTGCGCCAAGTTTAAATATCCAGACTATGCCAGATAATATAGTTAACGATCACAAATCAACTTCAAAAACTAGTGAAATTTCTTTACTAGAAGCTTTGACACATGAAATCAGAACACCTTTGGCGACCATAAGAACCTTAATAAGATCCCTTCTAAGGAAGAAAGATTTACCCAAAGTCGTTGAAAATCGCTTGAAACAAATAGATATTGAATGCACAGAACAAATTGATCGCTTTGGTTTGATTTTTAATGCGGTTGAGTTGGAGAGAAGTAAGCCTGATGAAACAAATTTAGCTTTAACTGATTTAGGGAAAATGCTCACAATGCTCTCACCAGTTTGGGGCAGTCAGTTAGAGAGAAAAGGCTTAAAACTTATTCTTGATATTGCTCAAGATTTGCCCAAAGTTTTAAGTGATTCTGAAGGTCTTGAATTGATGTTGACCGGTTTAATTGACCGTAATACTCGAGGATTGCAATCGGGTGGAGAATTAACTTTGAAATTAAGACCAGCTGGTCACAGACTAAAGCTTCAAATTTTAACCCAGCTTTCCTCATTAAATAATTCAGAAGTATCAGAAAATGTTTCAAATGAGGAAATTGGGCCAGTACTTAGTTGGAATCCAGCGACTGGTAATTTGCAACTCAGTCAGGCTGCAACTCAAAGGCTTTTAAAAAGTCTTGGTGGCCGCCTTACCAATAGAAGAGATAGAGGGATTACGATATTTTTTCCTATTTCTGAGGGGAAAGAATTTGACCAGTTGCATTAATGTTGACGCGTGTGAAGTTGAGAGAAGATGAGTCAAAAGGCACAAAATAAAGTGCTAATTTAAAATTATAAAGAATAAGCAGATTTAATTAAAAAAATGACAGAAGTATTACCTGGATCACTTCCAAAGCATATAGGTAGCACTGGGGGACTATTGAACTCGGCTGAGACCGAAGAGAAATACGCAATTACTTGGACAAGTAAAACCTCTGAAGTTTTTGAGCTTCCAACTGGAGGTGCAGCAGTAATGCATGCAGGAGATAACCTAATGTATTTTGCTAGAAAAGAGCAGTGTTTTGCTTTGAATACGCAATTAAGGGGATTTAAGCCAAGAATAGAAACATCCCAAATTTATAGAATTTATCCTGGAGGAGATAGAGAATTACTCTTCCCGAAAGATGGGGTTTTTTCTGAGAAGCCTAATGAAGGGCGACTCAAGGAAGGTTATAACAATAGGCGGATTGGCGAGAACCCAAATCCAGCTAGTTTGAAATTTAGCGGGAAAAAAACTTACGATGCATGAGTTGATCAATTAAAACTGTTGCCCCCTTTAAATCTATATATTGGGCTGCCATTATGCAGTCATGCTTAGTTTAGATAAGAAACAATTTCTTCTATCAGCTGCCAGTGGGGCAAATTATATCCCTTTGGCAAAAAGCTGGCCTGCTGATTTAGAAACTCCCCTTACAACCTGGTTGAAAGTTGGTCATGATAGTTCCCCAGGAGTGTTACTCGAATCTGTAGAAGGCGGTGAAACTATTGGGAGGTGGAGTGTTGTTGCATCAGATCCTCTGTGGAAGGTGACAGTAAGGGGCAATCAATTGAAAAGATGCTGGAGGAATGGAAAACAAGAAAACTTCCATGGAATTCCTATTAATTTGCTCCGGAAAATGCTTGAGCCTTATAAATCTGTTTCTTTGTCAGGCCTGCCACAACTTGGGCAACTTTTTGGAATGTGGGGATATGAACTAATTCAATGGATTGAGCCCTCAGTGCCTATTTATGAATTATCTGAACAAGATTTACCTGATGGTATTTGGATGTTTATGGATAAAGTTCTTATTTTTGATCAAGTTAAACGTCTAATAACCGCTGTGGCATATGGAAATGTAAGTGAGGAAGTTTCTCCTGAAAAAGCTTATGAAATTGCTTGTGGACAAATTCAGGAATTGCAAGATTTAATGTCAGCTCCTTTAAAGCCAATAAAGTCTTTAAAGTGGAGTGAGAAAGGCAATAGATCTCTTAATATGGTTAGTAATACAACAAGAAATGAATTTGAAGAGAGTGTTAAATTGGCAAAAGAATTTATTAAAAAAGGTGATATTTTTCAGTTAGTTCTTAGTCAAAAATTGGAGTCGTCTGTAATACAAACACCTTTTGAATTATATCGAAGTTTGAGGATGGTAAATCCCTCTCCATTTATGGCGTTTTTTGATTTTGGGGATTGGCAACTTATTGGCTCCAGTCCTGAGGTAATGGTTAAGGCCCAGCAAACAGAAAAAGGTATTGAAGCTAGTTTGCGCCCAATAGCAGGAACACGACCAAGAGGTAAAGATGAATTGCAAGATGAAACTCTAGAGAAAGATCTTTTAAAAGATCCGAAAGAAAGAGCTGAGCATGTGATGTTAGTCGATCTTGGTAGAAATGATTTAGGGCGGGTTTGCACTCCAGGTAGTGTTTTTGTAAAAGAATTAATGGTCATCGAAAGATATTCACATGTAATGCACATAGTTAGTGAAGTAGAGGGGATTTTAGATAAAGGAAAGGATGTTTGGGATTTATTAATTGCTTCTTTCCCTGCTGGGACTGTTAGTGGAGCCCCAAAGATAAGAGCAATGCAACTAATTAATCAATTAGAGAAAGAACGTAGAGGTCCTTATTCAGGTGTTTATGGCTCTTTAGATTTAAATGGAGCCTTGAATACTGCTATTACTATCCGAACAATGGTTGTTCGTAGGAATAACAAAAATGAATTTACTGTTCAAGTGCAAGCTGGAGCTGGCGTTGTTGCAGATTCCATCCCTTCTAATGAGCACCAAGAAACTTTAAATAAAGCGAAAGGAATGTTTACTGCTTTAGCTTGCTTAGAAGCTCCTGACTTATGACTAACTTGATGCTTTTAAAGGGGTTTGAAGTAGAGCTTTTTACTGGTACATTCGCTGGCAAAAATGTAGGGATCGCTTCAGCTATCACTGAAGATCTCTCAGATTTTGTTAAAGAACCTGATCAAAGAAACCTTGAGTACATAACTGTTCCAGATCAAAGATATACAGTTTTAAAACATGCACTTTTATTACCAAGACAAAAACTTAGGAAATGGCTTGATCTGAAACAATTGACGATTCTGCCTGGAAGTACTCTTAGTCTTGGGAATACTAAAATTTTTGAAAGGTCTGATTCAGAAAACACATATCATTCATTTATCGAAAAAAATTATGGAACCAATGTTGTAACAGCAAGTATTCACATCAATTTAGGTATTGAAAATTTATCCTTACTTTTTTCAGCTCTTCGTTTGGTTAGGTGTGAGGCCTCATTATTTCTTGCATTAAGTGCTAGTTCTCCTTTCCTTGGAGGAAATGCAACTGGGGTACATTCTCAAAGATGGGTTCAATTCCCGAAGACACCGTCAGATGTTCCTATGTTTTTCGATCATGCACATTATGTGACATGGGTTCAACAGCAACTAAATCAGGGCAATATGCATAATGAAAGGCATTTATGGACATCAGTAAGGCCAAATGGTCCAGAAAGACCTCATATCTTAAATCGATTAGAGCTGAGGATATGTGATTTGGTATGTAATGTGGATTTGCTTTTAGCTATTACTGCATTGTTAGAACTTAGAATTATTAATCTTAAAAACAACATTAAAAAGTATGATCCCATTGAAGCTAGCTCTAAAAACCAAACAGAATTAGCTCTCTTGTCAGATGAAAATGATTTGTATGCAGCAAAATATAGTCTTGATGCTAATTTGTTTCATTGGAGAAATGGAAAACAAATAAAGTGTCGGGATTGGATAAAGGAACTTCTATTAGATGTAACTCCTCTAGCTAAAGAGCTTGATATGTTTGAGTTGCTTCGACCTATCGAATCTGTTTTAAAAAATGGCAATCAATCAATGATTTGGCTTGACTCTTACCATAATGGTGCATCAATTCAGTCCTTGCTTCAGAAAGGTATTAGTGAAATGGAACAAGAAGAGACAAATTTAATTCAAATGAAATCAACCTTTTCCTGACTAAGTCGGTAGAACTGCCTCATAATAAGTGTATGTTGAAAAATCCTCTTAACGAAAATATCTCTAATCACTCGACAGTACATGTTGAGGATCAAGATCCTGGGTATTTATTGCAGCAAAGGCTTGAACTAGTTGAGGATCTTTGGCAAACAGTTCTTAAAAGCGAATGTCCTCCTGATCAAACTGATAGATTATTGCTGTTAAAGCAACTAAGTGACCCTAGTAAGACCAATCAAGATAATGCCTCGAAGGCAATAGTTCAATTGATTACAGAAATGGACTTAGCGGAGGCGATCGCTGCTGCCAGAGCTTTTTCTCTATATTTTCAGTTGGTAAATATTCTGGAGCAACGGATAGAAGAAGACAGTTATTTAAACAGTATGAAAAAAGGGAAGTTAGATCACAGCTCAGATACAATAGATCCATTTGCTCCAGCTTTAGCTAGCCAGACCGCGCCAGCAACTTTTAGACAATTATTTGAGCGATTACGTCGTTTAAATGTTCCTCCAGCTCAGCTCGATGCTTTGATGAGAGAAATGGATATTCGTCTTGTTTTTACAGCTCATCCAACTGAAATAGTTAGACACACTGTTCGACATAAGCAACGTAGAGTTGCCACTCTTTTGCAACACCTCCAATCATCTAATAGCGGAATTTCTGATTCAGAGAGGGAAATATTTAGGTTGCAATTAGAAGAGGAGATAAGACTTTGGTGGAGAACTGACGAGCTTCATCAATTTAAACCAACTGTTCTTGATGAAGTCGATTATGCACTTCATTATTTTCAGCAGGTTTTGTTTGAAGCTATGCCTCAATTAAGAAGAAGATTGACTACGGCCCTAGCTTCAAGTTATCCAGACGTAGAGATTCCTAATGAAGCTTTTTGTACATTTGGTTCTTGGGTAGGTTCTGATCGTGACGGAAACCCCTCCGTTACTCCTGAAATTACATGGAGAACAGCTTGTTATCAAAGACAATTAATGTTGGATAGATATATTGCATCAGTTCAAGAGTTACGAGATCAACTGAGTATATCTATGCAATGGAGTCAAGTAAGTTCTCCTTTGCTAGAGTCTTTAGAAATGGATAGAGTCCGTTTCCCTGAGGTTTACGAGGAAAGAGCAGCTAGATATCGTCTAGAACCATATCGTCTGAAGCTGAGCTATACATTAGAGAGACTTCGACTTACTCAGCTACGTAATAAGCAGTTGGCTGATTCTGGATGGCAATTTTCGCCTGAAGGCAAACCTTTAATGTCTACTAATAATAGTTTTGATGAGTTTCTTCATTATCGATCTATAGACGAGTTTAAGAATGAATTAGAGCTTATTAGAAATAGTTTAGTTAGCACAGATCTCACCTGTGAACCTTTAGATACTCTCTTAAATCAAGTTCATATCTTTGGTTTCTCTTTGGCCAGCCTCGATATTAGGCAAGAAAGTACACGACATAGTGATGCTTTAGATGAACTTACTCGCTATTTAGATCTGCCTAAGTCATATGAGGAGATGGACGAGGACAGTCGAATTATTTGGTTGATGAAGGAATTACAAACTCGAAGACCACTGATTCCTCCTGCTTTTGAGTGGTCTAAAAGTACTCAAGAGACTATTTCAGTTTTTCATATGCTGAATAGGCTTCAGAAAGAATTTGGTACTCGTATTTGTCGCTCGTATGTGATTTCAATGAGTCATACGGCTTCGGATTTACTAGAAGTTCTTCTCTTGGCTAAAGAGGCAGGGTTGATTGACCCGACTTTAGGATCTGCTGATTTTCTTGTAGTTCCATTATTTGAAACCGTTGAGGATTTACAACGTGCTCCTTCTGTTATGGAATCGCTTCTCCAGGCTGAGGTTTACCGTAACCTGCTTCCACAAGTAGGTGAAAAAATCCAGCCACTTCAGGAACTTATGCTTGGCTATTCTGATAGCAACAAGGATTCTGGATTTCTTTCAAGTAATTGGGAAATTCATAAGGCCCAAATAGCACTACAGGATCTTGCTAGTAGACAAGGAATAGCATTACGTATCTTTCATGGTAGAGGTGGATCTGTAGGCAGGGGAGGAGGACCAGCCTATCAAGCAATTTTGGCTCAACCCAGTGGTACACTTCAAGGCCGTATAAAGATCACTGAGCAAGGAGAGGTTCTTGCTTCAAAATATAGTCTTCCAGAATTAGCTCTATATAACCTTGAAACTGTAACTACTGCAGTTCTTCAGAATAGTTTAGTTACCAACAAATTAGATGCTACGCCAAGTTGGAATGAATTGATGACCAAACTTGCTGCTCGTTCAAGGGAGCATTATCGAGCTTTAGTGCATGATAATCCTGAACTAGTTCAATTTTTTCAGGTAGTGACTCCAATAGAGGAAATAAGTAAGTTACAAATATCTAGTCGTCCTGCTCGAAGAAAGAGTGGTGCAAAAGATTTATCAAGTCTCCGTGCTATCCCATGGGTCTTTGGTTGGACACAAAGTCGTTTCCTCTTGCCAAGTTGGTTTGGGGTTGGTACAGCTTTGGCTGCTGAACTTAAGACAGATCCTGACCAAATGGAGATGTTGCGAATGTTGAATCAGAGATGGCCATTTTTTAGAATGTTAATTTCTAAAGTTGAGATGACACTTTCAAAAGTTGACTTGGAGGTTGCTCATCATTATATGGTTAGTTTAGGTGGCAATGAAAATCGCGCTTCTTTTGCTCGTATTTTCGAGATTATTTCAAATGAATATAGTTTGACGAAGAAATTAATTTTAGAAATTACTGATAAGCCAAAATTACTAAGTGCTGATCCTGCTTTGCAATTGTCCGTAAATCTTAGAAATAGGACTATTGTCCCATTAGGTTTTTTACAAGTGGCTCTTCTAAAACGATTAAGAGATCAGAATCGTCAACCACCAATAAGTGAAGATATGAGTAATGACTCTACTCAGAGTTCACGAACTTATAGTCGTAGTGAATTATTACGGGGAGCATTGTTGACAATAAATGGTATTGCTGCAGGCATGAGAAACACAGGATGACATGCTTGGATTAAATTCAATAAATAAATGTCCTCAAATTCCTGAAGGCTTTGTTCTTCTTAGAAATGCCTTAGTTTCTGTGAGAAAAATCAATAGGCTTCTCTCAAAATGTAATCAAGATACTCATCAACCAAGAAAGTTAGAATTAGCCTTGAAAAATAGTGATTTTTATTTAACTCTTCTTCAAAAAACTTCTGACAACCTAGTAGCTTTTGTTCGTGTGACTAGTGACAAAGGTTTAAATGCAAATTTATGGGATTTAGTGGCAGAGCCTGGGGATCAACAAGAAAAATATATTTCTATTGTAGTTTTTAAGGCAATTGAAATTATTAGACGTGAGTTACCCGGCTGTAGTATTTCTGTTGCGGCTCCATCAATTTCACTAAAAGCATTAAAAGCTAATGGATTTTTATTGGATCCAAATGGAATCAAAACAATGGGACTTAGACTTTGAAAAAATAATTTTTACGAGCATGGAGGGACTCGAACCCCCGACTCTCAGAACCGGAATCTGATGCTCTATCCAACTGAGCTACATGCCCAATACAGGGTTGTTATTAAAAAAGGTCAAATACGAAGACCTTATTAAAATTAGCTTACATACAAATTCCTCAAAGAAACATTCAACTTCAACAGTTAGAACTAAATAATTTTCGAAATTATCAACGTTTTCAGCTTGAGTTAACTGAAAATCGCTTGATAGTCATAGGTCAAAATGGAGTTGGGAAATCTAATCTTCTTGAATCCGTAGAGCTATTGTCTAATTTACGTTCTCATCGATCTAACCGAAATCAAGATTTGATTTTTTGGGACCAAGACAAAGCCTTCTTATCGGCAATGATTGAAGATGATCAAACAGTTTCTTTAGAATTAAATAGAAAAGGTGGTAGAAAAGCCTATAAAAATGAAAAACTTTTAACTCGTCAAATTGATTTGATTGGCCCAATGCGAAGTGTAGGGTTTAGTGCTCTTGATTTAGAGTTGATGAGGGGAGAACCGTCTCTCAGAAGAAATTGGCTAGATAGAATTGTTCAACAACTTGAGCCTGTTTATACTGACTTGATGGGTAGGTTTTCTAGATTGCTTAGGCAGAGAAGTCAGTTTTGGCGTAATTTAAGTATGCAATCTACGAAGGATCAAAATATTTTATTAGATTCTTTTGATATGCAAATGGCTTTAGTGAGTACAAGAATTCATCGAAGACGTAGGCGTATCCTAAATCGTCTACTCCCCATAGCTTCAAGTTGGCAAAAGCATTTAAGTAACAATAAGGAACAACTCAATATTCAATATTTGCCTGGTAGTAAACTTGAGGGTGAAGAGAATGAAAAGCTTTGGAGGGAGAGTATTGAACGTCAACTTTTTGAAATAAGGTCTGAGGAAGAGATAACAGGTAATTGCCGCATAGGTCCTCATCGTGATGATGTGAAGTTTTTAGTAAATGGGGTGGATGCTAGACGTTTTGGGTCTGCTGGGCAGCAGAGAACTATTGTTTTGGCTTTGAAATTGGCTGAATTAGAATTAATAAAAATTTTATATGGTAAATCTCCAATTTTGCTTCTAGATGATGTCTTAGCAGAGCTGGATCCTAAAAGACAATTATTGCTTTTAGAGGCTGTTGGTCAAAAGCATCAATGTTTAATTAGTGCAACACATGTGGAATCTTTTGAAGGTGAATGGGTTCGAAACTCACAATTAATGCAATTAGATTCCCTTGGTTGAAACTATTCGTCGGTTATTGTGGGAATGATTTTTGAATAGACATGGAACCTTTCTTTCCAGAATTGCATCCAAATCCTGGATGGCATAAATCTTATGCGTTAAATGATACGGAAACTTTGCATACTATTTCTAGTGAGAACATTGGTAGGCACTGTATACTAGAACTTTATCAATGTGATCATGCGAAGCTTAATGATGAAGCTTTTATAAGGACAACTATCACATCTTCAGCCAAAATTGCTGGTGCAAAGCTCATAAATTTAGTAACGCATAGTTTTAAGCCTCAAGGAGTTACGGGACTAGCTTTGTTAGCTGAATCTCATATCTCAATACATACATGGCCTGAGATTGGTTATGCAGCCATTGATGTGTTCACGTGTGGTGACCATACGATGCCTGAAAAAGCTTGTAAGTTACTCTCTAAAGAATTTTTAGCTAAGCACTTATCTTTTAAAAATATCTCAAGAGAGATTCCTACAGAAATTCACACTTTGCATCGTGAACCCTAAATTCAAACCAATATCAGATTAATAATTGTTTTGTTTTTGGAGTTTGATTTTTAATGAGTTTTGATATCTCGAGTGAGCTTTCCACTAATTAACCCTTCTAGATCTATGCTTATTGAATGAAAACCTAAAGATAAAAAATATTTAATTAATTTCTCTCTTTCAACATTCTTTAGAAAGTTGTCAATTTGATTTGAAGGTAGTTCAATTCGAGCAGAAAGGCCTTGACTTCTCACACGAACTTTAGAGAATCCTTGATTAATAATCCATTCTTCTGCTAAGGCAATTTGCTTAAGCCTTTTTGAGCTTATTTCTTCTCCAAAAGGAATGCGAGAGGCTAAACACGGTTGTGCAGGTTTATCCCACCAAGGCAACCCTAATGATTTAGAAATTGAACGAATTGATTTTTTATCTATTTTCAGTTCAGCCAAAGGTGATATTACCCCTGCCAAAGTAGAGGCCTGAATACCTGGTCGAAAGTCCTGAAGATCGTCATGGTTCACTCCATCAAGTACCTGAGTATTCTGAGATCTTTTTGAAATTTGCTTTAGGTGTTTATGCAATTCTTGTTTACATGCATAACATCTATTCTCTGGATTCTGAAAGTAATTTGGTTCATTTAGTTCATTTGTTTGGCATTCTTCATGTCGAATACCAATCCAAGCTGCTTGAAGGCGTGCTTGCTTCAGTAAATATGGAGCCAATGAAGGAGAAACACCTGTAACTGCAAAGGCTTGTGAACCTAGTTGCTCATGGGCGATGGTCGCTACTAATGAACTGTCAACACCTCCTGAGTAAGCAACACAAACATTATTTACATCTTTAATAAACTCTCTTAACAATTTTAATTGTTTTAGTTCTGAGTTAGATAAAAATTCAAGTTGACTAAAAAACACTTTTTAAAAGACGGTTAATTTAATTAGATTGAAGCTTCGATAATCGTTCATCTTTGTATGTATTTTGCATATTCTATGACGTCTAATGGAGAAGAAGTTAAGTTGCATACATAAGAATCAAAAGTATCGATCGTGGTAACAAACGGTATAGGCATTACGACAGCATCAGAAAGTCAGGAACGTAGTCATGGACAATTACATGTTTATGACGGAGAGGGGAAAGGAAAGAGCCAGGCGGCTTTGGGAGTAGTTTTGAGAACTATAGGCCTGGGTATATGCGAGAAAAGACAAACAAGAGTATTACTTCTTAGATTTCTGAAAGGCCCTGGACGTTCCTATGATGAAGACGCAGCAATTGATGCTTTACAGCAAGGTTTCCCGCACCTGATTGATCAAGTTAGAACTGGCAGAGGTGAATTCTTTAACGCCGACCAATCTACAAAATTTGACTATCAAGAGGCTCAAAGAGGATGGGATATAGCTAAAGGAGCAATTGCTAGTGCATTATATTCAGTTGTTGTCTTAGATGAATTGAACCCGGTATTGGATTTAGGTTTATTGCCTATTGATGAAGTGGTTAAAACACTTACTTCAAGACCAAACGGTATGGAAATCATCGTCACTGGAAGAGCTGCACCAAAATCTCTGATTAAAGTTGCGGAGCTTCATTCTGAGATGAAAGCTCATAGACGTCCTGAAATGAATCATGATGAAATTCGTTTTGAAAATCATATTGATGGAATTGAAATATATACAGGGGAAGGGAAAGGTAAATCAACCAGTGCTTTAGGTAAAGCTTTACAAGCTATTGGTAGAGGGATTAGCCAGGACAAAAGTCATCGTGTATTGATTTTGCAATGGCTGAAGGGAGGTAGTGGTTATACCGAAGATGCGGCTATTGCAGCTCTAAGAGAGAGTTATCCACATTTGGTAGACCATCTTCGGTCTGGAAGAGATGCAATTGTTTGGAGGGGACAACAAAAACCTATTGATTATGTTGAAGCTGAAAGAGCATGGGAAATTGCTAGGGCAGCAATCTCAAGTGGTCTTTATAAAACTGTGATTTTGGATGAGTTGAATCCAACTGTTGATTTGGAACTCATACCAGTTGAGCCCATTGTTCAAACATTGCTTCGCAAACCTTCAGAGACTGAGGTAATTATTACTGGAAGATGCAAAAATCATCCTATATATTTTGATTTAGCGAGTGTTCATTCTGAGATGGTGTGTCATAAGCACTATGCAGAAAAAGGAGTTGATTTGAAAAGGGGAGTTGATTATTAGGTCTAATTGATTTGTTCTTTATTCCAGGCATCAAAACCTCCTTCAATATTAATACCGCTAATTCCAAACTTTTTTAAATGCTTTATTGCTCGCAATGATCTTTTCCCGCTTTTACAGAATATATAAAGATTTTTTTGTAAGGTAAGATTTCTAATTTCATTTATGGCTTCACCGCTTTCAATGGTACTAAGAGGCATTAGCTTTGAGCCTAAAATTGAACATTGATTATGTTCTATTGGGGTGCGGACATCTATTAATAAAATTGCTTTTGAGGGTTGATTAAGTAATAACTTTAATTTTCTTACAGAAATACTTTTTATATCAAAATCGAGTTCATTTGTAACTTTAATTTCAGAGCAAAAACTTTCATAATCTATGAGTTTATTAATTTGTTTATTCTCTGAATTGGATTTCAAGGTTAGTTCTTTAAAGCTCATATTTAGCGCGTTAAAGATGAGGAGCCTCCCATTTAGTGGGAACCCAACATTGGTTATTATTTTTATAGCTTCTGCTGCTTGGATTGTACCAATTATCCCTGGTAGGATTCCTATTACGCCTGCTTCTGAACATGATGGGATGAGATCAATTGGAGGCGGAGTAGGTATGAGATCTCTATAGTTAGGACTATCTTGTTTTAAATTAAATACACTGACTTGGCCTTCAAATCTTGCGATTGAACCATATATATTAGGCTTATTAAGTATGAGACAAGAATCATTTATTAAGTAGCGAGTTGGGAAATTATCTGAACAATCACATATCACATCATAAGGGTTTAGTATTTCTAAGGCATTGCTACTTGTAAGCTTTTGATTGAATAAATCAACTTGACAATAAGGATTGATTTTGAGTATGCGTTCTTTAGCAGAATCTGTTTTTAGTATCCCTACTGAATTTGTTGAATGAATGATTTGCCTTTGTAAATTTGAGTATTCAACTACATCAAAATCAACTATTCCAAGCCGCCCAATTCCAGCTGCTGCAAGATAAATTAAAAGTGGAGATCCCAGACCTCCTGTACCAATGACAGCAATTGAACTGTTCTTTAGTTTTTCTTGGCCTTGAATACCTATTTCAGGAAGACTTATGTGTCTTGCATACCTAGAAATTTCTTCAGAACTTAGATTTGCTTGATTCTGGCTTCGCTCCATTAATCAAACCTTTCATGACTAATTTACGTTAAAGAAAAAACTTCAATTTTCACTCTATGAAAGCTAAATTTATTTTTGACCCACCATGCTTTTAAATTTCCATTGTTGTCAGAAATAACCATCAGTCCTGGAGATTTGTGCAGGGATAAATCAATTTCTGACGGTTTGTTGTCACTCAAGGGATGAGAGTGAGCACAACATAAAACCTCAAGATTATTTTCCCTTGCCCATTTTTGGGCAGCAATTTGAGCTTTAGCGTCTATTTCGAAGCGATTTTTTTTCGATAATTGTTTATTCTCTTGATGATCGAACTTGCATATATTTTGGCTGAATATTTTTGATTCTTGTTCTCCCCAGATATTTCGACAATTCCATATGTGTTTTATTATCCAAAAAGATTTTTTGCAGTCTGTTGCAGAGCTTCTTTTTTGACCAATTAACAATGCGCAGCCTTCCGATGGCTCTGCTCCCTTTAAAAATCTAGAGAGAGTTCGATTTGTATTGTTATGGAATTCAATATATTTTGGAATTTTCATGAGAAAAAATGATTTGATTCGGCATCCTCTCTATTTTGGTTCGGACTTATCTCTATTAAGCCTATGGCATTTCTTAAATTAATTCGATACGCTCAGTCCATATTTGCTTAGTAGCTTGTGTTCATGTCTGATGTAAATCCTGATTCTAAGGGTGAATCAAACGCTGGGAAAACTGAAGGCGTTAATTTTTCTGAACGTTACAGTGATGTAATGGGAAAAGTTAATGAATCTTTGAGCAAAATTGATTGGACTCAGATGGGTAAGTACGGTAAGGCAGCAGGTATTATTGCTGTAGTAGTTCTTGCTCAAGTATTAATCAAGGTTGTTATTGATACAGTTAATTTCTTCCCAATTCTTCCTGGGTTGTTAGAACTTCTTGGAATTGTGGTTTTAGGCCAATGGAGTTGGCAGAATCTAACAACTAGCGACAAAAGAACCGCAGTATTTGATAAAGTTCAGAACCTTAAAAAAGAGTACTTAGGTTAGATTAAGAGAAATTATTGAAAGATCTAAGACAAGATTCCGCTAAAAACGGGATCTTAGATCTTTTAATATATTTAATGAGGCTTTTTTGTAAGATCCACCAAACATATTTGCGTGATTAAGTATGTGGTAAAGATTATATATCTCAGTTCTGTTTTCAGAACTATCATCTAGTGGCCAAATTTCTTCATAGCCACTATAAAAATCTGTACTAAAACCACCAAATAATTTAGTCATCGAAATATCAACTTCTCTATCTGCCCAGTAACTAGCAGGGTCATATAGACTTCCTAAACCATTTTTAGTACTTCCACAATTACCGGACCATAGATCACCATGTACTAATGAAATTCTAGGATTATGAATATTTAAATATGAGATTAAATGTATTAAAACATTCTCATAGTCAGAAATTTTTACTCCCCATGAAGCCGCTTTTTCAAGTTGCGGTCTAAGACGGAAATTAACAAAGAATTCCCCCCAATCACTATCCCATCCTCTTGTTTGAGTATTAGAGCCTATGAAGCCTTCATTATCCCATCCGAATTTTTTATTGTTTTCTTCAGTTGATGATTTATGCATTAATGCCAAGCCTTTGCCAAGGAGACTTTGTTGAGATTGTTTTAGATCTATCCACTCCAAAAAAAATATAGATATGTTCTGATAAATGATTAGATCAATTGGCTTAGGAATACGGAGATAAGATGCATTAGCAAATCTTTTTAGAACTAAAAGACACTCACGTTCGTACTTAAACATATTAATATTGTCAATATGATTTGATTTGGCAAAAATTTTCTCTCCATTTTGGAAATGAACACACCAAGCTTTATGGATACAACCTCCCTCAATAGGAATAATTTTTTCTATTAACGAGTTTTTGCTGATTTGATTGGAATTTGAAAGCGCTTTTTGTATTAAGTCCTCCATTCACTTTTTTCTCACCTGATAATTGTTTATGTTTGAAGAATCTATCATTGTTGTTGGGGGAGGGGTGGCTGGCTTAACGAGTGCTGCTCTTCTCTCTAGAGAAGGTTATCCAGTGACTTTGGTTGAAGCGCATACTCAATTAGGAGGTTGTGCAGGAACTTTTCAAAGAGGACCTTTTACCTTTGATGTAGGTGCTACTCAAGTTGCAGGTCTTGAAAAAGGAGGAATTCATAATCGTTTATTTCATTATTTAGATATTCCTGTACCTAAGTCAGAACTTTTAGATCCTGGATGTTCAGTTGTTCTTGGTGATGGGACTGAACCAATCAATCTTTGGCATGATCCCTCGAGGTGGAAGAAAGAAAGACAAGAACAGTTCCCAGGGAGTGAAGTTTTTTGGTCGTTATGTTCTCAAATTCATAAAAGTAATTGGGCATTTGTTGATAGAGATCCAATACTTCCAGTCAGAAATTTTTGGGATTGTAGCCAATTACTTAGAGCCCTACGCCCTCCAAATCTTTTAACAGGTGTTTTCAGTAAGTTGACTATTTCAGATTTGCTTAAAATAACTAGTTGTCAAAGAGATAGACGACTACGAAGATTCCTTGATCTACAATTAAAGCTTTACTCTCAAGAACCAGCCAGTAGAACTGCTGCATTATACGGTGCAACTGTTCTTCAAATGGCCCAATCCCCAAGAGGACTATGGCATCTTCATGGATCGATGCAAATCCTTAGTGATTTGTTGAGAAATAGTTTTTTACGAGATGGTGGAAAGCTTTTAATTGGGCATCGAGTTACCAATATATTTAATGAAAAAGAATCAAATTCTTTTTATGTAGATATAATTGATACAAGAAAGAATTCAATCCGCCTAAACGCCTCTGATATTGTTTTTAGTTTGCCGCCTCAATCGCTGTTAGATCTAATTCCGATTGATGGAGGGTTGTCAACAACATATCGTGAAGTTATAAATAAATTACCGAAACCTAGTGGTGCACTAGTCTTTTATGGAGCTTTAAGTCGTTCTAGGTTACCAGTTAATTGTCCAAATCATATTCAAATATTTGATCAGCATTTTGGCTCTTTATTCATTTCTATAAGCATGGAGGATGATCAACGTGCACCAGCTGGTATGGCTACTTTAATTGCTAGTGTATTCGTTAATGTTGATCAATGGTCTAATTTAGATAGTCAATCTTATGCTAAGAAAAAAAATATTGTAGGTAATAAGCTTATCAATATAATAAATAATCATTTTGATTTACAAGAGACCAGTTGGGTACATCATGAACTTTCTACTCCCAGAAGCTTTGCAAGATGGACAGGCCGCCCTGGTGGAATAGTAGGCGGGCTTGGTCAACATCCTTCTCAGTTTGGTCCATTTGGTTTAGCAAGCCGAACCCCCCTTAAAGGTTTATGGCTTTGTGGAGATTCAATCTATCCTGGTGAAGGTACCGCTGGTGTGAGCCAGTCAGCTATGATGGTTGTGAGACAATTAATGGAATCTAAAGGTAGACATTTGAAGATTCCTGTCCTTAATGAGTAGATTTTGAAATGAAATTTTGTCTTTCTTCCTGAGTACGGATTAGTATTTTTCCGAGTTCATTCCAGTTTTCTTCGACTAAACATTTTTCAAAAAGATCTAAAGAATGTCTATAGGAAAATAAAGTTCTCATTAAATTTTCTTTATTAAACTTTGCCATGGCGACTCCTAGTTCTGGGTTTCCACCTCCAACCCTAGAAGTATCAGCAAAACCACTGGATGCAATACCTTTTGCAAGTGAATACAGAGAAGGGTTTATGTCTGTACTAAGTGTATTGAGTAATGCCGCGCTAATTAGAACTGGTAAATGAGAAATCAAGCTAACAGCTTCATCATGTATTTGAGCTTCGGTGCTTATCCATTGACATCCCAGTGATAAACAAATTTGACGTATTATTTTGAGTGCTTTCTGATCAGTTCGTTTGTCTGGAGTAACGACCCAGGGCTTGTCTTGAAATAAATTGTATTTACCTGCATTTACACCCGATTCTTCCGTTCCTGTCATTGGATGACTGGCTACAAAACGTGGATGTAATGTGTTCCAAGTATTTAAAATTGGAACTTTTACAGATCCAACATCAGTAACAACTGCATTTCTAGGGATGGAGTTGATTAAAACTGCCGAGGGATTGAGGAGCTGCTCCAGAGGTAAAGCAATAAAAATAATGGAACAATCTTTTAATAAACTTGGATCTGTACTAACAATCTGGGCTAGTTTTCTTTCTTTTGCTTTGGTTGCAGTTTTTTCTCGATGAGTAATCCCATAAACCGTATATCCAAGTTTTTGGAGATCCAAGCCTAAGGAGCCACCTATTAGACCCAATCCAACAATTCCAATATTTTCAGAGGGTTTTGATTTAAGCTCCATAAATAGTATTGTTCTATATCTTTATTGATAGGGCAACATGATTAAAAGAATTTATTGATAAAGGTTTTTCTAATGCTTGAGGTGGATTCTCATAAACATCTAAAAAAATATTATCAAAACAATCTTGTTTTATGGCCTCATAATTTGACCCTAACAAGATTGATCTCTCGAAGTTTAAGCCGCAAAGATAACACTTTTATTCAATTATCGAGTGACAGTAGGAATTTTTGGTGGCCGGGCCTTTTGATTCCTCTTTGTTTATATAACAATAATATTGTGCTGATTCTTTCAGAGAAACAACGTCGACAATTATTTGAAGTTGAATTGCCAAAGTTGAAATCTAGTCGATTAAGTTTTGATTATGTAGATGGGATTGATTTGACCTCTTTAGACAAGAAAATATGGGTTCTGAGTTATCAAGACCTTATTGTTGCAAATGAAAAAGGTTTTTTAAAAAATCGCCAATTAATTTTTCCTGAATCTGAGTTTATGTCTAATGAACTTAGAGAATCTATGTCGATTAAAATTACTCCCAAAGATTGGGATGATTTAATTGAGTGTCACTCAAGCTTTAAAGCATCAATCATTGAAGTTCATGAGCGTTTAAATCGGAGACTTTTTAGTAAATCAGTTAGTACTGATGCTGTCATAAGAGTTGATACTGGAGAAATTGCATTTTTAAAAGAAATTTTAAAAAATGACTTACCGTTATTAATGCCTTGGAAACGTGCTTTTGATACGGTTGATAATGAATGGGTAACTTGGGCAAAACTAGATAATCAAACACTTGGCTGGGATTGGCATTTTCAACCATTGCTTCCTTTGGAAACAATCACAGGTCTGTTATCTAAAAATACTCTTTTGATGCTAGCTAATTCGGGTAAAAGTGATTCGTTCTTTTTAGATTTAAGTAGAAAAAGAATCTCTTTCACTGTGAAGGTGATGTTAGGGAATACGCTTGACCAAGAACCTATACCTTTATTTGTACCAAAACGACAACCTTTGCCAAATACATCTCATTTTTATCGGCATATATTAAGACAGTGTCAAAGATTAATTCTTGGTCGTATTCGTACGACTATTATTTTAGTAGATGATATGCAGTTGCGACTTCAGCTGACTAGTGAGTTGGCTGGTGAATTTGGATTGAGAATAGTTCATGAAACTACTGATATTGAGACTAATGGGGTTATTTGTTGTAGTTGCAATTGGTGGATTATTAATCAGCACAAGTTACCAACTCCAGATCAATTGATTTTCCCAATGATTCCATTGCCTACTTTAGAATCACCTTGGATTGCTGCTAAAGTTGAAATGCTTAAGCATCAAGGTCGTAACTGGTTCCGAGAATTTCTTCTACCAGAAACTCTTGTTATCCTTCACAAGTCAGTTGCAATCATTAGAGGTAAAGATGTTCGAGTCGCCATACTTGACGGCCGCATGCGCTATAGAAGTTGGGGAAAATTAATATTTGATGCTCTTGAGCCTTGGGTCACTTTAGAGCGTTTATTGCCTTATTAAAATCAATCTCTTAGATTAAATAATATTTTTTTTTATAATGGGAGAAGCTCGCCGAAGATCTGAACAAGGCTTAAAACCACGTAATCAGAAAATCTCTAGAAATGAGTCACCTCGTATTGTTTCTTGGTTTCCTGTTACTCAAGCTCAAAGAGATCAATTTATTCAATTAAGTATTCGTGCAGGATGGGTAGGTATTGCTGCTTTAGTTGTTCTCTGGATAATTGTTCGCTTTATTGGACCTGCTGCAGGGTGGTGGATTCCTGCAGATATTAGATAAAGTCAATTAATTTATATTGCTTACTTTTAGCCGTTCGCTGCAACTTGGTTGATGCTTGGTCGCGATGAAGTATTTCGAGCAGCAGCAGCTAATGGACGCATTGAATTAGCACTTACTTCTGAGCCTTCAATTAATTTTTCTTTTACTAGTTTTTCAATTATTTCTTTTGATTCTGGATTTTGTTCAAGCCAAGTAATCGTATTGTCTCTTCCTTGTCCAATATTGTCGCCTTCATAGCTATACCAAGCTCCTTTCCTAGTAACGATATTGGTTTCATCTGCTAAATCAAGCAGACAACCAAGAGTACTAATTCCTTTTCCGAAAAGAATATCAAATTCGGCTATTCGAAATGGAGGTGCGACTTTGTTTTTGGCGACTTTCACTTTCGCACGAATTCCATATTCCTCAGTTCCTCTCTTCAATGTTTGAATACGACGAATATCTAATCTTACAGATGCATAAAATTTAAGAGCATTGCCACCAGTTGTTGTTTCTGGATTCCCATATGTAATACCAATTTTGAGACGTAATTGATTTAAGAAAATCACTGTGCATCCAGACTTGCCAATATTGCCAGTGATTTTTCTCATTGCTTGACTCATTAGACGAGCTTGGGCACCTACTGAATGATCACCCATTTCTCCTTCTATCTCTGAACGAGGTGTCAGTGCAGCGACTGAGTCAACAACAACTAGATCAACTGCAGCAGATCTAATCAGTTGATCAACGATTTCCAATGCCATCTCTCCAGTATCCGGTTGAGATACGAGAAGATTCTCTACATCAACACCCAGAGAGGCTGCATAAACTGGATCAAGAGCATGTTCTGCATCTACAAATGCCGCAACTCCGCCGTTACGTTGAATCTCTGCTATTGCATGTAATGTAAGCGTTGTTTTCCCTGAACTTTCGGGGCCATAAATCTCTATTACACGTCCTTTGGGATAGCCTCCACCTAAAGCCAAATCAAGTGTGAGGGCACCAGTCGATATGGTTTCTACTCGCATCTTTGAAGCGTCCCCTAGACGCATGATCGAACCCTTCCCAAAGTTGCGTTCTATTTGTCCAACCACTAAACTCAATGCTTTTTGTTTTTCTCCAGATTTTGCGTCTATTTTCTTAGATTCAGATGATTGGAGTGGCTTAACTTCGATTGACATGACAAATCACTTTAAATTCAGATGGATAACAACAGACGTTGGGATTGATGATTAAATATTCAAATCCTCAACGAATATCAATTAAACCGATAGTACAGACGTACGCTATTTAGTCAAGACCAATTCGCAATAGGTTCTCTTAAAGTTTCTAGATTTATTAATTTAATCCCAGAAGGAAGATTTTTTTGATCTTGAGGTTTTAAGTATCCCCAGCTTGCTAAATAACAAGGGATAGATTTTAATTTGGGATCTTCAAGGACTTTTTCTAAGGTACTTCTACGATCTTCAATAAATCCTTGAATTTCTCTTCTGTTTAAGAGTTGGTTTAAAACATTAATTTTGCTTCCTGACTCGTGACCAAAAATTAGTTTGGGCTGAAGACTGAAAGAATTCAAAAGTTTTTTTGTGAACTCAATACTTTTTGTTGTTAAAACAGCAAATTCAATTCCTTCTTCCTCAAGTATCTGGAGCCTTTGAACTACTAAAGAAAAGGGCTGATGATAATTTAACCATTGATGAAAATTATTTGAGATTGCTTCTCGTCGAGTTTGATTTAAAGCTTCTTGTAATTGAGAAGGTGTCCAGCCCCATCTATTAAGTGCTGATGAACATTCTTTTGAGTAATTGTTTGAGAACTTTTCAATACCTTTTAAGTTGAGATGACTGGTTTCATGTGAACATTCAGCAGCCAAGATAACCATTTCCCAACCATGATGAACCCAGGGTCTCATGGCCTTAAAAGTTGGGGGAATCTCATTAGGGAGAAAAATAAATTCTTTTTCTTGGGAAGAAAGTATGTTTAGACAAGTTTGACGAGAACTTGACCAATACTCCTTAATGCCGTCAACGATGACACCATCAAAATCAAGAACCAGTAACGGTTTCTCTCTCACTACAAGTTGAAAACTGGGCCGCTAGGATTCGAACCTAGGAATGTCGAGACCAAAACCCGATGCCTTACCACTTGGCGACGGCCCATTGTTCCAGATCTATGTTTGCAATTGATAGGCAAAGATTTGGATTCTTTCTATTAGATAATTGCATATTTGATTCAATCCTGTCATGTCCTTATCAAGTTTTTTTTAGTTAATCAGGAAAAATCTTCTTAATACAACCTAAATGATGCTTTCGTATGACTGATTTAGCTAGGAACATTCAATTATGAAGATTGTCTGATGAGCCAAGGATGTACTAGTCGTTTTGCTTCTGACAGAGCTGCTTCCCAGCCTTCTGGCCAATCTCTAAGACGCATTCGTTTTCGTTGAGCCTCTTCTAACCACGGTTGGATTATTTTTCTTGCTTTACCTCCAAAAGCAACTCCTTCAGGTCCATTAATCTCTGGTAGGTATTTAATGGTCGATTCATTAGTCCCGCCAGCAAGTTGTAAGGGGCCGGGTGGAGCTATTGGGCGTATTCTTTCCCAAAGTTTTACTGCAATCTTGGCCGCACCTACTCCAAGATCTCCACTCATCCTTCGACCATCAAGTTGCCAAAGAGGTTTTTGATTATGAAGTCTCAGGTATTTATGACGCAGCCAAAGTTCTTCTGCTAATTTTTCATGGTTGATTCCATATCCTTCTGATCCGCAGCTAACAGATAATCGTTTGAGCTGCAGATTGACTTTGAAAATTTCCTTGATTGTCTTTTCAAATTCTTTTCCTCTTCCTGGAGCAGTATGGATTTCTACCGCATCTGGCTTGATCGTTGTTAATAATGGAGCGAAATCTTTCAAAGTTAATCTTCGATCCTTTTCTTGAATTATTCCTAATGGACATGTATCAATACATCGACCACATCCATAACATTTATTAGTGTTGATACCTCCTTCGTTCTTAATCGCGTTAGCTGGACAAATGTTTTGACAGGGTCTTAAGCAAGTCGAAGGACACAAGTCTGGATTAAACCATGCTTTTCTAAAATGCGCATCTTTACCATCACTCAAGCTGATCATCAGCCATGGCTTTTTCCCATGAGTTTCGAAAACCCAATCAATAGCATTGCGAGCTGCATTAACAATTGCTTCATCGGCAGCAAGGTCAATGCAATGCACTCCTGCAGCTCCATACACTGAGCAAAGATCAGTTATTGAAGGTAAGTCTTGATTGCTTGCGCCACAAATTAATTTTACCCAGTTACCTTTTTTGAGAGCTTCAGAATTATGAATTGAATTTTGATTAATCACCTTTATTAATTTTTATTGATGAAGTCAATCAGCGCTTGCCATTTAATATTTCGAGCCCCCCCCATTTCAATAACAATTTTTATACGTGGTTCTTTTTGGCAAAGATTATTAATTGATAGTAATTCTGACTTTGATAAAACTTGTCCCTCTAGTAACCAAAGAACCAAGGGTTTGTCTTCTACTAATAATTCATTTAATTGAGGAATAACTTGTTGGACTTCGCCTAAGGCTCCATTCCTTCCTACATTTTGATGACCCAAATGTGGGGGCCTAATGCCATGTAATTGTGTAAGAAAGACTACAGGATCTCCTAGCCCTCTTGCTGATATTATTTGTGTCTGATAACCACCAGCTCTAAGTCTTCGAAGTAAGCGAGTTTCTGCACCTCCTTCTAATGGAGTAAGTATGGCAAGACACCCAAATAATTCGAGATCAGTGCGAAATTTCTGACCAGATAGTAATAAAGGCATCTTTAAATCAAATTCTTTATCTTATTCAACTGAAGCATCACACAAAATGGACGATAGTGGTGTAATCTTATAAGTTGCTAAAGCTTTTCTATGCCCGCCCGCTAGCCGGGCCTCTAGATGCTTGAGCTGACTAGACGTTTGCGTTTAGTCTTTTTGGCCAGTACAGAGGAATTTAATTTCTTTTGTCGAGATACTATTTGAACTTTGTGAAGAGTTTGGAAAAGTCTCAGCCAGCTGATTGTCGCTAGCATTTTCCCAAATAAATTGAACTTAAATTAATTTCAACTTTTTTGGCTAGATAGGCGATTTATTCAGATTCCAAGTCTTTCTGTGAACAGATTGACATTTTGCTGGCGTTTACTTAACTCAATGTCTCCAGGAATCTTAGGAAAGAAGTTGGGTATGTCCCAACTCTTCGATGATCAAGGCAGAGCCGTTCCAGTCACTTTGATAGAAGCGGGTCCCTGTCGAATCACTCAATTGAAGTCTTCTGATACTGATGGCTATGCCGCTGTACAGATAGGCTTTCAATCAATTCGTGAAAAGTTAATTAACAAGCCTTCAAAAGGTCATCTTGCAAAATCTGGAGATGATCTTTTGCGCCATCTTCGAGAATACCGAGTCGAAAATTCAAGTGAATTTGAACTTGGAGCTTCGATAACAGTCGATGATTTTGAAACAGGTCAAAAGGTTGATGTGAGTGGAGACACGATGGGTAGGGGGTTCGCAGGTTATCAAAAGCGTCATGGGTTTAGTCGAGGGCCTATGAGTCACGGATCAAAGAATCATCGATTACCTGGTTCAACAGGAGCTGGAACCACTCCTGGTCGTGTCTATCCTGGGAAGAGAATGGCAGGTCGTTATGGTGGTAAAAAAGTCACTACAAGAGGCCTCGAAATTCTAAAGATAGATATTGATCAAAATCTTTTAGTAGTCAAAGGATCTGTTCCAGGTAAGCCTGGAGCTCTTTTAAACATAAGACCTGCCAAAAGAGTTGGCGTCTCTACCCAGAAAGGAGGTAAATGATGGCTAACTGTACTGTTCTTGATTGGCAAGGCAAAGAGTCTGGCGAATTATCAATTGATTTAAAAACTGCCAAAGAATCCACAGCAGTTGATCTATTGCATCGAGCCGTTTTGCGACAGCAGGCCCACAGTCGTCAAGGGACGGCAAGCACTTTGACTAGATCTGAGGTACGAGGCGGTGGAAGAAAACCCTACAAGCAAAAGGGTACAGGTAGAGCAAGGCAAGGCTCTATTAGAACTCCTCTTCGTCCAGGAGGTGGAATTGTATTTGGTCCTAAGCCTAGGAAATATAATTTGGAAATGAATAGGAAGGAGCGAAGGCTAGCTCTTCGTACTGCTCTGATGAGTAGAATTTCAGACGCGAAAATAATTAAAGACTTCGGCTCAAAACTTGAAGTTCCTAAGACAAGTGAAATTGTTGCTCTACTCAAGCGAGTAGGAATTTCTTCTGAAGGAAAGATTTTGATTATTCTCAAAAATCCTTCAGAGATTATAAAGCGCTCGATTAGAAACTTAGAAAAAATCAAGCTAATTTCTGCTGATCAATTAAATGTGTTTGACCTTCTCAATGCCAATTCATTGGTAATAGGTGAAGACGCATTATCTACTATTAAGGAGGTCTACGGTAATGACTAAATTTTTTGATAATCGACTAACTGATGTTATTAAGCGGCCTCTAATCACTGAAAAGGCTACGAAAGCATTGGATTTAAATCAGTACACTTTTGAAGTTGATCCTAGAGCTGCCAAGCCTGATATAAAATCTGCTATTGAAAAAATGTTTGATGTCAAGGTTCTTGGTATTAGTACTATGAATCCTCCAAGGAAAAGTAGAAGAGTTGGTAGATTTTCTGGAAAGAGGCCGCAAGTGAAAAAGGCTGTGGTTCGTTTAGCCGAAGGCAACTCAATCCAGTTGTTCCCAGAATCTGAGGAGGCTTAAAACAATGGCAATAAGAAGTTTCAAACCCTATACCCCTGGTACTCGTACAAGAGTAGTAACTGACTTTAGTGAAGTTACTGCTAGTAAGCCTGAGCGCTCCCTTGTAGTATCTAAGCATCGAAAGAAAGGGCGCAATAATAGAGGAGTTATTACTTGTAGACATAGAGGAGGGGGGCACAAAAGGTTATATAGGATTGTTGATTTTCGTCGTAATAAGCATGGTGTTTCCGCAAAAGTTGCAGCAATACATTATGACCCTCATCGCAATGCAAGACTTGCTTTACTTTTCTATTCAGATGGAGAGAAGAGATATATTCTTGCTCCTGCAGGTGTAGCTGTTGGTCAAGAAGTTCTTTCAGGTCCAGATGCACCAATCGAGAATGGTAATGCTTTACCACTTTCCTCAATGCCCTTAGGTTCTAGTGTTCATTGTGTTGAGTTGTATCCGGGACGAGGGGGACAGATGGTTCGCTCAGCTGGAGCTAGTGCCCAAGTTATGGCTAAAGAAGGGGATTATGTTGCATTGAAATTACCCTCAACTGAGGTTCGTTTAGTAAGAAAAGAATGCTATGCCACCCTTGGAGAGGTAGGAAATTCTGAAATTAGAAAT
Source organism: Prochlorococcus sp. AG-402-K14 (assembly GCA_003216815.1). Lineage (GTDB taxonomy): Bacteria > Cyanobacteriota > Cyanobacteriia > PCC-6307 > Cyanobiaceae > Prochlorococcus_B. The sequence continues at coordinate 17,473 of QCIG01000003.1, read as the reverse complement.
ACAAGCCTTGGAAAAGCTGGAAGGAGAAGATGGCTTGGCAGACGTCCTCAAGTTAGAGGAAGTGTCATGAACCCATGTGACCACCCGCATGGAGGAGGAGAGGGCAAGGCCCCAGTTGGACGTGCCGGTCCTGTTACTCCTTGGGGTAAGGCGGCTCTTGGTTTGAAAACTAGGAAGAAGAATAAACCTAGTAATAAGTATGTTCTTCGAAAACGTCGCAGGGTCTCTAAACGTAGTAGAGGAGGTCGCGACTCATGATTTCTATCTCTTTTTACCAATTCTTTTAAATTAATATGGGACGTTCACTTAAAAAAGGGCCTTTTATTTCAGACAGTTTGCTTCGTAAAATTGAGAAGCAAAACTCTAATGATGATAAAACTGTCATCAAAACTTGGTCCAGATCCTCAACTATTTTGCCGATGATGATCGGCCATACAATTGCCATTCATAATGGAAAGAGCCATATACCTGTTTTTATAACTGAGCAAATGGTTGGACACAAGTTAGGAGAGTTTGCTCCAACTCGAACCTACAAAGGTCACATTAGAGATAAAAAAGGAGCTCGTTAATCATGACTACTTCATCAACTAAAACAGCAGCTCAAGCTCATGGGCGTTATATTCGCGGGTCTGCTTCAAAAGTAAGACGTGTTCTTGATCAAATCAGAGGAAGAACTTACAGAGATGCATTAATCATGCTTGAATTCATGCCTTACAGATCAACGGATCCAATAACGAAGGTATTACGATCAGCAGTTGCAAATGCAGAACATAATCTTGGTCTTGATCCTTCTTCTTTGGTGATTACCACTGCTACGGCTGACATGGGCCCACCAATGAAACGGTATAGGCCTAGGGCTCAAGGCAGAGCATTTGCTATCAAAAAGCAGACATGTCATATCAGCATTTCTGTTTCGGCCAACCAACCAACCAATTCAGAGGAATCAGACTGATGGGACATAAAATTCACCCTACTGGAATTAGGCTCGGGATCACCCAAGAGCATCGTTCTAAATGGTATGCGCCAAGTAAAACTTACCCTTTACTACTTCAAGAAGATGATCGTATTCGTACTTTCATCAAAAAAAAATATGGTGCTGCCGGGATCAGTGATGTATTAATTGCTCGAAAAGCTGATCAACTTGAGGTCGAATTAAAAACTGCTCGCCCTGGAGTAATTGTTGGCAGGCAAGGAAGTGGTATTGAAGAACTGAGATCTGGTATTCAAAAAACTATTGGTGATAGAAATAGGCAAGTACGTATTAATGTTGTTGAAGTTGAAAAAGTTGATGCTGATGCTTATTTGCTGGCTGAATATATTGCTCAGCAATTAGAAAAGCGTGTTGCATTTAGGCGAACAATACGAATGGCGGTTCAAAGAGCACAAAGAGCTGGTGTTTTAGGACTGAAAATTCAAGTTGGTGGAAGGTTGAACGGAGCCGAAATTGCACGTTCCGAATGGACACGTGAAGGAAGAGTCCCTCTACATACTTTGAGAGCAGAAATCGATTATGCAACTAAAGTTGCCAGTACTACCTATGGAGTTTTAGGAATCAAAGTATGGGTTTTTAAAGGCGAAGTTCTTCCAAAAGAAGAACAGCCATTACCTGTTGGGTCTTCTCCTCGGCGCAATAGGGGTAGTCGAAGACCTCAACAATTTGAGGATCGTTCCAATGAAAGTAAATAAGGAGTCTTAATCATGCTTAGTCCCAAAAGAACTAAATTTCGCAAACAACAAAGAGGCCGAATGCGCGGCATTGCCACAAGAGGCAACAAAATCGCTTTCGGTCAGTTTGCATTGCAAGCCCAAGACTGTGGGTGGGTAACCTCAAGGCAAATAGAGGCAAGTCGACGAGCTATGACTCGTTATGTCAAAAGGGGAGGACAGATTTGGATTCGTATTTTTCCCGATAAGCCAGTCACTATGAGACCCGCTGAAACAAGAATGGGTTCTGGTAAAGGTAATCCAGAATTTTGGGTTGCAGTTGTCAAGCCTGGTCGAATTTTATTTGAAATGGGTGGAGAAGAAATCACAGAAGAAATTGCAAAAGAGGCAATGCGTCTTGCTCAATACAAGTTGCCAGTAAAGACAAAATTTATTTCCCTAGAGCAAGATCCAGACCAGGGAAAGACAAATTCTGCTGACACTAAAGCAGTTACTTCGGAGTAATAACTATGAGTAAAACAACTACCAAAGAGGTTCGTGCTCTCTCTGATTCAGAGATATCAGACAAGATTGAGAATCTTCGTAAAGAACTTTTTGATCTTCGTTTTAAGCAAGCTACTAGACAGCTAACTAAAACTCACCGTTTCAAAGAGGCTCGAATTGAGTTGGCTCAACTCTTAACGGTTTCTAACGAGCGCAGTCGCTCAAACACATCATCTTGATTTTTTAGTTATGGCACTTAAGGAAATGGTCGGCACTGTCGTCAGTGACAAAATGCAAAAGACAGTTGTCGTTGCTGTGGAAAATCGATTTCCACACCCTATCTACCAAAAAATTATCAGTCGTACCAAACGATATAAAGCTCATGATGCTGATAATAATTGCAAAGTGGGAGATAGGGTTCGGATTAAAGAGTCACCTCCTATAAGCGCTCACAAGCGATGGACTGTCTCCGAAGTCCTTATCAAAGGAATGAAATCTAAGGAGGCGGCAAAATGATTCAGCAAGAAACATTCCTCACTGTTGCAGACAATAGTGGTGCTAAGCGTCTGCAGTGCATAAGGGTTTTGGGGTCTAATCGTCGTTATGCCCATGTAGGCGATGTAATTGTTGCTTCTGTTAAAGATGCGATGCCTAATATGGGAGTTAAGAAATCAGATGTTGTTAAAGCTGTTGTAGTTCGTACCAGGGCAACAATGCGAAGAGAGACCGGGAATTCAATTCGCTTTGATGACAATGCTGCTGTTCTTATCAATGATGATCAGAATCCAAGAGGTACAAGGGTATTTGGACCAGTTGCTCGAGAATTAAGAGAGCGCAATTTTACGAAAATTGTCTCCTTAGCTCCGGAGGTTATTTAGTCATGTCAGCATCAAACAAAACTAAAGCTTCTTCTGATCGGATCAAAATGAAGATTCGTAAAGGAGATACAGTTCAGATCATTTCAGGAAAGGACAAGGGGAAAACTGGAGAAGTTCTTCAAACACTTCCATATGAGAATAGAGTTGTAGTGGAAGGAATTAATCAAAGAACAAAGCACGTAAAACCTTCACAGGAAGGAGAAACTGGTCGAATAGAGACAAAAGAAACTTCTTTGCATGCTTCAAATGTAATGATTTACTCAACTAAAGAAAAAGTTGCTAGCAAGGTTGAAATTTTTGTAGATAAAGACGGATCAAAGAAACGACGATTAAAAAAGACAGGGGAATTAATTGATTAATTCACTATCCCTTTGTCTGAATTAACTAAAGCAGACTATCTTTCCCTAATTGAATTCTGACCAAGACCAGAATTAACTTTTTTCCAGCCATGTCATTAAAAAACCGCTATCGAGAGACAATTAGACCAAAACTTTTAAAAGATCTTGGTCTAAAAAATGTTCATCAAGTCCCTAAGGTGCAAAAAGTCACTTTGAATAGAGGACTAGGTGAAGCTGCTCAGAATTCAAAATCTCTAGAAGCTTCTCTCGCTGAAATGGCAACCATTTCCGGGCAAAAGGCTCTTGTGACAAGGGCAAAGAAAGCAATTGCTACCTTTAAGATCAGACAAGGAATGCCAATAGGTTGCTCAGTCACACTTAGAGGTGATCGTATGTATGCATTCTTGGAAAGGTTTATTAATTTGGCGCTTCCAAGAATCAGAGATTTTCGTGGTGTTAATCCGAAAAGCTTTGATGGCAGAGGGAATTACACCATTGGAGTCAAAGAACAACTTATTTTCCCTGAGGTCACTTTTGACAAAGTCGACACTATTAGAGGCATGGATATCACAATTGTGACCAGTGCCTCTTCTGACGAACAAGGCAAGGCTCTCCTAAGTGAAATGGGAATGCCCTTCCGTAAAAAATGAGTTTGATTAGCTAAATACTATGGCCAACCATGATCCAATTTCAGACATGCTCACTCGCATAAGAAATGCAAGTGAAAAACGTCATGAAAATACAAAAGTTCCTGCTTCAAGAATGTCTCTTAGCATTGCTAAAGTTCTTCAGCGTGAGGGATTTATTGCAGAAATCAATGAAGAAGGAGAAGGCTTTAAAAAGCAGCTCATTCTTGGTTTGAAATATACTGGTAAGCATCGCTCACCTATTATTCGCTCAATGCAGCGAGTTAGTAAACCTGGGCTTAGGATTTATAAAAATACTCGAGGACTACCAAAAGTTTTAGGGGGTCTTGGAGTGGCAATAATTTCTACCTCTAAGGGAGTCATGAGTGATCGTGATGCACGTAAACAAGGTGTTGGAGGAGAAGTCCTCTGCTACGTCTGTTGATTGATTAGGTATTTATTATGTCTCGTACTGGAAAAAAACCGATCTCCCTTCCTGAAAAGGTAGATGTCACATTTGAAGGTCTTTCAATCACTGTGAAAGGTCCAAAAGGGCAACTCCAGAGAACCCTTCCCGATGGAGTTAGCCTTACTAAAAATGACAATTCAATTGTTGTTAAACCTTTAAATGAAAAGAGAAAGTCTAGGGAAATGCATGGATTATGTAGATCTCTTGTTGCAAATATGGTTGAAGGAGTTAGCAATGGTTTTACAAAAAAACTTGAAATTGTTGGTGTTGGTTCAAGAGCTCAGGTAAAAGGGAAAACACTTGTTGTCAGTGCGGGTTATAGTCATCCTGTTGAAGTTATTCCTCCAGAAGGCATAATTTTTAAAGTTGAAAATAATACAAATGTCATTGTAACTGGACCAGATAAAGAATTAGTTGGCAATGAAGCTGCAAAAATAAGAGCAATTAGACCACCAGAACCTTATAAAGGTAAAGGAATCAAATATGAAGGAGAACAGATTATTAGAAAAGCTGGTAAATCTGGCAAAGCTTAATTTTGCTTATTTGTTTTTTTAATTTTTTTAGTCATGTCAAAACTTTCTAGAAAACAACAGACCCAAAAGCGACATAAACGTTTGAGAAGACACTTAAACGGCACAGAGGCTCGACCAAGACTGGCGGTTTTTCGCTCTAACAACCACATCTATGCCCAAATAATAGATGATGATGCTCAAAACACTATATGTGCAGCATCAACTCTTGATAAAGATCTAAAAGCTTCTCTAAAAGTTAATGCTGGAAGTTGCGATGCCTCCACAGCAGTAGGAGAGCTTGTTGCGAAAAAAGCTTTATCAAAAGGCATCAAACAAGTTATCTTTGACAGAGGTGGGAACATCTATCATGGCAGGGTTAAAGCTCTAGCCGAAGCTGCCAGAATGGCAGGCTTGAACTTTTAATCATTGTTTGAATAATGACAGACTCTAAAAACCAGTCCCAAAATAAACAAACTTCTGGATCATCAGATGCTCCTCCTGCAGCTGATGGCAGACAGGAAAATCGTCGTAACAGAGGCGAAAAGCGTGGAGGGAGGAGAGATAGAAGAGGACAAGAAAGAGACTCTGAATGGCAAGAACGTGTTGTTCAAATTAGAAGAGTCTCCAAAACAGTCAAAGGTGGAAAGAAAATGAGTTTTAGGGCAATAGTTGTAGTTGGCAATGAAAAAGGTCAAGTCGGTGTTGGTGTGGGTAAAGCTGGAGATGTCATTGGTGCTGTACGTAAAGGTGTGGCCGATGGCAAAAAACATTTAGTTCGTGTTCCTTTGACACGAAATAGCTCCATACCAACTCTTTCTAATGGAAGAGATGGTGCGGCAAGTGTATTAATACGTCCAGCAGCGCCTGGAACAGGTGTAATCGCTGGAGGCTCAATTCGTACTGTTTTAGAATTAGCAGGGATTAAAAATGTGCTTGCGAAGAGATTAGGTAGTAAGACTCCTCTTAATAATGCTCGTGCTGCAATGGTTGCATTAAGTGAGTTGAGGACTCATAAAGCCGCAGCGAGAGAGCGTGGTATTTCACTTGAGCAGATTTATTCTTAAAAAATCATGACTATTAAATTGGAATCCCTTCAGTCAAATCAAGGATCTAGACGCAAGAAAATGCGTAAAGGCCGCGGTATTGCTGCTGGTCAAGGAGCTAGTTGTGGCTTTGGGATGAGAGGGCAAAAATCCCGTTCAGGAAGACCTACTCGACCAGGGTTTGAAGGTGGCCAGATGCCTTTATATAGGCGAGTTCCAAAATTAAAGCATTTCCCAATAGTTAATCAGAAAAACTTTACTGTCCTCAATGTTTCCAGGTTGAATACACTCAAAGATGGGACAGTAGTAAACCTTGATTTATTGGTTAAAGAAGGTATCATCACAAAACCTAAAGACCCTCTCAAAATTCTTGGTAATGGTAAATTAGAAATTAAATTAACTGTTCAAGCAGCAGCTTTTACAACATCAGCTAAAAAGAAAATTGAAGAAGCTGGAGGAACATGTGAGTTATATACTTGAGTTGTTCTTATTGAAAATATATTTTTTATAAATTAGCCTTAAATAAATTAATCATTTTTAAATGTTAATAAGTCGTGGTCGTAATCCAAGTGCAGGTGAAGTAATTACCCAGCTTTTCCAAAATGAAGAGCTTCGGGGAAGAGTTATCACAACACTTGGCTTGTTGTTAATTGTTCGACTAGGAATTTACATTCCTATGCCTGGGATAGATAGAGAGGCATTTAAAACTTTTATTGATCAGGGAGGACAACTAATTGGATTTTTGGATATTTTCACAGGTGGTGGAATCTCGACTTTAGGTGTTTTTGCACTAGGTATTCTTCCATTTATTAATGCGTCTATCATTATCCAATTGTTAACTGCCTCATTACCTCAATTGGAAGATTTACAAAAAAATGAAGGCGAGGCAGGAAGAAGAAAGATTGCACAAATTACTAGATATGTAGCGTTGGGATGGGGATTGGTTCAAAGTACAGTTTTTGCTTTAATTCTCAGACAGTATTCAATCGAGGGTTTAGGCGAAACCGAATTTGTTATTCAAACTTCCTTGGCATTAGTCACTGGATCCATGATAGTTATGTGGCTTAGTGAGATTATTACTGAAAAAGGAATAGGCCAAGGAGCGTCATTAGTTATTTTCTTGAATATTGTTGCAACTTTACCTAAAGCGTTAAGCTCTACAATTGAAAAAGCCCAAACTGGAGATCGATCAGATGTTTTGGGGATAATAATTCTTTTAATTGTTTTTTTGATTACGATTGTTGGTATTATTTTTGTGCAAGAGGGTTCGAGAAGAATTCCAATAGTAAGTGCAAAAAGTCAAATGGGTGGAACAGCTCTGCTGCCAAGTAGGCAGAGTTATCTACCTCTTAAGTTAAATGCTGGAGGAGTTATGCCAATAATTTTTGCCTCTGCATTGATTTTCTTGCCTATCACAATTGCAAATTTCACTCAAAATCCATTACTCATAAAGGCTGCGAGTTCCCTTAATCCAGGTTCCTCTAACCCATGGCCATATGCAATTACCTTTTTTGCCTTGATATTGGGATTTGCTTATTTTTATGCTTCTTTAACAATTAATCCAATAGATATTGCCGCTAATTTAAAAAAAGGTGGTGTGGCAATACCAGGAGTAAGACCAGGCAGTTCTACTTCGAATTATCTTTCAGGTGTTCAAAACCGTCTTACTTTACTTGGCGGTTTATTTCTAGGATCAGTTGCTATTGTCCCTGCTGCGGTAGAGAGAGCAACTAATGTTCAAACTTTTCAAGGTCTTGGGGCAACTTCATTACTGATTTTGGTAGGGGTTGCTATAGATACCTCTAAGCAAGTTCAAACTTATGTAATTTCTCAAAGATATGAGGGATTAGTTCGTCAATAAAATTCTTACTATGATTTTTAAATGAAAAACAAATTACTATTCCTTGGTCCTCCTGGTGCAGGAAAAGGGACTCAAGCAAATCTTTTGTGTGAGAAGTATGGACTTGCTCATTTATCAACTGGCGATTTGCTTAGGGATGAGGTTTCCTCTGGATCTGTTTTAGGTGCCAAAGCTGCTGAAGTTATGAATAAAGGAGAATTAGTAAGTGATGAATTAGTTCTCTCAATTGTTGAGGGGAGATTGGAGAATATCAATAAAGGATGGCTGCTTGATGGATTCCCAAGAAATGTCAATCAAGCTAATTCGCTGAAGAATCTTTTAGAAAAAATTAATCAACCTTTAGAGGCAGTAATATTAATCAAAATACCTGATGATTTTTTGATTAAAAGACTTTTAGCAAGAGGAAGAGAGGATGATAATAAACAAGTAATAACTAATAGACTGAAAATTTACAGGGAAAAAACATCTCCTCTTATTGATTTGTATACCAATCAAGGAATTCTGGAGGGGATTGATGGTAATGCTGACATAGATGTTGTGTTTTCATGTATTGAGAAAGCTTTAGGCTGATGATGTAGTAAAGTTATAGTTTGGAAATAGGAGAGTCTCACCAAATGAAGGTTAGATCCTCAGTCAAAAAAATTAGTCCTGACGATCAAATCGTGAGGCGCAGAGGTCGGATCTATGTGATCAATAAAAAAAGACCTCGTAACAAACAGCGTCAGGGCTGATTCCTGAATTTTTAAGAAGACTTGAGAGATTAATTATCTTTTCGTTTACTTCTTAAATAAAAGTCATCTTTAAATTATGATGACTTTCATTGTCCCCCTACGATTTATTCCTAAGTGGCACGGATTGCAGGCATCGATATACCTCGCGAAAAGCGGGTAGAAGTTGCTCTAACTTACATCTATGGTATCGGCTTAACCAGAGCCCAGACTATCCTTGAAAAATCAGGGGTTAATCCTGATATTCGTGTAAAGGATTTAGAAGATGGTGATGTTCAGAAGCTCAGAGCTGCGACTGAAGATTTCACGCTTGAAGGAGATTTAAGGCGCCAAGAAGGAATGGCACTGAAACGACTTCAGGATATAGGATGTGTCCGTGGACGAAGGCATAGAATGAGCCTGCCTGTTCGAGGGCAACGAACCAGAACAAACGCTAGAACTCGAAGAGGAGCGAGGAAAACTGTTGCAGGAAGAAAGAAATAATTTCTTAATTATCCTGTTACCACTTAGTAAATTTCTAAATCTTTTTTAATAAGTCACAGCCTAATGGCTACAACCTCAAAGAAATCCGGTTCTAAGAAGTCAAAGCGCAATGTCCCAAATGGAGTTGTGCATATTCAAAGTACCTTCAATAACACCATAGTCTCAATCACTGACACTTCTGGTGAAGTTATCTCCTGGTCATCAGCTGGAGCAAGCGGATTTAAAGGAGCTCGTAAGGGCACTCCTTTCGCTGCTCAAACTGCTGCTGAAGCTGCAGCTCGAAGGGCTGTTGAGCAAGGAATGCGGCAAATAGAGGTTCTTGTGAGAGGACCTGGTTCTGGTCGTGAAACCGCAATAAGAGCGTTGCAAGTAGCTGGTCTTGAAATTACTTTGATCAGAGATGTAACTCCGCTTCCTCATAATGGTTGTAGGAGGCCTAAACGCAGACGCGTTTAAATTCTTTTCACTTTAAGTGAACTTTTCTTTTCTTTTCACATCGTATTAGACCGTGTTGCAATACCAGATCGAGCGGATCGACCATCAAGTTTCTAATGATCGTTCCCAAACAGGCATCTTCCTAATCGGACCTCTGGAAAGAGGTCAGGCAACAACTTTGGGTAATTCTTTACGCAGAGTCTTGATGGGCGGACTGGAGGGCAGTGCAGTTACCGCAGTTAGAATTGCAGGTGTTAATCATGAATATGCAACGATTCCTGGCGTTAGAGAGGATGTTTTGGATATTCTTCTTAATTGCAAACAAATCTCGGTAAACAGTCGCAGTCAAGATCTTGAGATAGGAAGACTTGTGATAACAGGACCTGCTGATGTTAAAGCAAAGGATATTCAGTTCTCATCACAAGTTGAAGTTGTTGATGGCGATAGGCCAATAGCAACAGTTCAGGAAGGTCACAACTTAGAATTAGAATTGCATGTTGAAAGAGGTATTGGATATAGACCAGTTGATAGAAGAAATGAAGAAACAAGTGCAATTGATTTGCTTCAAATAGACGCTGTATTTATGCCTATAACTAGAGTTAATTTTACTATTGATGAAACAGCCGTAGCTGAGGGGGGATCTTCTAGAGAAAGATTAAAAATGGAACTAGTAACTGATGGATCTACTTCTCCAGATGACGCATTAGCTGAGGCTGCAAATCAATTGATCGAACTTTTTCAACCTCTTGCTACTGTTTCAATGGTTGAAGAGATTCCTGAAGAGCCCGAGCCTGCTGCTGAGGCTCAAATCCCCCTTGAAGAGTTAAACTTATCTGTAAGAGCTTACAATTGCTTAAAACGGGCCCAAGTGAATTCTGTTTCAGACTTAATGGGTTTCAGTTATGAGGATTTGTTAGAAATTAAGAACTTTGGTTCTAAATCTGCTGATGAAGTCATTGAGGCTCTTGAGAGAATAGGAATTTCTATTCCGCAAAGTCGAACTTCTGCATGAATTTTAGTTCTATTTTCATTTCATTTCATAGTTAATACCATGCGTCATCAAAATCGAATTCCTCAATTAAGTCGTCCTGCTGACCAAAGGAAGGCACTTTTAAGAGGATTAACTACTCAATTAATTAGAGAAGGTAGAGTTACTACAACCAAAGCTAGAGCTAAAGCTTTGAGAGATGAAACCGAGAGGATGATCACACTAGCTAAGGATGGAAGCCTTTCTTCAAGAAGAAGAGCTATTGGTTACGTTTATGATAAGCAGTTAGTTCATGCTCTTTTTGAAAAGGCTCAGGAAAGATATGGTGATCGTCAAGGTGGTTATACAAGAATTGTGAGAACGACCCCACGTCGAGGTGATAATTCGGAAATGGCTATTGTGGAGCTTGTTTAATCTATACATTGATTCATTTTTTTAGAACTACTTAATGCGTAATATCTTTTGATTTAATTACTAACTTAACTTTTTAGTTTCACTTGATTAATAGAATTGCACTTGTTATTCAATACGATGGTTCGTTTTTTAATGGTTGGCAAAATCAAAAGAATTTAATCACTGTCCAAGGGACTTTAGAACAAAAAATTGAAGAACTTGATCCAATAAGACCAGTCAAAGTAATAGCTGCAGGTAGAACTGATGCAGGGGTTCATGCCTCTGGACAAGTAGTTCATTTTGATTGTTCTGGCCCAATACCTATCAAAAAATGGGCAAAAGCTCTTAATGGCAGACTTCCAGCATCTATTAAAGTTCTTGAAGCAGTTCATGTGCCTAGAGAATGGCATGCTTGCCATTCGGCTAAGTACAGAAGATATAGATACTCTATTTTTAATGGTTCCTATCAAAATCTTTTTCTTCAAAATGTTAGTTGGCATAAATATAGAGTTCGCTTAGATGTCAATTTAATGAGACATGCTTTGAAAGACTTGGTAGGATTGCATGATTTTGCAGCTTTTCAAAAAGCAGGCAGCAACAGAACTAATTCAATAACTAGAGTACAAGAAGTTTCCATTTCTCGCGATGGAGATATCGTAACCGTTGATATTCAGGCAAGTGGTTTTCTCTATGGAATGGTTAGACTTTTGATAGGACAATTGGTTTCTGTTGGAGAAAAACGACTTACTCTTGAAGAATTTAAATATAGATGGAGACAGGGTTTGCGCTCAGAGGTTAAAGAATCTGCTCCTGCGCATGGTCTGTGTTTGATTAGAGTTGGCTATGAGGAGAGAATTTTCTCAAAGCAGAAAAGTTTTGACACTTTCCCTTGTTTTTCCCTCCCGGTATTTGATTCTTAAAATAACTCAAAAATATTAAAGCTTAATAAACACGTACTTGGAACTTTATTAAATCAGTAATTGAAATTTTGTGGCTAAATAAATTCCAGTTTTTAGCCATGAAAGTGTACAATTGATTTTCTGGAGAATCAGTTCAATTATTTGACTTGATAACTTCCTTAAACAACATTATCAAATCGATAGTGTTTATTCAGTGTTAAAGGTGTTCAGGGGAAAATGAACAAGACTTCCGTTCCATCGCCGAATTCTATTGATCGTCAGTGGTTTCTGGTGGATGCAGAGAATCAGACTCTTGGTCGACTAGCAACTGAAGTTGCTAGTGTCCTTAGAGGTAAGACAAAGCCAAATTTCACGCCTCATTTAGATACAGGTGATTTTGTCATTGTTGTAAATGCTGAAAAGATCAAAGTAACCGGTAAAAAATCTGATCAAAAACTTTATCGCAGACACTCTGGTCGTCCAGGAGGAATGAAGGTTGAAACTTTTAAGTCTCTCCAATCTAGAATTCCTGAAAGAATAATTGAAAAGGCTATTAAAGGAATGCTTCCTCATACAAGGTTAGGAAGGCAATTGTTTAATAAACTCAAAGTTTATAAAGGTTCTACGCATCCACATACAGCACAAGAACCCAAAATTCTTAATCTAAATTCTGAATCTGTTACGCAATGACTAGTTCCACAAACAAAGTTGTTTACTGGGGTACTGGTAGACGTAAGACATCAGTAGCTAGAGTGAGGTTAACTCCTGGTAAAGGTGAGATTGTTATTAATGGTCGCCCTGGTGATCATTATTTGAATTTTAACCCAGCTTATATATCTGCTGTTAAATCACCATTGCAAACACTAGGCTTAAGTGATTCATATGATGTCTTAGTGAATGTATATGGTGGAGGATTGACTGGCCAGTCTGATGCGATAAAGCAGGGAGCTGCTAGAGCTTTATGTGAATTATCGCTAGATAATCGAAAGCCTCTAAAAGTAGAAGGACATCTCAGTCGTGACCCTAGAGCAAAAGAGAGGCGTAAATATGGTCTCAAAAAAGCTCGCAAAGCACCTCAATTCTCAAAGAGATAATTTTACTTTTTATCTTTCCAATCTTTTTTTTTCTAACATGCCAAAACCAGACATTCATCCAACTTGGTATCCAGAGGCAAAAGTTATTTGTAATGGTGAAGTTGTTATGACAACAGGCTCCACACAGCCTGAAATTCAGGTAGATGTTTGGAGTGGAAATCATCCTTTCTTTACCGGGACCCAGAAGATTTTAGATACTGAAGGCAGGGTGGATAGATTTATGCGTAAATATGGTATGGCTTCTTCTGATTCAAGTGAAGAAAAAGAAAAGTCAACAAAAGATAAAAAAGAAAGTTGATAGCCTATTGATTGACAGATTTAGATAATAAAAAATAATGGATTCTACAACCCTAATAAAAAGGTTAGAGACAGCAAAAAGTAGTTTCCAAAACCTTGAGTTACAGTTAGCAGATCCAGATGTTGCCTCAGATCCTAAACAATTAGAGAAAATAGCTAGAGAGAGATCGCGACTCGAACCTTTGGTTAATGATTATTTGAAACTACAGAATATAGAAAAAGAATGTATGGAAGCTAAAGGTTTGGTCAAAGAAAGCAAAAATGATAAAGAAATGGAAGCTTTAGCTAAAGAAGAACTACAAAATCTCGAACTTTCTAAAAATGAATTAATTCAGAAATTAACTATAGCTCTTTTACCAAAAGATCCTAGAGATGAAAGGAGTGTGATGCTTGAAATAAGAGCAGGAGCCGGAGGAAGCGAAGCTTGTTTATGGGCAGGTGACTTGGCGCGAATGTATGAGAGATATGGACAAAAATTGGGGTGGAATGTCAAACCAATAAGCTCGACTGAAGCTGATGTGGGTGGTTTTCGTGAAATGATTATTTCTGTGAAAGGCGAGTCTGTTTATAGTCAATTGAAATTTGAAGCAGGCGTTCATAGAGTTCAAAGGGTCCCATCGACTGAATCACAAGGACGAGTTCATACCTCTACCGCAACTGTTGCTGTAATGCCTGAGGCTGATCCAGTTGAGGTCAAAATAGAATCTACTGACTTAGAAATCAGTACAGCTAGGTCTGGCGGTGCTGGTGGGCAAAATGTCAATAAAGTAGAAACTGCTATAGATTTATTTCATAAGCCCTCGGGTATAAGAGTTTTTTGTACACAGGAACGCTCTCAATTACAAAATAGAGAGAGAGCAATGGAGATTTTAAGAGCTAAATTATTAGAATTAGAGATAGCAGAAGCTAATGCTAAAGAGAGATCTGATAGATTGTCTCAAGTTGGAACAGGTGATAGAAGTGAAAAGATAAGAACCTATAACTATAAAGATAATAGGACAACTGATCATAGATTAGGAATTAATTTCCCTCTGGAACAAGTCTTAGCCGGTCAGCTTGAAGATGTTATTGGCGCATGTGTCGCAGAAGAACAAAAAAGGCAAATGGAAGAACTGAGTAATCAATCTGAAGATTAAAAGAAACTCAAGCTACCCAGCCAATCACATATTTACTCCATTCTTTGTGACGACCAGAGTGAATTTGTTTTGTAGTTTCAAAACTCATATTATTTAAAGGTTTATAAGGTTTTGTTTTTAATGGCATCTTTGCCTCCTCAGGAGTTCTATTACCTTTCATTACATTGCATTGAAGACAGGCAGTAATCACATTTTCCCAAATGTCTTTTCCTCCCCTGCTACGAGGCAAAATGTGATCAATTGATAGTTTTTTATTGTTCTGACCACAATATTGACAATAGTTATTATCTCTTTGAAATATATTTTTTCTGGTTAGAGGTATATCACGATATGGAACTTTAATAAATTGTCTAAGTCTTATTACAGTAGGTGCTTTGATATCTTGTCTTATCTTGTGTGCGGCATCTTCTTCAAGACTTTCAGCCTTGCCTTTGAGCATTAAAACAGTCGCGCGACGCCATGAAGTGATGTTCAATGGCTCATAGGAAGCATTTAGAACAAGAACTTGACCCATGCACGCTTGCTATTTAAGCGGCATGCTAGTAGCAATACAACCTTGTTGCAGTTTCCCTTATTACATTGATTGCAAGTTGAGTATGTCAAACATCTATAAAAGTGAAAAATTAGTCACTTTTGGTGGGAAGACTAAAAGTGTAATTAATCCTGACCCTTGTGGCCGTGCATGGGTTGAGGTGGATTCGAAAGCTATTGAAAATAATTCGAGGGTTTTGAAAAACTTTGTTGGCGAAGATTGCTTATTAATGGCAGTTGTTAAAGCTGATGGATATGGACATGGTTCAGTTGCAGTTGCAAAGGCCGCTTTAAATGGAGGCGCCAATAGCCTTGGAGTAGCAACTTTAGAAGAAGGAATTGAATTAAGGAAGGCTGGTTTGAACTGTCAGATATTGATTCTTGGAAATCTAATAAATTCAGAAGAACTATATTCATCATTTTATTGGGATCTTATTCCAACAATTAGTGGAATTCGTGAGGCAATAATTTGCAATAACATCGCTGAAAATGATCATAAAAAATTTGTTATTCACTTGAAAGTTGATACAGGAATGACAAGACTTGGCTCAAATTGCGATGAAGTCGAAGAATTGGTTACTAAAATTGATAACTTAGAAAGTATTTCTTTGGAAGGTATTTATAGTCATCTTGCTAGTGCTGATTCAGATCCATTAAATCCGTCTATTAACAGCTTTACTCAGGTTCAATTAAATCGATTTGAAAAGGTATTAAAGAATTTGGGCGATAGGAGTAAGTTCCTTTGCAGACACTTAGCAAATTCGGTAGGGACCCTGTCTGATAGTCGTCTTCATTTTGATATGGTTCGAGTAGGACTTAGTTTGTATGGTTACTTCCCCTTAGATGATTTGAAGTCTGATTTGAATCTTAAGCCAGCCTTGAAAGTGAAGGCCAGAGTGACATTGGTGAGGGAAGTGCCAACTGGTACTGGAGTTAGTTATGGACACCTGTTTAAGACTCAAAGGAAAAGTAAGCTTGCTGTTGTCGCTATTGGGTATGCCGATGGTGTAAGCAGAGCTCTCTCTGGAAAAATATCAGCCTCAATAGATGGCGTTTTAGTGCCTCAAGTAGGAGCAATTGCAATGGATCAAATGGTTTTTGATATAACTGATAAGCCAGATATCAAAACTGGCCAAGTCTTAACCCTTCTTGGAATTGATGGAGAAGTTTTTATTTCACCACATAGTTGGAGTGACTTGTCTGGATCAATTCCATGGGAAGTTCTTTGTAGTTTCAGAAATCGACTTCCAAGAGTTGTCACTTAACATCTGAAGAGGATCACAAAATAAATTTTTCGAGCTTTGACTTGATAAGGTATGGATTAAGGAGAGGTGGCTGAGTGGTTGAAAGCGGCTCCCTGCTAAGGAGTTACAGGAGGTAACTTCTGTCGAGGGTTCGAATCCCTCCCTCTCCGTTCTTAATTAGTTTCAGAGCGTTTCAGGCGTTCCCAGGAAAAGCAAGAATACAGTCGAAGTAATGGTTTTGAAAGTCGAAGAGTTTCAAGCTGTCTCTTAGTGTGTCATACAGAAAGAAAAGTGCGAGGGGGATTTTAAGAACTCAGTAGTAGAGAGATCTCTTCTTTTGTAATTGCGATTGATACTTTCTCCATAACCTCTTGCCAGTTATCTCGCTCTTTTTGGCGAAATAACTTTATTGAGGGATACCAAAATGTATTCTCCCTTTCAAGTCCCCATCTCCATTCAGACAAATGATGTAGGAGTAACCAGGTTGGTTTACCCATTCCTCCAGCAAGATGAGCAATAGAAGTATCACTGGTAATTATTAAATCACAGTTCTCAATGATGGCAGCATTTTCAAGGAAATCCCAGGCGGAATCAATTTGTGCTTGGCATTGAACAAACTTATTTTTAAATGAGCAACTGTTTAATTGATCTGAACCAAATCCTTTCTGTAATGATAACAATTTGAAATTATTATTTCTAGCAATAGTAGAGAAAGTTTCCAGAGGCAATGAGCGACCTCTTAGGCTATCCTTCTCGGCATTTGGGTTGCCTTGCCAATTAATACCAATGATTGGTCTTTTTTCTGTAGAGAGTATGTTTTTCCATTTCTTTTTTAGTTCATTAGTTGAAAAGATATATGGTTCGGAAATAATTGGATTATTAGGATTTACTTCTAGATATCTAGGTAAAGATAAGAGTGGTATCCATTTACCATCTGAAATTGTCTCAGCTTGTTCTGGAGTTAATGGATTTTGATCAATCCCTGAGGCTTTGATCAATGAATGTAGTTTTGTTTGAGCACAAAAAGAAATTTTGAGTCCTTGATTTCTAAGATAAGGAATATAACGCATATATTGAAGGGTATCTCCTAGACCTTGTTCACTAACGACTAAGACCTTATCTTCTATTTGTAATTTTTTATTGTTGATTTGTTTTAGTTTTGTTTTTGCGTTAGTAATAGCTGGTTTTTTTGTTTTAAATCTAAATTCATAGTTTTCTAAACCATTTTTATAGTCACCTTGAAGTAATTCAAGTAATGAAAGATTCCAATATGCTTCTGCGTAATCAGGTTTAATTTCAATCGCTTTGCGATATGAGATTTCTGCGTCTTTTAATTTGCCTAGCTCTTTCAATAAGTTTCCCAAATTGGA
>QCIG01000002.1 GCA_003216815.1 Prochlorococcus sp. AG-402-K14 | reverse complement strand
CCATACCTGTTTACCCATGCCTCCTGCCAAATGAGCAACCGATGTGTCATTTGTAATAATAAGATCACAGTTAGAAATAATTGCAGCATTTTCAAGAAAATCCCAAATTAAATCAATTTCAGATTGGCATTTAACAAACTTATTTTTAAATGAGCAATCTTCAAGTTGTTCCGATCCAAATCCCTTTTGAAGAGAAAGGAGCTTGTTATTACAACATTCAGAGATAATTGAGAACACTTCTAATGGAATTGATCGACCATCATATGTTGTTTTTTCTAAACCAGGATTACCTTGCCAATTAATACCGATAATTGGTCTTTTTTCACATGAGAGAATATTTCTCCATTTATCAATCATTTTATTAGATGAGAAAATATATGGTTCTGAAACAATTGGATTTTTTGGATTAACTTTTAGATATTTAGGCAAGGATAATAGTGGGATCCATTTACCTTCAGAAACCTGATTAGCTTGTTTTGGAGTTAATGGATTCGAATCAATGTGAGATGCTTTAATTAGGGTATGAAGTTTTTCCTGAGCACAAAAAGAAACTTCTAAACCTTTTTTTCTTAAAAAAGGTATATATCTCATATATTGAAGTGTATCACCGAAGCCCTGTTCACTTACGACTAATATTTTCTTTTCTTGAAATAGCTGATTATCGTTTAATTTTTTTATTATAGGATTAGCATGGACAAATGAAGTTATATTTCTTTTAAATCTAAATTCATAATTCTCTAAACCTGAATGATAATCTCCTTTTAAAAGTTGTAATTGTGAAAGATTAAAAAAAAGCCATTAACAAATCAGGGTTTAGTTCGATGGCTTTATATAAAGATTTTTCTGATTCTTTTAATTTACCAAGTTCTTTCAACAAATTTCCTAAATTTAAATACGCATTCGCAAAGTCAGGTTTTAATTCAATTGCCTTACGCTGATATATTTCTGCCTCTTTAAGTCTGCCTGAGTTTTTCAAAATGATTCCCAAATTAGAATACGCGTTTGCGAAATCAGGATTTAGCTCAATGGCTTTGCGTTGTGACAATTCAGCTTCTTTTAGTTTGCCAAGAGACTCCAATATCATTCCCAAATTAGAATGTGCATCTGAAAAATCAGGATTTAGTTTAATTGCTTTAAGAGTTAATGATTCTGCTTCTTTTAACTTGCCTAGATTTTTTAATATTGTTCCCATATTAGAAAAAATAACTGGATCATTAAAGTCCTGATCAATACAATATTGATAATATTTAATTGCTTTTAAAATATTTCCCTGCAGATGAAATCTTATAGCTTGACTAATTATTTCTTTTTTATTCATAGATGAAAGATTTTCTACAGAAATATTATGATTTGTTAATTCATCAAGTAAAAGTGGAACAGGATATGTAGTTAATTTATTAATTTTGATTTCTTCTTGTTCTTGTTCTTGTTCCCGATACTCCTCCATCTTATAATTATCTCACTTAAAATACTTATTTTATTATTCTATCTAAGAAAATAATAATTTAGCTTTTATATTAATTTTATTAGCAAAAAGACTTTAATTAAAAAAGCCTAAAAATTTGAAGAAGAAAAGATTCCTTAAATAATGAGTCCAAGTTAATAAAGAAAATAGGAAATTAAACCTTCATCATAGAAATTGCAAGTTCTTATATTTCTCATGCTTTTCTAAAACTTTGATAACAGGACGCAACATTTCTCTATAGTTCTTCCAACCTCCAACAGATCTTAAATTGATAGGTGATCGGACTTGTACACTGCTAGCTGTTGAAACTGAGCGAGGATTGAGATGTGGCGATAAATATGAATTATCCCATTCCCAACCTAACCAAGAAATTAAAGCTTTAATTTCTTGGTTAGGTTTTTTGACTAGCAAATCGTAATTTAAGTCATAAATTTTTGATCTATATCTATCTTTATATTCTGTCATTATGTAATCATGGTCTAAAAAAATATAAGCACAATCAACTAATGAAGAGGCATACTCATTACCTTGTGCAAAATGCGATCGATAAATCGAAAGAATATTATCTAAAGGATTTCTAAAACAATGAATGATATGTACATTAGGAATTTGCTTAGCAATTATTCCTACGTATTGATAATTAAATAAATATTTATTGGTTTTGATATAAGATTTATTATTATTATTTAGTTTCTGAAAATATAATTCAAAAAGAGTAAGATTTTGGTTATTTTTCTTTGACTCCTGAAATGATTCTTCTAAAATATTAATTTCTCCCAAGTCATCTACATTTAAATTCATACTAAGAATAGATTCTAACAATGTTGATCCACTTCTAGGAATTCCAACAATGAAAATATTTTCTAATGTTATTTCTTTTTGTTTTTTATTAACAACTTCTTTATATGATTCAATCATTAATTCTTTTGATTTATTTAATATTTTATTAGTGAATGATGGTTTGATCTTAAGTTTAATTTTATTTGCCAATTGTAAGCATTTTGAGCTCTGTTTATATTTTCTTTCATTATGATAAATATTTGCTCTTGCGAAATAGATATCTACTTTATCTTTTGGTAATTTATTTTTCAAGATATTTTTATTAAATAATTCATCCTTCCATTTTTGTTTTTTATTTGAATATTTAAGTTTTGAGAGGGAGTAGTATGCTTTAGTCAAATCAGATTGAATCTTAATAGCTTTTATATAATATTTTTCAGCAAATTCTAAATTGCCTAGATCTTGCATGTTATTTCCCAAATTATGAAAAGCATCTGCACAATTAGGATCTATTTGAATAGCCTTATTAAAAGATATTTCTGCCTGTTTTAATTCACCAAGATCTCTCAATATATTACCCAGATTATTATATGCATCAGCAATAAAAGGCTTTAGCTTTATAGCCTTTCTAAGAGATAGCTCTGCTTCTTTTAATTCACCGAGATCTCTCAATATGCTTCCTAAATTAGAATAGGCTTCAGCGAAGTTAGGTTTAAGATGTATCGCTTTTCTAGTAAAGATTTCTGCTTCTTTTAAATTATCAATTTTTCTCATGAAATTTCCTAAATTTGAATAAGAAATGGCACAATTAGGATCTATTTGAATAGCTTTACGAAGCCATATTTCTGCTTCTTTGAAATTTCCATGTTTTTTTAAGATTAATCCATAATTAGTTAAGACCCTGGAATCTTGATAGCCTTGATTAAGAAAATACTGATAATATTTTTCTGCTTCTTTAATATTTCCTTGAGCATGTAACTTAAATGCTTTGTTGATTATTTTTTGTTTAGATATATTATTATCGGTATTAATAATAAAATTTTCTTTTATTTCCTTTAAATCCATTGGGACCGGATAAGTTACGACTTCTTTGATCCTGTTATTATTAGAAATAATATTATCTTTTTTATTATTCAAAATCCGCTCCAATAAATATCATAATAACAATAGACTATACGATATACAACTAAAGTATTAACATCTATAGAAATGCTTGAAACTTCGAAAGAATGTTTACGCTAAACAATATCCCTTCTTTCAAACTTAAAAAGTTAGATAAATAATATATTAAAAGCAAATACAATGAATGTATGAATAGTCTTCTATAAATTAAATAAAAACAAATCTCTGCCAAATCAAAATAATTAATTAGATAGTTTATTCGGGTTAGACAAAAAAATCAAAAAGCGTTTAGAATGCATATAGAAGAAATCTATCAAAAAGAAAAATTGCTAGCAGATAGATCAATCTGAATCATATAAGATTTCCAGAATCTACCGCGTTTAGAAAAGCTTCATTTAATGGCTCTAAAGAGCTGTTGGTCCATTCAGATAGAGCACTTCTCATCCCACAAGATCCATTCCTGTAGGCATCTGTCATTTCTATACCTGTTAAGTCATGATCCCCTGAGAGGAGTTTAAATACTAGTTCAGGTACTATCAAAATTAGCAAGGCAAGTAGATAATTCTGCGAAGGCATCTTTCAAAGAAAGATGCCTTTTTTCCCTATGTAAATCAAAAAGTTTCTTAGCAATCTCACCATATCTCTTTGCTCCACTATTAGTAAAAATGCTCTTACTTGGATTTAAATCTTTTTCCTTATCAGGCGATAAATTATCTTTTAGCTTAATTTGTTCTTCTACTCTTAATAGTCTCTGTTCAAGAATATCAATATCGCTAGTTATTTTAGTAGGACTTTGTTCTAATATCTCAGTAATAAAGGCTGTTAGTGTTTTTCCATTCTTTATTTCTCTAGACTTCAGTCTAAGTAAGAGTTTTGGATCTATCTTAATATTCAGCTGAGATTTTTCTTCTCTCTTCATCTTTTTTATATTTTTTTATTATATCTATTCTCATCAAAAGAAAATACTTTTCTCCAACAAATACTAAATTATTTTTCAATTAAAAAACTATCCAACAAAAAAATTGTTCAGATTAAATCCTATGAGTAATGTAAAAAAACTATTTCTATAGGCCTATCAAATATTTTTTTTCGACTATCTGAATCTATATGTAGTTGGCTTTTCTCTTGGGATGCATCCACTAACACAATTAATGTTTATAGGAGCGTGAAAACGTGAATCATCACCTTCTATTTCTACTGAACCACTTATTTTTATAGTTTGGTCATATGCATTAACTGTCATTGGTAGTGTGCCAATGCTTAAAGCAAGAGCAAAAATTGATGCTGGTGTCGCAAGTCTTAGAAGAGTTTCCTTATCCATTTAGAAAATATATCTTTATTCTTTTTAGCTAAAAAAGTAATTAGATGGAAAGACAAATGATATGACTAGCATTAATGAATCAATACCTGGCTCTTTAACTTGCTTGTAGAGGCAAGAAAGTTTTACCTTTAAAAATCAGACAATATGATTAGGCAATGCTTTTGTAAAAAACTAAGGACCACTGATATAAATGACATGTGAAAGGTGGATAAAATCCCCTATACATCAATTCATAGCAACTTATTAGAGTGATAGGAAAGGGTTAGACCAGCACAACAAACAGTTAGACCATTTTCGAGACAGCTTGAGACTAGTCACTCAAAATAGTTTGTTTGATAAAATAGTTTCATTTAACTCCTGGAATGGGAACATTAGACGCTGTCTATAAAAGCTATCAAATTCAATTTAGTTCAGAAATAGAGCCCTTTAACAGATATATAGAAGTTTATGGTCTCAAAATCGCGGGTTTAAAAGAAACAGGAGGAAACGTTGCTGTAGAAGATGAATTTATAAAAAAAATAGCTCAAACAACAAAACTATTACTTAACCCAGAAGATACATCAATTAATGCTGACTCTCAAATTAAAGCTATTAAACATTTAAAAAGTATAAATACCTTACAAAGAATAGGAGTTGAGGAAATGGATTCATACTCTCCTAATCTGAACGGAGAAAATTATTCAGGATGGGACACAACAAATGATAAGCATAGTCTTACCGATTTTATATGGCAATTCAACCTTTCTGGGACTTCAGACAGAACTGCTAACAGCCAAATAACAGAAGCTCTTGAACATTTACTTCATACATTAGTTAGATTTGCTTTGCCAGGTGTATTCCCAGAGCAATTTCTATTTATTGAAGACAGAACCCCTGAGTACGGTGGGGATGCCTCTAAAGAAGAGCCAATATTGTCAGGCTTACTTTTTGAAGCAGCAAAAGAAGCTATCAACAATGGGGTTTTTGATGCTTCAATCTACAACCATATGGGCGTGGGTAGTTTCACATATTGGAAAACAGTAATGGTTGAATATCAATACGCTTTAACTTTTGCTGAATGGGGATATATTGAAAAGTATTCAGGCAGTCTTGATCCAGAATGGTCAGATAATTACTTAACCCCCGAAAAGATTAAGGAAGGGAACCCTTTAGGACATAACTTGTATAAAAATTATATTAAGAAAGTAATTAGTAAGCCTTCTAGCAATGAACTAGAAGAAATTTTTAAAGAAAACAACCAAGGACTTTCTGGATATATCCCAAACACGGGGAGCAATTCAAACGATGAGCTTACTGGTAGTAGTAGTAATGAAACTTTCTTCGCCTCAGAAGGCTCAGATATAATTAATGGTGAAGGAGGTTCCGATACTTCAGTATATTCAGGAGATTTCTCCAACTATTCCTTCATTCGAGGGTCGGACACACTTCAAATCGCCGATCAAAGAACAGGCTCCAATGATGGAACAGATACACTAAAAAATATTGAATACATTCAATTTACAGACCAAACAGTAGAAGAATCAAAAGTAGACGTTGTGAAAACTTATAGCGGTAACTTTAGTGATTACAAGTTCTATAACAAAGGTAATGGTGTCTATCAAATAAAAACAGACTCTGGCTATGACGACATTACAGGATATCCATCATTGATTTTTACAGAAGAAGCAAGCACGAGTTCATTTAGAAACGTCAGTGCCATTGCAGATATTAAAGGAACCTTTGACCATGTCACTGGATTGAATACTGATTCTGGACGCATGTTCCGCTTATACAATGCATCATTTAAGCGATTGCCTGATCCAGATGGATTGGAGTATTGGATTAATCAGTTCAGCTCAGGAGCAAACACCATCAGAGTTGTTGCCTCATCATTTTTAGGCTCAGCGGAATTTGGAGAACGATATGGTAGCAATGTCACTGATGAAGAATTTGTGAATACTCTCTATAAAAATGTTCTTGAAAGAGATGCTGATACAGATGGTTTGAACTATTGGTTAGGTCAATTAAGTAGTGGTGCTGAGACCCGTTACGAAGCACTACTAGGTTTTGCAGAATCAGCTGAGAACAAAGATCTCTTTACTGCAATGACTGGGTTTGGGTAATAGTTAGTGTAACTAAAGATGTATAAATTTTTATAAAAAACTAAAATTTCAGGGTCGTATCTTTCTATTATTTTTTTTTGCGGGGCAGCTAGCCCAAGTAAGGGATTAAATGAAAAGAAATGAGAAGATTAATATAATCAATGGCTTCTATTGTTTTTTAGCATTGATCATATACGGATCTGGTATAGGAGGAGTGAATTTACATTTATTAGCACTTATAGTCCCCTTAATTGGTTTTACTTTTCTCATCCTTATTAATAACAAAAAGTTGCAACAAGAATATGAAATATATCTCAAAAAAACCAAAAATTTTGTATTAAAGATTAATCCAATATTTTATTTTTGGAGTTTATTCTTTTTATCTTTGTTTACTTGGTTAATAACATATTTTCATATGTTTGCCCGCTTTAATCTGGGTGCATTTGACTCTGGCATTTATGGAAATATAGCTTTTAATACTGCATTTGGAGAACCTTTTTACTCTTCTGTGCTTGAAAAAAATCACTTAGGTGAGCATTTTTCGCCAATTGTGACAGTTTTTGCTCCTTTTTATCTGATTAAATCAGATCTAAGATGGTTGCTAATAGCACAGGCAATATCATTTAGCTTTGTCCCAATTATTATTTATCGAATTTCTAGCAATTATACAAAAAAGAAATCTGAGAAAATCATAGTATCTCTATTTTTATCAATACTTTGGTTGATTTATATCCCAATGAGGGCAGCGATGGGGTTCCCTTTCCATCCTTCATCAATTGCAGCACCATTTATCTTACTTGCCTTCTCTTATCTCATTGAAGGAAAAATGCGAAGAATGTTAATATCTTTGATTTTTCTATTATTTTTCAAGGAAAACCTTACTTTAGTTTTAATTGGATTTAGTTTTTATCTATTTTTTCAGAAAAAAGATTATAAAAAAAGTATATTTTTATTCATTATTGGTATCACTTCCCTATTGATTATAGTTCTATTTATTATTCCAAGTATCAATGGAGCTAGTTATGGGAAATTAATTAGACTTGGGATATTTGATGATTGGGGATTGAAGCTTAATTATGTATTTTTGTTGTTTTTACCGCTTGGTTTTTTACCAATAATTTTTTGGAGAAGCGGAATAATAGCATTACCAGTGATTATGCAAAATTTGCTAGTAAATTCCCAGCCGATGTATTCTTCTGAATACCATTATGATGATTTAATTGCACCTATATTATTTTCAATCTTACCAGGAATTATAATATGTAAAATCATACCATTATTAAATAGATTTAATTTTAATAAAAGTATTCTTTTATCTTTATCCTTATTCCTATTGCTTACATTTTATGCTAAGCAATCACCACTAGATAAGGTTTGGAGATTGCCAATTACTGATACACAAAAAGGAATAAAACAAGAACTAATTTATCTCACTAAAAATTTCCCAAAGGAAACACTATATTTTCAGCAATATCTTTTTCCTCATATAAATCTTCCACCATCTAAAGCTAAAGTAATGTGCCAAATTAAAGATCACCTAAAATGTATATGTTTTGATCCAGAGACGTACCCTGATAGATCAATTTTAGTGTTTGCTAAAACAGTACCAAAATATCCAATTAAAGATCTCGATAAATGCATAAGTGCCTACGAAAAAGATGCTAGAGCCATTCAATTTAGTGAATTCAACTACTTAACTGTCTTCGAGATAAGACATAAGGAGCAAGAAAAAGATGTAGCAAATTAAATATATCAATAGAGATCAACTATAAAGGAAAGAAGTGAATTTTAGATAAGTATTTCGATCAAACATTTAATTAGATTAATCCTAATGAGCATTCGTATTAGTTCTTACCCCCTACTCTCGGAGTGATCAAACTTTGACTACAAAAAATTTCTTTATAAGCATCGAATCCAAATATCGCAACCTCGCATTTCTCAAAAACCCGGTTATTCAAACAAATTATTCAATATGCTTTAAAAACTCTTGGAGCTATAATTCCAAGCTTTAATCTATTATTAAAAATTTCTAAAAGAAGTTTTGACTCTGCCATATACATCCAATTCTCATCATCCGCGATAAGGCTTTTGGTATCAATATTAACTAGGTCACCAAACAAAATAAAAGAGACATCACTGTTTAAAACTTTGATAAATTTAAATTTAGCCCCCTCAGATTCAAGAAGAGTTTGTATATTCTTCAATGCAGAAAATATCAAATGACTATCATGGAAAGCGACAATAGAATCAACCTCAAGAAGCTTTCTTACATTAACAAAATCACTAAAACATGCAGAGTTTGTATGCTCACCGTCAATAAATGCGATATGATATTTTGTATTTTTACTAGAACTTTTATTTAAAAAATCTTTCAAATCACCATCAAATGTCTCAAGTTTTTCTATATTTAAACCTTTTGACAAAATCTTATCAAGCATTGTTTGATTTGTAATTTTTGCATAATCATAAATAACACCACGTTCATCAGGTTGCTGTCGTTCTCTATCATCAACACTCAATACTTTTATGCAACAGCTATCCATTAAATACGGGGCCAACGAGCCTCCTAAGAAAGATCCTATTTCCACATAATTATATTTAGAATATTTTTGCCTAATAAACTCTTTTAACTTCAATAGAACTGTTTTATCTTCAATAGATGACTGTGATGATATTGGGAAATAATTTTCAATATTCATTTCTAATACTTTTTCATATTCTAACACTTAATATTTTAATTTATTAAACACTTTTGTCTTAAACCAATTTCATGATTTAAAGAAGTCAGACTAATTAATTAGACAAAACATCAGTCCGGCTTTGGAAGCCCTTGCTATAAATAACTTTCCAGACGTTGCATAAAAACTCCTATACATTCAGTCATACCTATTGATTACAAGCAGAAGTCAGGGTTAGGCCATACAACAAAAAGTTAGACTGTTTTCTAGACACCTTGAGACAGGAATAAGTCCCTTAACCGGACTATCCTCCAAATTCTCTCAGAAAGAATTGTTACTCGAAGCCTCGCCCTTTGGATTTAGTGACATCACCAACCGTTAAGAAGTGAGTCTTATCACTGCCAACGTCATAAAGAGTTTAATCAGCCCCTGCTCCAATTCCTATGTCTGAACGTTTAGGAAGCGTATGTTCCTGATTTCGTTTTCCATTTCAATCTTTTAATTTTGAGTCAACTAAAGCATCAGTCAACTGAAGATGAAATTGATAGATAATTCTTTTTAAATAATTACTTCACAAACTTAAGAAATTGAATCACAGTTGTGTCACAGGTCGAAATCCTTTCCAAAAACCCGTTGACATGACGGATGATTTCCCTCAGCTACGGATCAGCAATGATAATTTAATTACTAAGATCATATTAGTTATAATATAAAAGACAAAAATAAAACTTTTGTAAAATGGTAGAAAATCAATCATATCCATTAAAAATCTTAAACATAAATCCAGAACCAATTGGAATATTTACTTTACCAGTTGAAAAACATTTAAATTATAAAAAGTCTGCACAATTAATTGAAAGACAAGCACCAAAAGAATTAAGACAACAATTTCCAACAGAAAAATATACAACACATATTTGTAATAGTTATAATCAGAATATCTTCAACCAATTTCAGACACTTTTAAATCTAAAAAAAGACCTAAAATTAATGATCCTTACATATATAAAAACAATTGGTCATATTTGCGAAGATATAGTGATTAGCGATGCATGGTTAAATAATTCAAGCAAAAATTCAACTCTGGCTTATCATTATCACGGCAATTCATATATCTCCGGAAATTATTTTATAAACTTTAATCATGAGATTCATACTCAATTAAATTTTTTAAATGATAGAGTTTTAATATATAACTCACCAAATATAACTACACCAAAAAATCCAGACGTCAATAATCTCTATAATTCAAAATCTATTACTATAAATGCTAAAGAAGGTCAGGTATTTCTTTGGAGAAGTCATAATTCTCATGGATATGAAATCCCTAATAAGGGGGATGAACGATTAACACTAAGTTTTAATTCAATGCCAAAAAATTGTATTGATAAAGACAAAAGATACTCATTTAGTGTTGTTGATTAATTATCACAAATAAATAGAATCTCATATACATCAACTCAAAAGTTAGGCAAGATCCTTTTGACAAAGTTGAGAAGCTCGCGGAAAGCCTAGCCTGCTAGACAACGAACAAAAGCTCATAGCAGGCAGGGGCCAAGAATTGATTACAGCGTTATTTAAGGGTTAAATCTCAGCATTAAAAGTCTGACAAAGCAATGCAACGAGACGAGACATCTTTCATGAAAACGGCTAAAAAGTTAGACAAGACTCTATTGAGGATACTTAGAACCCTTTGCTATGACTTGACTGCTATACGTTGAATAAAAACTCCTTAGGATCCAGTCATACCAGTTGATTATAGGCGAAAATCAAGGTTAGACGTAAGTTAGAAGAGATAGAACAAAGTTAGAACAGGTCTAACCTTCTTATTTTGCAGATGATTTAACAATCCAACTCTCTGTATCTATCAGTTTTAGAAAGTATTTCAATAGCAGGATGAAGCATATCTCTATAGTTTTTCCATCCGCCAATAGATTTTGAATTTATTGGAGTACGAACTTGTACGCTACTTGCTGTAGATACTGAGCGCGGATTCAGATGAGGCGACAAATAACACTCGTCCCATTCCCAATCCAACCAAGAAATCAAAGATTTAATTTCTTGATTTGGATTGCTAACTAATAAGTCGTAATTTAAATCATATATTTGAGATCGAAATCTAGTTTTATATTCTGCCATTACTTCTTCTTGATCTAAATAAACCCTTGCACAATCAACTAATGATGATGAATATTCATTCCCTTCAAAATGTGCACGATAAATAGAAAGAATGTTATCTAAAGGATTTCGAAAACAATGGATAATTTTTGCTTTAGGTATCTGCCTGCTAATTATACCTGTATATTGATAGTTATATAACCACTTGTTGGTGGATATACTCAATTTACTTTTATAATCATTTATTTTATTCCTATATATTTCTGCTAGAGTTAATCTTTCATCGAGTTTTTTTGACTCTTCATATGATTCTTCAAGGATATTAGTTTCGCCCAAATCATTAACATTACCATTCATACTAAGAATTGATTCTAATAATGTTGATCCACTTCTTGGCATTCCTACAATAAAAATACTTGAAAAAGAGTTTTCATTATCTTTTTCATATATTTCTAATTTTTCGGATTCAAAAAGTAATTTTTTTGATTTATTTATTAATCCTTCTGGCTGAGATCCTGCGAGATCTAATTTTAAATTATTAGCTAATAAAAGATTAACAGCACTTGATTTATAATCTCTTTCAATATGAAGAATATTTGATCTTGCAAAATAAATATCAATTTTATCTTTTTCTGTTTGTTTATTTAAAATGGATTTAGAAAATAGTTTATTTTTGAATTCTTTTTTATAATTAGATGATTTAAGTAGAGAAAGCAAATAGTAAGCTTTTGCGTAATTGGGATTCAATTCGATAGCTTTACAAATAGATGATTCTGCTTCTTTTAATTTACCCAAATGACTAAAGTTAGCACCAAGATTAGAATGAGCCTCTGCGAAATTAGGATTCAATATAATTGCTTTTTTGATATTTATTTCTGCATCTTTTAATTCCCTATTTTCTTTTAATATTTTACTAAAATTTAAATACAAATTGGCATCTTTAGGGTCAATTTTAATGGCTTTTATAATAGATTTTTTTGCATCTTTTATATCGCCAATTTCAAGAAAAGCTTCAGCCAGATTGGAATGAGCTTCGGTGAATTCAGGTTTAAGCTGAATTGCTTTATTAAATGATAAAATTGCTTCTTTATATTTCCTATTATTTCTTAATATTATGCCTAAATTATAATGCATTTTTGCTTCATTAGGATTAAGACTAATCCCTTCTTTTATGAACTTTTCAGCTTCTTTAAATCTTCGTATATCTATTAACAAATTTGCAAGATTGAAATATGGTCTTGGATTTACTGGATACAATCGAGTTGATTTCGTCCATAGTTTTATCGCTTCATCAAATCTACCTGCTTCTTTACAGATCAAGCCATAATTAGATAAGACTCTAGGATCATTAGAACCTTGTCTTAGGCATAACTTATATTGTCTTTCAGCATTTAATAAGTCACCATCGGAATGATACTTTAGTGCCTTTAAAACTAATTGCTCATTGGAAATATTACTAATCTTATTAATTTCTTTTTGAAGATTGGAACTTGTTATTTTCTTCCTATTGCTTTGTCTATTCCCAAAACCTTTCATATCTTTTGATCTTGAATATGGTCAAAATACTAAGTTACCAAAATAATATAGATTCCTTAACTTTCCACAAGGAGTTCCAAAAATTGTTATGTGATGTTTTCTCTTTTTTGGTTTAACACAATCAATTCCATAATGTCTTCAAACAAATTTCAATAGCTATATTCTTTCTCAATCTTTTTATTTTAAAAGTATTAGAGATTCAAAAGTTAGAACAAAGGTTTGAATAGCACCTCTTCTAACCTTTGAGAACCCCTGCTATGACTGGACGCTTATACGTTGAATAAAAACTCCATCACGTCCAGTCATACCAGTCGATTACGAGCAAAAATCGCGGTTAGACGTAAGTTAGAAGACTAGAACGAAGTTAGAACAGATATAACTATCAAGAAGGAGGCAGAAACGAGAAAGACTGATCGAAGATTTATCAATAAGTGAGTCCATTCATAATTTCCATACAATTCAGATAATTTCAATATTCCACTGTAATTCACTTTTCAAGTCAGGAGCACCAGTAAAACTTCCTCTTACTGGAGCTACAAGTTCAGACTTAGAAGAAGAGGCTAGGGTTATATATTTACTATTAATCAAACCACAACCGCTTGGATCAAATCCTCTCCATCCAAAACCAGGTATAAAAATCTCAGTCCATGCATGAAGTTCATATTTTTCTGGGGGTTGGTCCATAAATTGATACCCGCTAACGAAACGACTAGGTATGCCAACGCATCGACAAGTCTCCATTAACAAAATCGCCAAATCCCTGCAAGAACCAACTCTTTCTCTAAGAGTTCTTCCTGCAGTCCATGCCGGTCCAATATGTCTAGGTGTATATTTAACTCTATCTTTTATTAGAGCGATTAATTGATATAAAAAGTCCAATACATTATTTTCGATCCCTACCAATGCCTCTTGAGCAATTTGAATAGCTGCTGGATCATGTTGTCCATTAAGGAACCAACCTTGAATAAATCCATTCAATGAGCTATTTTCTCCTTCTATTTTCATAGGTAAACTTAGATCATTATAATTTTTTAATTGATATAAATCTGGATGAATCTGTGTCTCAATTTCACTTTCTGTCTTAATAAGAAGAGAATCAGTAGGTTCTTTAAAAAATACTTTAAAAATATCATCTCCATTAGCAGAGATCAAAGGAAATATTGAATGGGGATAGGGATTAATTTCAAGATCAAAATAATTTAACTTCTGGAAGCCGCCAGACCTGGGTTTCATACAAATCAAATGCTCGCTAAGAGAGACGGGCTCTTCATAAGAATAAAATAGTTTGTGAATTATTTTCTTTTTCATTCTTGTAAAGAATCAAAATCAAATCCCTTTTCGTTTATAAAATAAAAGCTATGTATAAGATCATTTAATTTATTTAAATCAATTTGAAGACTATCAATAGCCTCATGCAAACCATTTTTAATTAAGTGATCTATTCTTACAAAACTCCATTTTGATAGTAATAAACCTATTAAACATTCCAGATCATTTGGCTTCTCAGAAACAGGTGAATTTTGAATCTTACCTAAAGATTCTTTAATACCCTCAAGACAAAATCTCACAGATCTTGGGAAAATAGGATCTAATAGTAAAAAACTTGCGATTGCATTAGGAGTTATTGATCCTTGTTCAGATCTTCTAAACATTTGATAAGCTCCCGCTGAGCGTAATAAAGAAATCCATTGCAGCTCATCTAACGCTCCACCAAGCTCATTTAGATTTGGTAAAAGCAAAAAATATTTTACATCTAATATTCTAGAAGTTTTATCCGCTCTCTCAATCAACCTTCCTAATTTACTAAAATGCCATGCAATATCATGACTAAAAGTAGCATCTGTAACTCCATAAAATAACTGGCAACTTCTTCTTATTTCGAATAATTGTTCTTGAGCAGGTTGATGCCAAATGACCTCACCCTCCTGAATACTCCAAAACAAACTATTTATTTGTTCCCACATCTCAGAAGTAATAACATCTCTTATTTGGCGAGCATTTTCTCTTGCCATATAAATACAACTAACAATGCTATTTGGATTCTCTCTATCTTTAATAAGAAAACTTATTACATCGCTTGAAGTTTTATTCTTATAACTCTTATCGAATTCGTTTCTATCACCACTAGCATCTATTAAAGGCAACCATGGTTCAGCACTACCAGGCGGACAATCTAGAGCCATAGACTCACTAACTTCAACAAATCTAGAAATATTCTCTGCACGTTCTAAATATCTATTAATCCAATAAAGTGATTCAGCAACTCTACTAAGTAACATTTATATTATTGGCTTACCACCCAAGTGTCTTTACACCCTCCACCTTGAGAAGAATTAACAATCAAAGAATCTCGTTTTAAAGCAACCCTTGTGAGACCTCCAGGACTTACCCAAGTATCCTTTCCCCTAAGAACATATGGTCTTAAATCAACATGACATGGGTATACTTCACCATCACTAAGTGATGGGACCGTAGACAAATCTAGAGTTGGTTGAGCTATATAATTTCTTGGATTAGCTTTGATTTTTGCTGAAAATTTATCAATATCTATTTGAGAAGAATGTGGACCTATTAACATTCCATAGCCGCCAGCTTCAGAAACACTTTTAACAACTAAGTAATTGAGGTTCTCAAGTACATAATTAAGATCTTTTTCCTTTGCGCATACATATGTTTTAACATTATTTATTATAGGTTCCTCTTTTAAATAATATCTAATCATATCTGGTACAAAAGTATAAATTAATTTATCATCTGCTAATCCTGTGCCAGGAGCATTTGCAACAGCAACTCTACCCTTACTCATCACATCAAGAAGACCTGGGACTCCAAGCATTGAATCTTTTCTAAAGAATTTAGGATCTAAAAAATCATCATCTATTCGACGATAAATAACATCAATTTTTTTTATCCCTGAGGTGGTTCTCAAATAAACATTATCATTCTGACAAACTAAATCACTTCCTTCAACTAATTGAACTCCCATCTGTTGAGCTAAATAACTATGTTCAAAATATGCGCTATTAAAAACTCCAGGAGTCAATAAAACAACTTTTGGATTGTCAGTCCAAACTGCCAATTCCTGAAGTGATTTCAATAAATATGATGGGTAATCATCAATAGGTCTAACAATCCTGCCAGCAAAAAGGCTAGGAAAAATTCTTTTCATAACTAATCTATTCTCCAAGAAATATGCAACTCCTGAAGGGCACCGAAGATTGTCCTCAAGAACGAGCCAGTCTCCTTTTCCATCCCTAATTAAATCCAATCCAGACACATGGCACCATTTACCTAATGGCAATACAAATCCCTGCATTTGTGGCCGCCAACCATCAGAACTCTCTATAAATTCTCTTGGGATAATCCGATCTTTTATTATTTGCTGTTTACCATAAACATCAGATAAAAATAAATCTATTGCTTCAAGTCTCTGTACAAGTCCTTTTTCTAGCTCTAACCACTCAGAGGCACCAATTACTCTCGGCAAAGGATCAAAAGGAAGAATCCTTTCAGAACCTTTATTACCGGAGTCGTTAAGACGAAAAGTTGCTCCATGACGTAGAAGTAATTTTCTTGCAATTTCATGACTTACATTTAACTGGTCTAAACCTATCTTTTTTAAAGACGAAAGAAGAGGCTCAAGGGATGTTCTAGGAGAAAAATCTTCAGATGTAAAATATTCATCATATCCCTTTTTTGGTTGATAATCTGTAAACATATCAACCTCCAATTAGTTAATTAAATATGAATCAAGCCAGCAATTATTCAGGTAGCTAAAAATACAAAAAAGAATTTAAATATCTCCAGTTTATGATTTAAGTATATTAAAATACAGTTCTTGCATGATCTTCTATTATTTCCTCATAAATCTCAAGCATCGAACGAACTTAAGGTTATGCATGTTTAGAGGAAAAATAACTAAAAAAGATTTCTAAAATAATTCAGAAGTTAGAATAAAGTTAGAATAAAGTTAGAATAGCTATAAAAATCGCTGAAAACCCTTGCCATGACTGGACGCTTATACGTTGAATAAAAACTCCATTCAGATAAGTCACACCAACTGATTACAAGCAAAAATCCGTGTTAGACCAAATCGCCAATTTGTTAGAACAAGTTAGAAGAGCGTTTTAAGACAGACTGAGTCTCACTTAAAACATTTATTTCGGATTTCAGAAAAAAAATCATAGAGCTAGATATAATAGATACTCTAGCTATCAGATCGAAACAACCTGTGGCTTATCGATGAGATTAATGAGTTTAGAGAAGTCGTATGTGCTTTATATGTGACCAGCAATCAGGTTTTGAAACTGATCTTTCAAAAATCCTTCAACTTAATAAAAACCCAAACTTAGAAATAAGCGCGAATAGTAAGACATTTCAAAGTTCAGATTTAATAGGAGAAGTTACTAATGCAATTGAATCTGAATTTGCTGGGAAAGAGAATATTTATTATTATATTGATGATTCTTATGGGGTAAAATTTCCCGATCTATGGGGACCTTATGAGTCTACCGAACCTCATGAGATAGGCGAACAAAAATTCATAGAAAATGTTTTTAAAAGTATTGATCCTTATATAGAACTTGATTTCTATCGTACATATTCAAAATCTGAATCTAATATTGATATTTATTATATTGGAGACTGGTCCGAGGGATACACGGGGTATGCTCATACTGGTGATTTAACTGATTCAAACGTAGACATATTTTGGGAGAAGACATCTAATTATTCAATAGTCTATGAAAATATAGCTGATTGGGAATTACCTTATGGCTCACTAAAAGATGACGATGCAATGACTCTGATTCATGAGATTGGACATGCTATTGGACTCTCTCATCCTCAATTAAATGGAGTAGACGATCCAAATGGGGACTGGCATGACACTGATGACACTGTTATGTCTTACAACTTTATTTACAATGAAAATCTGAGCTATGCTAAAGCACCATCATGGCGACCTGCAGACATAGCAGCACTACAATCAATATGGGGAGTTGAAACCGAAAATACGCCTACTTCTATTAGTCTTTCAAGTACAAATTTTAATGAAAATATTCAGGCAAACACCTCAATAGCGACACTCAGTACAACTGATGTAGATGTAAATGATACATTTACATATACTTTAGTTAGCGGAGTAGGTGATACTGATAATAGTTATTTTACGATTAATGGATCATCCTTAAAAATTAATTCTTCTCCCGATTATGAGTTAAAATCTTCATACACTATTCGAATAAAAACCACCGATAGCGGTAACAATAGTTTTGAGAAATCTTTTACCCTTTCAGTTAATGATTTAAATGAAACTTCGCCATCAGGACGACCTGCAACTTCCATAGAATTACAACAACTTTTTATCGCTTATTTTAGTCGTCCCTCCGATCCAATAGGTCTAGATTATTGGACTAACAAGGGGATCAGCAGAAGTGCCTTTGCAGCAAATATGTATTTACAGCCTGAATTTAATAATGTAAACAGTGATCTTTCTGTAGAGGCACAGGTCAATCAAATCTACTTAAATTTATTCAGTCGAGAAGCAGATATAGCTGGTCTAACTTATTGGGCTAAACAAATTCGAAATGGTGTCTTACAGCTTGCATCTATTGCCAATGACCTTGTTTGGGCTGCTGAAAATAATTCTGGAAGTTCAAACGATAAAACTACACTTACAAATAAAACTAATGCTGCTGTTGCTTATACAGCAAAGATAA
The DNA here is from genome assembly GCA_003216815.1 of Prochlorococcus sp. AG-402-K14. Classification (GTDB taxonomy): domain Bacteria; phylum Cyanobacteriota; class Cyanobacteriia; order PCC-6307; family Cyanobiaceae; genus Prochlorococcus_B. The sequence continues at coordinate 95,854 of QCIG01000002.1, read as the reverse complement.
GGGAAAGTACATCCTCAATACTTGCTTATCAAGCTCAATCAACAAATCCCTGGATTACAGGTAATAATCTCACAGAAGCTAAAAACTATATATCAGGAATAGATTTATACAATGCACATACCTCATGGGGAATTGAGAATAGTATTGCTAAATTCAGTAGGTTATCTGCTTCATATAATTACAAGCTTGCAATTGATTCTAGTAAATCGAACGTAGATATTATCACTGGCATAGAAACTAATATTCATGCTGCCAATACTTTCAAAGTCGCTGACAATGAGATTAACCCATTCTCATCAGAAACATTAGATAACGACTATTTATTAGATATAGATCATCAAACATTCATATCTAATCTATACGAAGAAGTTCTTGATAGAGAGCCTGATTCTATTGGCATGAATTATTGGACAGGTCAACTCAATAGTGGAGCTGAAACTGGATATGAAGTTCTTCTTGGTTTCACTGAATCAGCCGAGTATAAATCGCTTTTTCCTGAGCCAACTGTCTTTGGCTGAAGAAAGAAACTGCCATGACTGTCATGAAACATATTGGCTCAAACACGTTAAAAAATGAGGTTTCAAGTCTCACCTGTCTCAAAAGAAGGGAAGGTATAGCTATAAATACCTGGAAAATTGATCAAAATGTTAGAACAAAAGTTAGAATTTGTTCTAACATGATTTTCGAGAACCCTTGGTATGACTAGTCTGCTATACGTTGAATAAAAACTCCATAACGTCTCCTTCATTCACTACATATTCTTTCCCTTCACTTCTTAACCAACCTTTATTTCTAGCCTCTGTTAAAGATCCAGCTTCCAATAATTTTTCATATGAAATTGTTTGAGCTCGAATGAAACCCTTTTCAAAATCTGTATGAATTACTCCAGCTGCTTGAGGAGCTGTCATCCCATCATATATCGTCCACGCTTTTGTTTCTTTTTCTCCAGTAGTGAAGTAAGTACTTAAACCAAGCAATCGATATGTAGCTTTAATAAGACTAATTAAACCTCCTTCCTGTACTCCTAATCCAGTTAAATAATCATCCCTTTCCTCCTTTCCCAATTCAATTAATTCTGCTTCAACTTGAGCTGAAATTTTGACACATTCAGAACCTTCCTTACTCGCAAGATTACTTACTTCCTCTGAAAAGTTATTCCCCTTAGAAAGTTCATCTTCCCCAAGATTAGTTGCATAAATAATTGGTTTTTGAGTTAATAGGCCTAATGGTTTGATTAATTTTTTCTCTTCTTCGGTTAAAGCAACAGTTCTAACTGCATTCTCATTTTCCAAGGCAAATTTTAGTTTTTCTAAAATACTATCCTCTAATATTGCCTCCTTATTAGTATTCAATTGTTTTTTTAATCGAGTTCTTCGCTTTTCAATTTGATTTAAATCAGACAAAGCTAATTCTAAATTTATTATCTCAATATCTCTTGATGGATCTACTGATCCTGAGACATGAATAACATCGTCATCGCTAAAACACCTAATCACATGAACTATTGCATCTACCTCTCTTATATTTGCTAAGAATTTATTACCAAGGCCCTCTCCTTTACTTGCTCCCTTAACAAGACCAGCGATATCAACAAACTCCATTCTGGTTGGAATAATTTGTTTGCTATCACTAAGTTCAGCAAGCAAATTCAAGCGTTGATCAGGCACAGAAACAGAGCCTACATTGGGTTCAATAGTGCAAAAAGGAAAATTTGCAGCTTGAGCTTGAGCATTCGCGACAAGAGCATTGAACAAAGTTGACTTCCCTACATTTGGAAGTCCAACAATTCCGGCCTTAAGCATTGAAATGGATCTTTGAGGGACCCCAGTTGATTAATTTGACCAAATTAAACCCAATCGTGCCCATTAACAGCGAAAATATGGTTATAAATCTCCAAAGGAAAGTTTTTTAAACTTTTTCTTCACAACATCAAAACTTTAAAAACTCTAGAGCAATTGATTTCGTAAAATGATTTGGAAAAATTTAAAAAAGAAAAAAGTTTTAGGCCTCATTGCACTTTCGGTCCTAACTGTTAGTGGGATTATGTTTAAGGTCAAAGAAGGCAATAGGTCTAACAAAGACATCACTGAATTTACAATTGCAGCTGAAAGCGGCAGTTTGCCTGGTTTAATAACAGCAAGTGGTGAATTAAAAGCAAATAAAAGCGTAAACGTAAGTCCTAAAAGGCAAGGAATACTTGATAAGATTTTCGTTGAGGAAGGAGATCAGGTAAAGAAAGGAGATCTAATTGCAAAAATGGATTTCGGAGACTTGGAATATAGGATTGAAGAAATAAGAGCAAATTATCAAACCCAAAAAGCAAGCTATCTAAGAAGAAAGATGCTTTTTAACGAGGGTGCTATAAGTGCAGAAGAGTATGAAGAATATAGAAATAGGTTTTTAAGAAGCGAAGCTAAATTTAAACAAATAGAAGTTGAAGAAAACGAAACAAAAATAAGAGCTCCATTTCAAGGAGTAATAACAAGCAGATACGCAGTCCCTGGGGCATTCGTGACCCCAACAACCTCTGCATCTTCATCAAGAGAGGGGGGGGCAACAAGTTCATCAATAGTAAAACTTTCTCAGGGCCTTGAAATAGTTGCGAAAGTTCCTGAGAGTGATATAGGAAGAATAAAAACGGAACAAGAAGCCACAATTAGAGTCGATGCTTTTCCTGATAAGCGTTTTAAAGCAGTTGTTTCCAAAATCTCTCCAAGCGCCATCAAAAATAACAACGTAACCTCATTTGAAGTTACGTTGTTATTAAGTAATAAACCTGAAGATTTACGACTTGGTATGACTTCTGATATCAACTTCCAAACGGGAGCAACCAAAATCAATACACTTATTCCAACTGTTGCAATTGTCACGGAAGAAGGAAAAGCTGGAGTACTTGTAGTTGGAAAGAACAATCAACCAACATTTAAAAAAGTTGAATTGGGTACAAGTAGTGGTAGTAAGACTGCAATAATATCTGGATTAGAACCAGGAGAGAAAGTTTTTATTGATCTTCCTCCTTGGGCTAAAAAAAGGAAAAATTAATAACTTAATCTCATTATGAATGTTTCATGAAAGCAATAAAAAAGCCAACTTTATTATTGGTTGATGGCCATTCTTTAGCTTTTAGAAGTTTTTATGCTTTTAGCAAAGGAGGTGAAGGAGGTCTTACCACAAAGGAAGGATTTCCTACAAGTGTGACCTATGGTTTTCTAAAAAGCCTTTTAGATAATTGCAAATCTATCGAGCCTAAAGGAATCACAATTGCTTTTGATACTGCTGAGCCAACATTTCGCCACAAGGAAGATCCAAACTACAAAGCCAATCGAGATGTAGCACCAGACATATTTTTTCAAGATTTAGATCAGCTTGAAGAGATTCTCAAAGAAAGTCTAAATCTATCTATATGCAAAGCCCCAGGATATGAGGCCGATGATGTCTTAGGAACACTCGCCAATGATGCCGCTGATAAAGGATGGAGTGTCAGAATCCTTTCTGGAGATAGAGACCTATTTCAATTAGTGGATGACAAAAGAGATATCGCAGTCTTGTATATGGGTGGAGGTCCTTACGCAAAAAGCGGAAATCCTAGACTGATTAATGAAGAGGGAGTGAAGGAGAAACTTGGCGTCAATCCAAACAAAGTCATAGATCTGAAAGCCTTAACTGGTGATAGCTCAGATAATATTCCTGGCGTTAAAGGAGTTGGTCCAAAAACAGCAATAAATCTTTTAAACGAAAACAATGATCTTGATGGAATATATAAATCACTCCAAGAGCTAGAGAGAGAAGGCGAAAAAGCTAAACGAGGCGCTATAAAAGGAGCCGTAAGATTAAAGCTAAAAGCAGACAAAGATAATGCATATCTCTCAAGAAAACTTGCAGAAATATTAATTAAAATTCCTATAAGTCCAAAAACAGAACATAACTTAGAAGGTATTAACGAATCAAAATTAACTGAAAGCCTTGAAAAACTTGAGTTACATAGTTTATTAAAACAAGTCTCAACTTTTAAAGCTCTATTTTCTAAAGAAGGCTTATCAGAGCAAGACAATAACCGCTCATCAAAGGAAAGTAAAATCGTTAATAATAAGAGTGAGAATATTAATCTAACTAGGGTTAATGAAACAAAAGAGATTCCCCAGATAGAGCCTAAGATTATAGACAATCTGGAAGAACTTAATATTTTTGTTGCACAAATAATGAAACATACTGATGCGAAGAAACCAATAGCTATTGATACCGAAACAACCAATTTGAATCCTTTTAAAGCTGAACTTGTTGGCTTAGGATTTTGTTTTGGTGAATCATTAAAAGATATAGTTTATATACCAATAGGACATCAAAAGAAAGAAGCCGATTTAATAGAAATTAATCATATACATCAATTAAAGATTGAAGAAGTTATCTTTGCACTTAAGGATTGGTTCTCTAGCGATGAAAATCCTAAAACCCTTCAGAATGCAAAATACGACAGACTGATTTTGCTAAGACATGGAATTATATTAAATGGCGTTGTAATTGATACTTTACTTGCCGATTATATATGTGATGCAACTCTTAAACATAGCTTAGATGAAATTGCTTATAGAGAATTTGGATTTAAGCCCAAAAGTTTTTCTGATGTTGTCAAAAAAGGAGAAGACTTCTCTTATGTGGACATTAAGTCTGCGAGTATTTACTGCGGGATGGACGTTTATTTAACAAGAAAATTAGCAATTATTTATATTAATAGATTAAAAGAAATAAGTACAAAATTAATAACCTTACTAAACGAAGTTGAACAACCACTTGAGCGGGTTTTAGCGGAAATCGAGTCCACAGGAATCATTATTGATACACCTTATCTAAAAGATTTATCTTTGGAGTTAACAAAAACATTAAATACTATCGAGGAAGAAGTTTATAAGATTGCAGGCAATGAGTTTAACCTTTCATCACCTAAACAATTAGGTGAATTACTTTTTGAGAAACTTGATTTAGATAGGAGAAAATCAAGAAAAACAAAAACAGGATGGAGTACAGATGCAGGTGTATTGGAAAAGCTGGAATCAGAGCATCCAATCGTAAAAATGATCATTGAACATCGCACTATAAGTAAGTTGCTTAATACTTATGTAGATGCTTTGCCTCAGCTTATTGAACAAGAAACGGGAAGAGTACATACAGATTTCAATCAAGCCGTAACCTCTACTGGAAGATTAAGTAGCAGCAATCCAAATCTCCAAAATATCCCTGTCAGAACTGAATTTAGTAGACGAATAAGAAAAGCTTTTCTTCCGCAAAAAAATTGGAAACTTCTTAGCGCAGACTATTCACAAATTGAACTTCGTATACTCACACATCTTTCAGGTGAAGAAGTACTAAAAAATGCTTATTTAAAAAATGAAGATGTCCACTCTTTAACGGCAAAAATTTTATTTGAAAAAGATGCCATTGACGCCGATGAAAGAAGAATAGGAAAAACAATAAATTTTGGGGTTATTTATGGTATGGGGGCTCAAAGGTTTGCAAGATCAACGGGCGTTTCATTAATAGAAGCAAAATATTTTTTAAGTAAATTCAAAGAACGTTATCCAGCCGTTTTTAAATTTTTAGAATATCAAGAAAGACTTGCCCTAAGCCAAGGGTTTGTTGAAACATTGCTAGGGAGAAGAAGATATTTTCATTTCAATAAAAATGGTCTTGGAAGACTTCTGGGAACCCCACCAAATGCAATTGATTTAACTACGGCCAGAAGAGCAGGGATGGAAGCACAACAATTAAGAGCCGCAGCAAATGCACCTATTCAAGGCTCCAGTGCAGACATAATTAAGCTTGCAATGATTCAATTGCATTCAGCTTTAAGAAAGACTGGATTGGCAGCGAAAATTCTACTTCAAGTGCATGATGAACTCGTGCTAGAAGTTGATCCCAAAGATTTGGAGGAAACAAAACTCCTTGTACAAAACACTATGGAAAATGCTGTAAAACTTAGTGTTCCTCTTATAGTTGAAACTGGCGTTGGAGTAAATTGGATGGAAGCAAAATAGTTGCTGACAAATTCAATAATTTCTCACATTTTTATCTAAGAAATTGTCCCTAAAATTCACAAACACCTTATCCAAAAAGAAAGAGGATTTTATTTCTATAAATCCTAATCAAGTTAAAATATATTGTTGTGGTGTAACTGTTTATGATCTTTGTCATCTTGGCCATGCAAGAAGTTATCTTAATTGGGATGTATTAAGACGGTTTTTAATTTGGAAAGGATTTGAAGTTAAATTTGTACAAAACTTCACTGATATTGATGACAAAATTATTAATCGAGCAAATAAAGAAGGATGTTCTCCTGATGAATTAAGTGAAAGAAATATTGATGAATTTCACAAAGATATGGATACTCTTTCCATTCTTAGACCAAGTAGCATGCCAAGAGCAACAAAATGCGTCCATCAAATTATTAATTTTATAGAAGAATTAGAACAAAAAAAAGTAGCTTACTCATCAAATGGTGATGTTTATTTTTCAGTGGATAAACATAAAAATTATGGGAAACTTAGTGGAAGAGAAATTGAGAATCAGTTAGATAATGCAGCAGGGCGATTAAAAATAAATCAAACAGAAAGTAAACAAAACTCACTTGATTTTGCTCTCTGGAAAAAGTCCAAATTAGGTGAGGTTAGTTATTCTTCGCCTTGGGGAAACGGCAGACCAGGTTGGCATATTGAGTGTTCAGCAATGGTTAAACAAGAATTAGGAGAAAGTATTGATATTCACCTTGGTGGATCAGACCTAATTTTTCCTCATCATGAGAATGAAATAGCTCAATCTGAAGCCTGTAATGGGAAAGAGTTGGCAAAATATTGGCTTCACAATGGAATGGTTAATGTGGGGGGTGAAAAGATGAGTAAATCACTAGGGAATTTTACAACCATTAGATCTTTATTAGATGAAGGTATTTCACCTATGACTTTAAGATTTTTTGTGTTACAAACTAATTATCGAAAGCCCCTAGATTTCACTGAAGAAGCCCTAAAGGCTGCTTCAAAAGGATGGGAAAGATTAAATAATTGCCTATCTTTTGGTTATATTTATAAAATCAAACATCAAGGTAAAAACGAAATCAACCTAGATAGACCGATAAAAAGATCTGCCAATAGTAAACTTGATAAAGACTCATTTAAATTATTATCAGAGTTTGAAAAATATATGGATGACGACCTAAATACATCTGGGGCTTTATCTATACTTTTCGAATTGTCTCAACCTATTAGAAAGTGCCTAAATTTATTAAAAGGAAAAGATATCAATGAGGTTGACAAAGATATTTTAAATCAAGTTTTTAATAAATGGGAACTACTCTCTGAGTTAGCAGGAGTTCTAGGCTTAAAAGTAACTTTAAATCAAGAAAAACCAAAAGCCAATACTGAGCTTGACACACGTAAAATTGAAGAACTTATCAAGGATAGATCCTTAGCAAAAGCTAATAAAGACTTTTTACTCGCTGATAAAATAAGAGCTGATTTGAAAAATATTGGAATTGATTTAATTGATAAACCTAAAGGGGTTACTGAATGGAAACAACTTTCAGATTAAGCAAATGTTTCTATTGTAGATAAGACTGTTAAATAAAGCCCAATAGCAATAACTGGTGGAGACACCCAGCGCAGCATAAACTTTAGATACCTTCTCACCCTTAAATTAGCATTAGAATTTGCAAGATCCTCATCATAACGATTTGGAACAATCCAACCCAAAAGAATTGAAATTAGAAGACCACCTAATATCAAGAGTGTATTACAGATAGCATCGGACTTGCCTAAAAAGTCTGTAGATATAGCAGACGGTATTCCAATCAAGAAGATCAATAATGTTGAAGTCCAAACAGCCTTCTTCCTACTCCAATTCAGCCTGTCCATCAAAGAAGATACTGGTACTTCCATTAATGAAACAGAAGAAGTAATAGCAGCTATAAAGGCCAATCCAAAGAAAACAGCAGCAATCAATCTCCCAAACGATCCAAGATTTGCAAATCCAGTTGGAAGAGCAATAAATAAAGTCCCAACAGTTGATTCACTGATAACATCTTTCAAACCAAAACTCATAACAACTGGGAATGTAATTAGCCCGGCAAGTAAACCCACAGCAGTATCCAAGGTTGCAACTCTCAAAGCTTCTTTAGGAAGATGATTTTTACGGTTTAAATATGAAGAATAGGCAACCATAATTCCAATACCCAAACTTAAAGAAAAGAAAGCTTGTTTAAATGCATTACTTATTGTGTTTTTATCAAAAAGTTGAGATGAATCCCATTTAAGTAAAAATGATGTATATCCTTCCCATGCCCCAGATAAAGTTGCAGCCCATATAGCTAACAACAAAAGAAGTCCAAATAAAAATGGCATTGCCCATTTTGTTAGTTTTTCTATACCACCCCTTACTCCTGCTACAACAACAAAAGCAGTTAATAATAAGCTGATTATTTGACCTAAAAATACACTATTGCCACTGCTAATTTTACCAAAAAATTCTCCAGCCTCAGTCATATCCGAGGGTAGGCCAATAAATAAGGAATGGAAGAAAGTATCAATTGTCCATCCCATTATCACTGCGTAATAAGAAAGAATTCCACAAGAAGCTATTGCAAATAACCAACCTAGAGGCTTCCAATTCTCTCCAGCAGCTTTGATTGGAGCAAGGAAAGGACTACTTGCAGTGCTTCTCCCCAAGACCATCTCTGCAACTAAGACAGGTAGGCAAACAACCAATACAACCAATACATAAAGGATAAGAAAAGCAAGTCCACCGCCTTGAGATGACCTATAAGCAAAGCCCCAAAGATTTCCAAGCCCTACGGCACTACCGGCCGCGGCGAGCGCAAATCCCAGTCCTGATTTCCATTGTTCCCTTTCTTGCATAATAAATCTCTATTAAAATCCAGAAGAAACTGGTAAATATATAACTGGGTTATACCTTTAAATGGGAGACTGGTCATACTTGACTTCACAATGTGAAAGCCATAAGCGTTTTAGGCTCAACAGGATCTATTGGAACTCAAACCCTTCAAATTGCAGAAGAGTTTCCTGATCAATTCAAAATTGTTGCACTAACAGCAGGAAAGAATCTTGATTTAGTAATCAAACAAATTGAAACTCATCAACCTGAAGTCGTTTCACTAGCCGATGAATCTCTTTTGCCAGAACTGTCTAGGCGAATAAATAATCTCAATGAATATTCAAAAATATTCAAGAAGCCCTTATTGATGGCGGGAGCAGAAGGACTCAATACTGCAGCAGCTTGGGGAAGTGCAGATCTTGTTGTAACTGGAATAGTTGGCTGTGCTGGCCTCCTACCAACACTTGCAGCTATTGAAGCAGGGAAGGACCTAGCTTTAGCAAATAAAGAAACTTTGATTGCAGCAGGACCAGTTGTAATTCCTGCTTTAAGAAAAAGTGGAAGTAGGCTCTTGCCCGCGGATTCTGAACACTCAGCGATATTTCAATGTCTCCAAGGAACGCCATGGGCAGACAATGCAAGGCTCTCAACTGGAGTGCCTACTCCAGGATTTAAATCCATACAATTAACTGCATCAGGAGGAGCATTTAGAGATTGGAAAGCAGAAGATTTAGTAAAAGCAACTGTAAAGGATGCGACTAGCCATCCTAATTGGAGCATGGGAAAGAAAATAACTGTAGATTCTGCAACCCTTATGAATAAGGGACTCGAAGTCATTGAAGCGCATTATCTTTTTGGTCTTTCATATGACCAAATCGAAATCATTATCCATCCACAAAGCATCATTCACTCAATGGTTGAATTAGATGATTCATCTGTTTTAGCTCAATTGGGATGGCCAGATATGAAGCTCCCTATTTTGTATTGTTTAAGTTGGCCTGGTCGGCTGAAAACACCATGGCCAAGATTAAAGCTTACTGAAATAGGAAATTTAACTTTTAAAGAGCCAGATACTAAAAAATATCCATGCATGGAACTTGCTTACAGCGCAGGAAGATTAGGGGGCACAATGCCAGCAGTGCTTAATGCCGCTAATGAAAAAGCAGTAGAACTATTTCTAGAAGAAAGGTTTAAATTTATCGACATACCAAAAGTAATTGAGGCGATTTGCGAGAAACATAAATGCGACCTAAATCTAAATCCAAGCCTCAGTGAAATCCTTGAAATTGACAGCTGGGCTAGAGAAGAAGTCTTAGATTATTCAGAAAAAAATATTACAAAAATGCAGTTTTAGATTAAATAGTTTTCAAAGATAAAAACCATTTAGAAACGACTTGATCCCCCCAACAACCTTTAACCCCATGGAATCCATTGTGTCCGCCTTTCTCAGTAAAAATAAATTGATTAGATATTTGATTATTAGAAAATTTCATTTTTTCCATTAGTTTTTCAGCAGCCCAAAAAGGCACCCACGGATCATCTTTGGATTGAATAAATAATGTTTTAGGAAGAGATTTTTTATTTTCTATAAGAGAAAAGAAAGGAGATGCTTTTGCATAATATTCTCCAACATCTTTATATCCCCACCTTGGAGCAGTTATCAAATTATCAAATGATCTAATATCATTTATTTTTCTTTCTTTATCCTTTCTATTTATTAACAATGCATTCTTTTCCCTTTCTTCTATCCCAAAAGGATCTTCTAAAGTTTGCCTAATTAAACGATTTAACAACCATTTTTGATAAATAAAATTTCTTGGTCTTTCAATAGAAGAACTACATTCATTTAAATCCAAAGGACTACTTATACATACCAATCCATCTAATAAAGACTCATCACACATGCAAGCATTTAAAAGAATAGTTCCACCCAAAGATATCCCAGCTCCAAAGACAGAAATATTTTTTGAAGATTGATACTCTTCAGTTAATTGATAAGAAATCTCTCTGGCACGCATTAAGACAGGAATCAAATCACTATTGCATTCAGCAGCATAGGTACCATCAACAAATTCTCTACAAGGATCTGCTCCTCTCAGATTAAGCTTCAAAACAGCGAAGTTTGATTGCACCAAAGCACTTGCCATTCTAATCAAACCCCGTCTACGAGTAGAACCACCAAGTCCATGCAAAAGTAGAACTAAACCATTGATACTCGATGAACTTGATGGTTTATCCAAGTAAGCAACTAAGTGACCTCCTCCTTTTTCTCTACTTTTTAGAGGTGGAACCTTTATACGAATTTCTGATGAGTTGATATCAGGTAATTCATCGGATGCAAATGTATCTCTTAGTGTCTGAAGATCAGCTCCAATCCAAGGGATTCGCTCTTTAAAAGGCCTTATTCCTAAATCAGAAAGTAGATCTTCTTTTTTAAAATTATCCTTTACTTCCAACTCCAAGCTCCTTTAATTCCAAAAGAAGATCTCCAAGAACTTTTTTTGCATCACCAAAGACCATGGAAGTATTTTGCAAATCAAAAAGATCATTTTTTATTCCTGAATATCCAGCACTCATGCCTCTCTTGACAACAAATACGGTCCTAGCCTCTTGAACATCTAAAACTGGCATTCCATACAAAGGCGATGTCTCATCATTCTTGGCCTGTGGGTTAACCACATCATTTGCTCCAAGAACTAGTACAACATCAGTCGCAGGAAACTCAGGATTAATAACATCCATTTCTTTTAATTGCTCATAAGGTACATCTGCTTCCGCCAAAAGAACATTCATATGACCAGGCATTCTTCCTGCAACAGGATGTATTGCATATGTGACTTCGATGTCGGCATTCTCTAAAACCCTGGTGACCTCTCTTAGAGTGTGCTGAGCCTGAGCTACAGCAAGGCCATAACCAGGAACAATTATAACTTTCTCTGCGGCCTCAAGTGTGAGAGCACATTCTTCTGGGCTGCAACTAGTTATGTTTGTATATTCTCCCCCACCTCCTCCTGAGGTAACAGAACTAGAACCAAGTGCACCACCAAATAATACAGAAACTAAAGATCTGTTCATGCCATCGCACATAACTTGAGTAAGTATTAATCCAGCGGCTCCAACCATTGCACCCGCAACAATCAAAAGTTGACTACCAACAACAAAGCCCGCGGCGGCGGCGGCGACTCCAGAGTAGCTATTTAACAATGATATAACTACTGGCATATCGGCTCCACCAATAGGAAGAGTAACTCCAATACCTAACAAAGATGAAGCAACTACAATAAGAAAAAGACCATTTTGCCCATCAATTAAAAGATAGATCCCACCTATCAAAACAAGGACAGCACAGAGAATATTAAAGAAATGCCTGGCTTTACTTTGGGTCCAAGAGGGTGTAGACAGCCAACCTTGAAGCTTGGCCATTGCAACTATTGATCCAGAAAATGTAATAGCTCCAACAAAGAGAGAAACGAATATTGAGAAATTTCTAACAAGTTCACCTACCGAACTATCTGAGCCTTCTACAGAGGGGAACAAAGCGACACCAAGAGCCACCAATAATGATGACATCCCTCCACAACCGTTAAACAAAGCCACTATCTCAGGCATCGCAGTCATGGGAACCCTTTTTGCAGTTAAAGCGCCTAAGAACCCTCCAATCAAAGTTCCACTAATTATCCAAATCCAAGAGTTAAGAGAAATGCCTATGGTTCCTTGAGAGTTAAACAAGACTCCAAAAGCAGCCAATATCATTGCTATGGCAGCAAGCCTATTTGCCTCTCTTGCTGATCTAACTTTTGAAAGGCCTTTAATACCTAAAGCAAGCAATAAAACTGCCAGTAAATCAATAGCAAACTTAACGGGAGCAATAAAAGTCATAAGAAATAATCCTATTTACGAGTTTTTTTACGACTAAACATTGCAAGCATCCTGTCTGTAACAAGGAAGCCACCAATCACATTAAACAAGGCAAATCCAAGAGATATTGATCCAATTATTAGTAAAGGTAAATTGTCTCCTGATTTGATTATCAATGTTAAAGCTGCAAGCATAGTGATGCCTGAAATTGCATTAGCTCCACTCATTAGTGGGGTGTGCAAAGTTGGAGGGACCTTGCCTATAAGCTCCAACCCCAAAAGGCTTCCAAGGAGAAGCACCCAAAGAGCTTCGCTAAAAAAACTCATGATCTAGTTCCTCCATTCTCAATAATTTCTGATTTGAGTATTACTCCATCCTTACTAATCAAAGAACCAGCAATAAGCTCATCATCGTTATCAATTAAAAACTTACCCTCTTTAATCATTGGCTGAAGAAGTGACAATAAATTCCTCGAATATAAAGAACTGGCGTGATTTGGAATTGAACAAGGAAGGTTGGAAGCACCAACAATCTTGACCCCATTTCTAACAATAGTTTCACCTGGGATTGAACATGCACAATTACCTCCGCTTAGCACAGCAAGATCAATCACTACAGAACCAGACCGCATGTCGTCCAACATTTTTTCATCAATAAGTTTCGGGGCTTTTTTGCCAGGTACCTGAGCAGTACAAATTGCAACATCAGCTTCAGACAATTGTTTTGCCAATTCTTTTCTCTGCGCGACAAGAAATTCATCGGAGACTTGTTTTGCATATCCACCTGATTCTGATGGGGTTTCATCAATCTTTGGAAGCTCAATGAATCTTGCTCCTAATGATTCAACTTGCTCCTTTACAGCCTCTCGAATATCACTCACATAAACGACAGCTCCTAGTCTTTTTGCTGTTGCAATAGCTTGCAGACCTGCGACCCCAGCTCCTAAAACAACAACTTTTGAAGGCTGAATAGTACCAGCAGCAGTCATCAACATTGGAAAATATCGATCAAGAGCACTTGCAGCTAAAAGCACAGATTTATATCCAGCTATATTTGCTTGAGAAGATAATGCATCTGATGATTGAGCCCTGCTAATTCGAGGAAGCAACTCCAAAGATATTGCTGAGATTTTTTGTGATTTTAATGTTTCTGCTAATGATTTGTTTCCATAAGGATCCAAAAGACCAACAATACAAGCGCCTAATTTTAAATTCGAGAGGAATTGTTTGTTAGGAGGCTGAACACAAAGAACAATATCAACAATTTTCTTTACTTCATTATTTTCCTTTTCAACCAATTCAGCACCTGCTTCTTGATACGATTTATCCAAAAAGCCTGCAGCCACTCCTGCGCCTTTTTCAAAAAAGACATTACAACCTAAGTCCAAAAACTTTTTAACGGTCTCTGGAGTAGCAGAAACACGCGTTTCCTCTATAGCTGATTCGCAGGGAATTAAAAAACTAACCAAAGTAAAAAAATTTATCCTTTCTAAGATTAGAAGAGTAAACGTTTGAATACCAGCATTTTTAGTTAAGAAAGGTTTTCCTAATAGTTTTTCTTGGCTATGAAGTAAATGAGAAAATGTTATCGATCAAAAAAAATGAGCCTCACCGCGATCGAATGTCCAGATGGTGTATGTCATAGCCATCACGGTGGGCATGCTGTTCCAAGAACAGCTATGCAAAAAAATCTTCAAAGTCATGGTAAAGAATGGTGCGAGCGTTTAGCAGAAAGAATCTATGAGATGTCTGTAGATACATTTTCTCAGACAGTCATGCCAAGCCTTCACTCTTCTGGGTGGCAAAGAAAGCATCTTGATTGGGAGTTCAAGCTCGCAAATAAAGACTCAGAACCTGATGAAGCATTGGTTGAGGGAATTATTAATGCAACTGAAAGTTTTTTAAGAAGCAGTGAAGTCCATCGCTTATTCATCCAAGAACTTGTACAAGGTACATTTGCTGAAGCAAAAGATGACAAATTACCATCTAAAGCTGTCAGGAAAGTAATAGAAAATGAAATAATTGTAATGATTGAAGCCAAAAAAGAAGAACTAACAAATAAGATTGCAAAAGCTTTAGAAGGAGAGGCTAATGGTAATTTTGAATTAGCTAAAGATGCAGCAATCGAGGGTATAAATGATGTTGAAAAGCTATTAATTAACCATACAGAAGCAGTTTAAACAATTAGATATAAATACATACAATTAAAGCACAATACGCGTCACAAACTTCTCAAGCTAAGCAAATATTTTTTGCAGACCTAATTATTAAGAGAATCTAAAATCTTAAGCGATAATATCGTTTTCCAGACAAAACGCTAATTTGTACCAAAAAACACAAGTTAACCCCCTTCGGCGTGTCATGGTGGCCTCGTTGGGGATTAATCATGAATGCTTCTTTCAACAAAAGAATCAGTATTGCCAGCTGTTGGGCTGCAAGCAGGATAGCTTTACTAGATAGCGTAGAACGATATGAAGATAGTTATGCTATTAATCAGGAATTTTGCGAATGGATTACATGTATAAATACTTATCCAGAAGGCCTAAAAGCTTCAACCTTAAAAGTTCCTGATTTTCAGATAGAAAATTTTGACGCTGATGAACTCTTAGAACTTTAATTTTTTAAATAGATATTTGGTTTACAAATACTCTCTTTTTTTTCGCTACATTTTAAAGAATTTTTCTTATATGGTGTAAGTCAGTATGATTTGTAATGGCATGGCAGCCGAGCACGAAGAATTAAAAACTGAAAACCTTGTAATTGTAGGTTCTGGACCCGCTGGATATACAGCAGCCATCTATGCTGCGAGAGCGAATCTCCAACCATTGCTAATTACTGGCTTTCAAGAAGGTGGCATACCTGGAGGTCAATTAATGACGACTACATTTGTAGAGAATTTCCCCGGTTTCCCAAATGGAGTTCAGGGGCCAGAATTGATGGATTTAATAAAAGCTCAAGCTGTTAGATGGGGCACAAAGCTGATCGAAGAAGATGCCATGTCAATAGATCTAAGCAAAAGACCCTTTACTATCAATACAAATACTCAAGAAATTAAATCTAATTCCTTAATCATCTCGACGGGAGCAAGTGCAAATAGATTAGGTCTTAAGAACGAAAAATTATTCTGGAGTAAAGGTATTAGTGCTTGCGCTATTTGTGATGGGGCAACTCCTCAATTCAGGAATGAAGAACTCGCTGTCGTAGGAGGAGGGGACTCAGCTTGTGAAGAGGCTGAATATCTAACAAAATATGGAAGCCATGTTCATTTACTAGTCCGATCAAGCAAATTAAAGGCCTCTGCCGCAATGGCAGATAGAGTAAAAGCAAACTCCAACATTACAATCCACTGGGAAACAGAGCTTTTAGATGTTTTTGGAAATGAATGGCTTGAAAAATTAAAAATAAAAAGAAAAGACACAAACCAACAAGATGAGATTTTGGCAAAAGGTCTTTTTTATGCAATAGGACATACTCCAAACACATCTTTGTTTGGAAATCAATTAGCCACCGATTCCAAAGGTTACCTACTAACAGAACCTGGAAGACCAGAAACTTCGTTAGAGGGTGTTTATGCAGCTGGAGATGTTGCTGATTCAGAATGGAGACAAGGAATTACAGCTGCAGGTAGTGGATGTAAAGCTGCTCTGGCGGCTGAAAGATGGCTTACAAAAAACAATCTTGCAAGTCTTATCAAAAGAGAGGAATTAGAACCTTCAAAGACTGAAATCTCTAAAACTTTAGAAACTAGTAACGAGGAGAATTTTAACCCAGACAAGATATTGCAAAAGGGAAGTTATGCTTTAAGAAAGTTGTACCACGAAACCGAGAAGCCTCTTTTCGTAATATATACATCCAGCAGCTGTGGGCCATGTCACATACTTAAGCCGCAACTTCATAGAGTTCTTAACGAATCAAAAGGGAAGGCATTAGGAGTTGAAATTGATATCGAAAATGACCAAGATATAGCAAAGCAAGCTGAAGTAACCGGAACCCCAACAGTACATCTTTTTAAAAACAAGAAATTAAAAAAACAATGGAAAGGTGTGAAAGCAAGAAGTGAATATAAATTGGCTTTAGATCAATTAATTAAAGATTAAAAAACTATCTTTTTCTTGGCCCTCCTGGCCTATTGCCTCCTTGCCTTCCTCCTCCAGGACCTACGTTTCTTTCTCGATACGTAATTCGACCACGTGTTAAATCATAAGGACTGATTTCGACAAGAACTTTATCTCCTGCAAGTAGTTTTATTCTAAATTTTGTTAATTTTCCTGCAGCTCTACACAAGCATTGATGTCCAGCTGGCTGTTCAAGAGTTACAAGATAGAATCCATTGCCCTGCTCTTTTTCAATAACGCCAGATGTTTCAATCATGTGTTTTTTTTAATAGCACTAATTAACTAAAACAATTGTATTCTAAAAAGTCTTTAATTAACCAATAAATGTATATTTAACTAAAAATGTCTTGCAATTCTCGAACAGTTTGAAATTGTCCATAATAATAATTCGCGGAAGCTCTTAAATTCGAATCATCTAAACCATCAAAAGCTTCAAATCCAATGCTTTTCCACAATTCATTACCACATAACTTATCCAGCTCTGAAGTGGCTTCTTTAGATAGATTTTCCAATCTTCTATTAAGGTTTTTAATTTGACTAATAGACATCACAAAAAGAGGTTTCCTTAATAGTACATATTAACTATTTTTTTGCAATGGATTAAATCGGGAATTTCTTTTTCTCTTCAATATCTAGATCAACTCCTATATCTTTAAGTCTCTTCAAAATGACTCCGTAATACTCTTTTATGTATCCCTCCATTGTTGTTGAATCAGCTTGACTTAAACCAAAAGCATCGTAAGTATCTTCCATTGGAGAATCCAATTTTCCTCCACTTCCACTTACTTCAGAGAAAGAAAGCCTCTCAGCAACATTTAAGGTTGACTCAAAAAACGATACAATTGATTGAGCAATAGAAATCATTGTTGGAGAAACTTTTAAAACTCTCGCTTTTTTTTCACTGAATTTTTCACATAGATTAACTAATTCCTTAGCACTCCATGCTTTTGGACCAACAATTGGAAATCTTCCTTTTATGGTTTGAGGTCTATCCAAAGCTGCAATAGCAAATCGGGCAATATCCTGAGTATTCATGTAAGCAATATCTGTAGGATTACCACTTATCCAAACTGGTTCGTTATTTAAAATAGGAATAGCAAATTGACCTATAACTCCTTGCATAAAAGCAACTCCTTGCAAAATAGTGTAGTCCAAAGATGAATTAACCAATAATTCTTCAGTGCAGTATTTTATGTCCATTAAAGGAATATCCCTATACTTTTCTGCTCCCAATAGAGATAAAAACACTACTCTTTTTACATTTTTTTCTTCACAAGCATTGTATAGATTTAATTTTCCATCCCAATCAATATCGTAAACGCTCAGCGGATCATCAGGACGACTTGTTGCAGCATCGATTACAGCATCGACTCCTTCAAGCGCATATTCAATATCTTCTTTATTTAATAAATTCCCACGCGTAAGCTCACAGCCCCACTCTTGAAGGAATGAAGCAGCTTTTGGTTTTCTAACCATGCAGCGGACTTTATGCCCTCTGTCTATGGCGTTTTTGGCTATTTGGCGACCAAGGGTACCTGTGCCACCAATCACCAGGACTTGCATCATTGAATTCATTACAAGATTGGAGCCTAAATGGGCAGACTCTAGATTGTGGAAATTAATCGCCTTGAAGTTTCAAAAGAAGAACACCTCCTAATAGCCCAACGGGAATCAAAACCCAAAAGACTGCAGCGATTCCAAAAATTTCTGATGCCATTCAGATAATTTAACTCATTTACTATTAAAACCTAAAGCCCTGACATTCAGATAAAAATCAAACCTCATAAGTGAATTTTTAAAATAAAATCAAAATGAACTAAAAACGGTTCAAATTCAAATTTAGAGTTTGTTTTAAATGAAATGCATTCAAATATTTACAATGAGGGGCATTTCGCTAAAACCGCAGATTGGGGTGAGTCAAAGAATTGGTTTTTTGAAAATCTGAAAGTTCATTTCAGAGTGACTGGTTGCAAGTCAGATCCACCCATTGTTCTGATTCATGGCTTTGGAGCAAGCTGTGATCACTGGAGATACAATGCAGAAATATTTGCAGCTGAAGGTTTTAGAATATATGGAATAGATTTAATAGGTTTTGGGAAATCAGAGCAAAATCTTCTATGCAGGACAAACAATTTAGATAATCAATTTTGGGCAGATCAATTAGCTTCTTTTCTTGATGAAATAGTAGACATTAAAAGGAATGGTAAGGCTATCTTGATTGGTAATTCTTTGGGAGCTTTAACAGCAATAACAATCCTCTCTCAAAGACCAGAGCTAATAAAAACAGTAATTGCAGCTCCACTCCCAGAACCAGTTTTTATCAATCCAATTAAACCTTTATTCCCTAATTGGATAAAAAAAATTAAAAGATTTCTTATAAAACTTTTTTTTAATTTGTTTCCCCTAAAACCCTTAATAAATTTAATATCAAATACAAAATTAATTACTTTTGCTCTTCAAAGCGCCTACTTTAAATCAATATCAGATGACAACTCATTAAAAAGAATAGTTACAGTTCCTGCGAAAAGACCCTATGCTGCCAAAGCACTTAGATCAATGTGCATTGGCATGAGTAATAGAAAAAGCTCTGCAAAAGGTCCCTCCATTATTGCAAATATTCAAGACCTGCCAAATCGTCCGCCAATTTTGTTGATTTGGGGCAAAGAAGATAAATTGATACCTATATTTTTGGCAAAAAAACTAATAAAGCTCCATCCTTGGCTTAAATTAACTGTAATTAATAATGCAGGCCATTGTCTCCACGATGAATTACCAAATCATTTCAATCAAATTGTTCTGAAATGGCTGAAGAACTTAAAAACTTCTAAGCAACCAATATGAAGCACACACTTTCAGTTTTAGTTGAAGATGAGTCTGGAGCACTAAGCAGAATTGCAGGTCTTTTTGCAAGAAGAGGATTCAATATTGATAGCTTGGCGGTAGGGCCTGCGGAAGCCAAAGGAATTTCGAGATTAACAATGGTTGTTCAGGGAGACGAATCAACACTTCAACAAATGACCAAACAACTAAACAAATTAATAAATGTTCTAGAAGTTCTTGATTTAACAGCTTTACCTGCTGTAGAGAGAGAATTAATGCTACTCAAAGTCTCAGCATCATCCGAAAACAGAGGAAAAATTTTGGATCTTGTTCAAGTGTTTAGAGCAAAAGTAGTTGATGTTTCTGATAATGCATTAACTTTAGAAGTGGTTGGAGACCCAGGGAAACTTGTTGCTCTAGAAAACCTATTAAAACCTTATGGAATTTTAGAAATTGCTAGGACAGGCAAAGTTGCTCTTAAGAGAGCATCTGGTGTTAACACTGAAATGCTTAAAGCGAAAAAATAACATTTTCTTAAAAAATTATAATCTTTTCGCTTCAATTATATAATCTTCCTCTTGAATCAAGTCAACGACATTCATACCATCAATTACTTTTCCAAAAACAGCAAATCTTCCATCAAGTTCCGGCAATGATTTAAGCAATATATAAAATTGTGAGCTTGCAGAATTTATGTCTTTAGATCTAGCCATAGATAAATAAGCTCTTTTATGTTTAAGTTCAATATTATTTTTTTGATTAGAAATATCTATCTCCTTTCCATACGTTGGGGCTATTTTTGTTTTTAGTTTTATTTCTAAAGGAATATATCTTTTTTTACCTGTATTAGCATCTAAAAACTTATTTTGACCTTTTATTAAACTATCATCACCTCCCCTAATTATGAAAGGATACGGTTTTCTAATAACTCTGTTAAAAATAGTTTTCTCATATGCTCCTTTTTCAACAAAATCAATGAAGTTGCCAACAGTTATAGGAGCTGATTTACCATAAAGCTCCAACTTCACATTCCCTTTATTGGTAATTAATAGAACATATTCTGTAGAAGGAATGCAAGGAAGTTTTGATAGGGAGCATAAATTTATATCTTCATTTTCCTTTAAAGATGAACATCCATATATAAAAAACAAATTAACAAATAAAACAATGTAAATTGATTGATATAATTTATTAATTAAAATTGAATTGTTTGATATTTTATTATATTTATTTTTAAATTCCTTCAAGATTAACCTCTAAGAATCTAGCAATTTCAGCGCCTTCATTCTCTAATTCCAATAGAGGTTTTGGAGATCCAACTCTCGATATCGGTAAATCCTTCCTTCCTTTTATTCTTAGAGAAACTCTTCTTCGTGGATTAAAACCTTCTCTAACATCTAATTTGACAGCTTTAATTTGATTAAGAGGAATCTCTATTTCGATATTTTTAAAGAATCCTCTTCTTGACAAAGATAAAACATCTTTATTCTTATCAAATCTATTTACTCCAGAACCGTAATCAATACTAATTAATCTCCAAAAATAAAGAGCTAAGAAAAAAGCTGCTATCCCATATAGCCCCATAACCAAGCCTTGAGGAACAAAAATCAGCGTAGAAGGATTACCCAGAGGTAAAAAGTCTCTTCCAAAATAACTAGAAAAAGAAGCCAGCAAAAATCCAACTCCTCCAATACTGAGCATGGAAGCAACTAAATAGTTAGAAATCTTACGCGAACCTTTAATTTTCTGTTCAAGAACTAAATCAGATAATTCTTTTTCTGACTTGCTTAAGTTGTATTCAGTTGACATAAGCTCAAATAATTGGGAAGGCATCCCTTTCAAATCATTATAGAGACTAAGTTTTTTAGAATTACTAACTAGCAATAAAAAACATTTATTTTATCTCATTTCAATACAAGGATTTCATCAGGTTAAAGATTTACCCACAAACCCCGTCATCGTTGTTAAAGTCTCCCACGTATACAAAAGCTCAGCAACGCTCCTCCCATGACGATCGCTGTTGGAAGCGCAACAGAACGAGGTTGGTTTGACGCCCTCGATGACTGGTTAAAGCGCGACCGATTCGTATTTGTTGGTTGGTCTGGACTACTTCTCTTCCCTACAGCTTTCTTAGCTATCGGTGGATGGTTTACAGGTACAACCTTCGTTTCTTCCTGGTACACCCATGGTGTAGCCAGTTCATACCTTGAGGGATGTAATTTCCTCACTGCTGCTGTTAGTACTCCTGGCGATGCCATGGGTCACAGTCTTCTATTCCTTTGGGGACCAGAAGCTCAAGGCGATTTAACACGTTGGTTCCAACTTGGTGGCCTATGGAATTTCGTTGCTCTACACGGTGCATTTAGTCTTATAGGCTTCATGCTTCGTCAGTTCGAAATTGCAAGACTAGTTGGTATCAGACCTTATAACGCACTTGCTTTCTCAGCAGTTATTGCAGTATTTACTGCTTGCTTCCTTATTTATCCATTAGGTCAGCACAGTTGGTTCTTCGCTCCTTCATTTGGAGTTGCAGCAATATTTCGTTTCATTCTCTTCATTCAAGGTTTCCACAACATCACGCTTAACCCATTCCACATGATGGGAGTAGCTGGAATCCTTGGTGGTGCTCTACTTTGCGCTATTCATGGTGCAACAGTTCAGAACACTCTTTACGAAGATTCAAGTATTTACTCTGATGGTAAAAATCAGAGTACAACTTTCAGAGGTTTCGACCCTGTTCAAGAAGAAGAGACTTACTCATTTATTACTGCAAACCGTTTCTGGAGTCAGATTTTCGGTATTGCATTCTCAAATAAGCGTTTCCTTCACTTCTTGATGCTCTTTGTGCCAGTAACAGGCATGTGGGCTGCATCAATAGGAATTGTTGGATTAGCTCTAAACCTCCGTGCTTACGACTTCGTTAGCCAGGAAATTAGAGCTGCTGAAGATCCTGAATTCGAAACTTTCTACACAAAAAATATCCTTCTTAATGAAGGTATGCGTGCATGGATGTCTTCCGTAGACCAGCCACACGAAAACTTTGTATTCCCTGAGGAGGTACTCCCACGTGGAAACGCCCTTTAATAGTTTACTTAAAGCCCCAAATCAAAGTCTTGAAGAGACTGGTTATGCCTGGTATGTAGGAAATGCAAGGCTAATCAACCTTTCTGGAAGACTTTTGGGAGCTCACATTGCTCACGCAGGACTAATTGTCTTCTGGGCTGGCGCGATGATGCTTTTCGAAGTAAGTCATTTCACCATGGATAAACCCATGTGGGAGCAAGGCTTAATTTGTATGCCTCACGTAGCCATGTTTGGATACGGTATTGGTCCAGGTGGAGAAGTCACAGACGTTTGGCCATTCTTCATTGCAGGTGTTATTCACCTTGTTGCTTCTGGAATTCTTGGCTTTGGAGGGGTTTTCCACTCTCTTGCTGGTCCAGAGAAACTTGAAGAAGATTTCCCATTCTTCTCCACTGATTGGAGAGATAAAAATCAAATGACCAATATTCTTGGTTTTCATTTGGTTGTACTTGGTGTTGGTGCACTTCTATGGTCCATTAACTGGATGTATATAGGAGGCGCATACGACACCTGGGCTCCTGGTGGTGGAGAAGTTAGGCTGATTAATCCAACTCTCGATCCAAGAGTTATTTTTGGATACCTAGTATCAACCCCTTGGGGTGGTCAAGGTTGGATAGTTGGTGTCAACTCAATGGAAGATATTGTCGGAGGACATGTTTATCTGGGTGTGATTGAAATAATTGGTGGACTTTTCCATATCTTTACCGGTCCATATGGTTGGGCAAGAAGAGCATTTATCTGGAATGGTGAAGGTCTTCTTAGTTATGCACTTGGTGGAATCTGTGTAGCTAGTTTTGTAGCTTCATGTTTCATTTGGTTCAACAACACAGCTTATCCATCTGAGTTTTATGGCCCGACAAACGCAGAAGCTTCTCAGGCCCAGAGTTTCACATTCCTAGTTCGCGACCAACGAATTGGTGCAAACGTTGGTTCAACTATGGGACCAACTGGTTTGGGTAAATACCTAATGCGCTCACCCACAGGTGAAATCATCTTTGGTGGAGAGACAATGCGTTTTTGGGATTTCCGAGGTCCATGGTTAGAGCCTCTAAGAGGTCCTAATGGATTAAGTCTCGACAAAATTCAAAATGATATTCAGCCTTGGCAAGTTCGCCGTGCTGCTGAATACATGACACACGCTCCAAACGCTTCTATCAACTCAGTTGGTGGAATCATCACAGAGCCTAATGCTGTTAACTTTGTTAACTTGCGCCAATGGCTTGCTGGTGCACAGTTCTTCCTTGGTTGGTTTACATTTGTAGGTCATCTTTGGCATGCTGGTCGTGCAAGAGCTGCAGCTGCAGGATTTGAAAAAGGTATCAGTCGTTCACAAGAGCCTGCTCTTTCAATGCCTGATCTAGATTAGATCCTTTCTAAATAAGAAAAGTCCTCTGAACAGAGGACTTTTTTTTATGCATTAAAATGTTTTTCTTTACTTAAAAGCTATCTAAAAACAAATTTGATAATCCTGATTTTTCTAAAGTAGTTTTCAACCACGGCAAACTCAACCCAATAACATTACTAAAACATCCATCTATTTTTTTTATAAATAAACCACCATTACCTTCGATAGCAAAACCTCCTGCGCAATTATATGGTTCTTTAATCGACGCATATTTAAGGATCTCATGACTAGATAAAGACATAAATTCAATTTTCGTACTCACAACCCCCTCAAAACTCTTATTTAGTGAAATAGCTTTCATATCAAATTTTGAAGTATCTAGAGAAATTAAATAATGACCTGTGTGCAACAAACCAGATTTACCCGACATCCTTTGCCACCTTGATATCAATTGATCTTTATTAATTGGTTTTCCGAATATTTCCCCATCAAACTCAAACAAAGAATCACAAGCTAATAAAGCTTGAACAGTATTTAACCCTTGATTTTCTTTTATCAGCTTTTTTAATGCACTATCAGCTTTACCCTTAGCTAATAATTTGACCTTCAAGCGAGGATCTAATTCTTGAATCTTTCTTTCATCAAAATCACTTACAATAACTTTGTATCTTAAAGCTATCTGATCAAGTAATTTTTGACGTGCTTTGGATGCAGAGGCAAGCACAAACATAGAAAACTAATTTTTTAATAGATAGGTTCATCATTGAACCTATCTATTAAAAATAAATCCATTTAACTAAATGTTGCTGATTGACCAAAAAATCTTTAGAAGAGCAAAGAAAGGGATAAGAAATTCTCCCTTTAACTTATTTCTTTTTCAAAGTCTTCTGGAAAAGAGTCTCAGTGCTGAAAATGTTTTTCTGAATAAATCAAAATATTTGAACCAAGAATTTATGTTTATACGTAGTCCATTTTTTATTGAAAATGAATTTCTTAAATTAATCAAGATAGGCGTCTTACGAAGAGAAGTTGATGGTCAGGGGCTCACTTCGAAAGTTCGTATTACTCCAATAGGAAGACAAGTTCTAGAAAGCTATTCAGATTTATTAAACAAAGAAACTAATCTTATAAAGAAATTAATTAAATGCCTAAAATATCAACTATCGCCAAAATGAAAATAGAATTTAAGCATACTCCCTTAATGGTTTTAGGGACTTCAAGTGGAGCAGGGAAAACACTTATAGCTACAGCTATTTGTAGATATTTAAAAAGAAAAGGGGCAAAGCCAATACCTTTTAAAGGCCAAAATATGAGCAATAATGCCTGGGTTGATAATGAAGGAAGAGAGATGGCATATTCTCAAGCCCTTCAGGCTTGGTCTGCAGGCTTAGAACCAAGTGCTGAAATGAATCCTGTACTTCTCAAGCCAAAGGGAGATTGCAGCAGTGAAGTAATTCATCTTGGCAAGCGAGTAGGAACTAGTCAAGCAATAAATTACTACGAAGATTGGTATGATTCAGGATGGGAAGCAATTAAAAAAGGCCTGAAAATATTATTGAATAATGTACAAGATGGAAGACTTATTCTTGAGGGAGCTGGAAGTCCTGTAGAGATAAATTTGCAACATAAAGATTTAACAAATTTGAAATTAGCAAAATTTCTAAATGCAAACTGTATTTTAGTAGCAGACATTGAAAGAGGAGGCGTTTTTGCTCAAATAATTGGAACGATTGCATTAATGAAACCTGAGGAAAAAAGATTAATTAAAGGAATAATTATCAATAGGTTTAGAGGCGATAAAGCATTATTTGAGACAGGTATAACATGGATAGAAAAAGAAACAGACATTCCAGTTTTAGGAATATTACCTTGGCTTAATGAAATCTTTCCACCTGAAGATTCACTTGATCTACTTGGAAGAAATCAAAAACATCAAAATGCAGAAATAGAAATAGCAATAATAAAACTACCTAGAATTAGTAATTTTTCTGATCTAGATCCTTTTTTTAGCGATTCAAGGATTCAAATAAGATTGATTGAACCTGGAGAAGAGCTTGGCTCACCAGATGCATTAATAATTCCTGGAAGCAAACAAACAATTAAAGATCTACAGATTCTAAATAATATTGGCATGAGTAATCAAATAAAGGATTATGCAAAAAATGGGGGAACAGTTTTTGGCATTTGCGGAGGGTTGCAAATGCTAGGAAAATATTTAGAGGACCCATATAAGCAGGAAAGTATTGATGAGATAAGCTCATTTTCAGATATAGGTATGGATCTTCTTCCCATAAAAACAACCTTTGGAGAAACCAAGAACACTTCACAAAGAGAAGAGATAGTTTCATGGCCAGGGACAAAAAAAGTAAAGGGTTTTGAGATGCATTATGGCCACAGTGATTTAATCAGTAATGAAAATTATAATATTACTTCTTTATTTAAAAACACTTCCTTAGGATGGGTACTTGAAAAAAGTGATAAAAGCTTTATAGGTGGAACTTATTTACATGGAATATTTGAAAATGATGAATGGAGACGTGAATGGATAAATAAAATACGAGATAAGAAGGGATTAAATAAATTAAAAATCAATGAAGAGGATAGCAATGATAAAAGAGAGAGATTGTTAGACTTACTTGCAGACTCCTTAGAAGAAAATATAAGGATTGATGAGCTATTTTTTGCCATTTAAAAAATGAAAAAAGTAAAAATAATCTGGCCTAACAAACAATCAAGCCATTGCTCTCCTGGAGTTGAATGGTTAAAAGCTGCATATGATGCCAAAATCGAAATCCCTACTGGATGCTTGGGAGGAAGCTGTGGGGCATGCGAAATAGAAGTTAACGGGGAAGTAATACGCGCATGCATATCTACCGTTCCAGAAAGAATGGAACTAAAAGTTGATTTTTTTAATGACCCATATTGGTAACAATAAAAAAATATTATTTACCGTATATTCAATAATATTTCTCTGCCCTTCTAATAGCCTTAATAGAACCTTTGTAATCTCCAACCTTATACTTTGACTCACTTAAATTTTCTAATTTTTTTATCACTTGATCTTTCCTCCTAATACTAATTACTTTTTTGTAATCTGATATTAAATCATATTTACTCTTTTCAATTTTAGATACTTTAATCAATATTTTGTATTTAGTTTCCAATTCTTTCTCTATAAAAGTACCTAATAGTATATTTTTATAATCTATTTTAATATTATCTAGTTCCGAGGATTGATCCATTTCTAATAATCTAATCTTTTTTGCTTTTCTTTTATCTTCTATAGCTCCCTTATAATCACCATTTTTATATCTCGAATTACTTCTGCCACTTAATGGAATATCTCTAGATCTTTGATTTATAATTCCCAATTCAGCTTCAAAAGATATTGTTTTTGAGAAGTCGACTATCGCAGAAGTATAATCTCCTATTTTGTCATTCAAAAAACCACAATTCATATATGCTAGGGCAATATCATCGGGTTCTTTAAGAGTATCAATATTATTTTTAATAAAATCAATAGCTTTCCCATAATTTTCTAAATCAATTAAATTTATTGCTTCAAGGTAAAGAAATGAAGAATCATTAGAACTTTTCATGTCATCTTTTTTATATTCTTAATAACATTCAAAATAAATCACTAAAAAAAGTTTTCAACAATATTTATTAATAGCTAATTAAAAAAAGGTAGAAAACAGAACATAAGAATTAATTTCCCAAATTTAATGATGATGATGGTGCGATCTTAGAACAACAGGATCCTTGCAAGCATCACGATGCTTATAAGAACCATCATTGAAGGAGGTCGAGTTGGCTGGCTGACTCCTAACTTCACTTACAACATTCCTTTTCAAGCTTAAATTACCTGAGTTTTTCCCAAATGAATTACCTACAAAACCTCCTATTATTCCACCAGCAATTGTTCCAGTAGTAATAGAGGCAGCCTCTCCCACAAGATCACCTACTCCTGCTCCTGCTATCGCTCCAGCTGTAGAACCTATTAACGTATTCCTCTTGATTCCTCTTTCATAATAATTTTTATTTACGTCTGATATTTGATCAATATCAGTACCTGAAAAATTATCTTTGCCAATTGCTAAACAGTGTGTCGTCATACCAGCTTGATCATGATTAAGAGAAAGTCCTGAAAGCAATTCAAGCGAATTCATAAAACTTTGAGCGGATTTAAAATTATAAAAACCGATTTCACTAATATTTCGATTACCTAAGTCATCAAAGTATTTGATTAGAAATCTATAATCTTCATTTCTACTTAAAAAGAGAACGCCGCCAGAGTTTGTTGTATTTGCAATAGTCCATCCAATTATTCGATCACTTTTTATTTGATCACCATGAGTTGTAAAAATCCCTTCTCCGTCAATTGCAATTGTGCATAACTTTGAGGAATTACATGTTCCTTTAAGCTTAATAGACGATTGATTTTTTATAGCTATTTGCTCATTTATCAAAGCAGCATGCTTCTTGTAAACAGCTTTTGGGTAAATCTCGCCAGGGAAAGCAGGAGCAAAAAACAAATTCAATGAAGTAAAAATCAAAGCCCCGATCTTGAATTTCTTTGACTTTTGCATGCTAGGTCTATAATCTTATTATTCATTATAAACTGATTTTTTATATATACAACATCTGCAAACAAGGGGACGTATTAAAAATAAAAGACCTAAAAGATTAGCAATAAAAATCAATGCTTTCATATTCTCCAAGTATTTAAAGCAATATTTAAATTTAAAATAAAGCAATAATGCAATATCATTAGAAAATTAAAAAAGAATGATTAATCATAGCCTTTTGTTATGCTATATTGAATAAAAGAGAGTTCGTAAATATGATAATAATTATAGAAATAATGTTAAAATTTTTACTTGGACTATGCTTAGGTAGCTTTATAAATGTTGTCACTTATCGCATACCACGTAAAATATCAATTATTCATCCAAGAAGTTATTGCCCGAATTGCAACAATACAATAAAAATTATAGATAATATTCCAATATTTAGTTGGCTTAGATTGAAAGGAAGATGCTCAAATTGCAATAAGAAAATATCACTGAGATACATAACTGTAGAAATAGCATTTGCAATAATTTTCACAACTTGTACTTCTGCGTACTCTTATTTTAATAATAATGCTATTGATTTATTATTAAATCTATCAACCTCTGTATTTCTTATTTTATTTGTAAGTATCGCTTTAATTGATATAGAGTATTTACTAATACCATCAGTATTATGCTTATCTAGTATTTGTCTTGGTCTTATATTTACAATTTTAAATTCATATTTTATAGGTGAATTTTTTATTACAAAAAGCTCTATAATTAATCATTTTTATGCTATATTCATAGGATTCACGACTTATGAAATAATTGGTTTTCTAGGTAAAAAATTATTCAAAAAGCCTGCATTAGGAAAGGGAGATTCTTATTTAGCAGCTTGCTTAGGAGCATGGCTTGGAATGAATGGCTTGCTTCTATCATCACTACTATCTATATATTTTGCAGGAATATTTACATGCGTTGGAATCTTTATCAATAAAATAAAGCCTGGAAGTTTGATTCCTTTTGCACCTTTTATGAGCATTGGTGGAATATGTGTTTTAACTCTAGGAAATGAGTTTTGGAATAAAATATTATTTTATGGACCTAATTAATAGAAAGCTAAGATATTATCTTACATTATTCATCATATTAAACATAGGTAGATACATTGCAACAAGAATTACTGCTACAATTGTTGCAACAAAAACAATTAGTAGTGGCTCTAAAATAGAAGTTAGAGCTTTGACAGTATTTGAAACTTCGTCCTCATAAAAATCAGCTAGCTTAGTAACCATTTGACTTAATTCTCCAGTCTCTTCTCCTATACGGAACATAGATGTAAACATGATTGGGATGACTTTTTCTTCAATTAATACAGTATGAAATTGTGAACCAGATCTAATTTGATTATACATCCTATCTACAACTTGCTTAAAGACTATATTACTTAATGTTCGTTTAGATATTTGTAATGCTTCTAATATAGGTACGCCTGCTGTACTTAAAGCTGATAGAGTCCTAGCAAAATTAGCCAAACAATATTTAGTTATTAAATCTTTAGTAATTGGCAACTTAAGTAGCAATCTATCTCTCCAAAGTTTAAAAGAATATTTCTTAGTTTCTTTTTTAATAACTATATAAAAGAATACTAATGAAGGCAATCCAAACAGATAAAACTCACCTTTTCTCATTAAGTTAGATGAATCAACTAGGAATTTTGTTAAAGCTGGAAGATTTGCACCAGATCCCTCATAAATTTCTACGAAAATAGGTATTACAAATAAAAGCATTAAAATTACAACTATTACTGTAATAAGGAAAATGGCAATTGGATAGGCTAATGCACTTTTTATTTGTGATTTAACTTTTGCTAAACTCTCAAGTAATTCAGCTTCCCTTTCTAAAACCTCAGGTAGTAATCCTGCTGTTTCTCCAGCAGATACAAGTGCTAAATACATATCACTAAATATACTAGGATATTTTTCTAAATTCTCTACAAGTGTAGAACCTCTACTTATTCCTATAGATGTTTCCTTGAAGACAAATTTTAATGATCTATTTTCTGTACTTTCAGATATTAGATTCAAGGCTTCAAGAAGAGGTAAGCCTGTTCTAATCATTGCAGATAATTGTTTTGTTGTAACTGCTAGATCTTTTGTTGGGGGTGCTTTTAGCTTTAAATATTTTTTATTTAAATTATTCCTTTTATGTCTTGTTTCTCGATTTCTTCTATGCTTAGTAGAAGATTCTCTATCACTTTCGTTTTGTTTTATAACATTTTGTACTTGCTTTACTTTTTTTCTATATGTTTTTTTCGAATCCTTATTTTTTGATTGTATTTTATTAGTTGAATACTTTTCACCATCAATTAAATTTGCCGAAATCTTGATAGGAATTGACTCATTTTTATTATCCTGAACATCTCTTATTAATCTTGCATTTATTAATTTTTCTCTTAAATTTTCATCATTTATAAAGTTATAATCCATTTATAAAGTATTAATTTGCAATCTCTTGGTCTATTAGACTTTGTAAAACATTTGGCCTATTTGATTTATATAAGGCCTCTTCTTTAGTAATTACTCCTTCTGAAACTAATTCAGATAAAGATTGCTCTAGAGTCTGCATCCCATATTTTGCACCTATTTGAATCTGGCTATAAACTTGAGATGCCTTTGATTCTCTAATTAGATTTGCTACCGCATTATTATTCACCAATATTTCAGCTGCCAATGTTCTTTTTCTCTCAGTAGTTTGGCAAAGTGTTTGAGAAATAACTCCTATTAATGAAGCTGATAATTGAACTCTAACCTGTTGTTGTTGGGCTGTTGGAAATACATCAATTATTCTATCAATTGTTTGAGAGGCAGAAGCTGTATGCAATGTTCCCATTACAAGATGTCCTGTTTCAGCTGCTGTTATTGCCAAACTTATTGTTTCTAAATCTCTCATTTCACCAACGAGTATTATATCTGGATCTTCTCTTAATGCTGATCTTAAGGCTCTAGAAAATGAATTAGTATCCTCTCCTACTTCTCTTTGTCTAACTAAACAATTCTTATTTTTAAAAATAAATTCAATTGGATCTTCAATTGTAAGTATATGATGAGATTTATTTGAATTTATCCAATCAATAGAGCTCGCAAGGGTTGTTGTCTTGCCAGATCCTGTGGGACCCGTGACTAAAATCAAACCCCTTGGCCTATTTAATAATTGTTGAACACTTTCTGGTAAACCAATATTTGAAAAAGTTGGAATATCTGTACTCAATGCTCGCATGACGCAAGCAATTTTTCCTCTATCTAAAAAAATATTGATTCTAAATCTAGCAATTCCTTCAATACCAAAGCTACAGTCAAGTTCTTTTTCCTTATCAAAAACATCTAATTTTTTTGAACCTAAAAGTTTTTCTAATTCTGATCTAAGTTCTAAGATAGATAGATTTTGATTTGAAGCAGGAAGGATTTCACCTTGAACCCTAAAAAATGGAATACTATCTCCTGTTAAATGAAGATCTGAACCATCTCTTTTTACAAGTTCGCTCATTAAATCAATTAATTTTCCTTCTTTCATGAGTTTTCCTCTAATAAACAAACTCTCTCAACTTCCTCAATTGTAGTTAATTGCCTTTTAACCAATTCCATACCATAAGCAAGTAAACTTCTTCCTGATTTTTTAAAGGCATTTTCACGAATCACATCTGCGGTGGCATTGTTCATTATTAATTCTCTTAAAGAATCATTTATCCTCATTACTTCATAAATACCAGCTCTACCTTTATAACCAGCACCTCCACACAATGTACATATTTTTTTGTTCTGCTTATTAAGTGATTTTTTTGTGGAAGTTATATTTGCCTCTTTTACTTGGGTTATAGCATGTGAAAGAGCAAGATCATCTTTACCTAATTGTAATTTACGAGTTCTACTACATCTTGGACAAACCTTCCGGACTAATCTCTGTGCAACAACTCCTATTACTGATGCACCAACTAAATAAGGAGGGATACCCATTTCTGAAAGTCTTGTAATTGCTGTAGCTGTATCATTTGCATGAAGAGTAGTAAAAACCATATGTCCCGTTAAAGCCGCCTCCATTGCAGTTTGAGCAGTTTCTTTATCTCTAGTTTCACCTACGAGAATAATATCTGGATCCTGTCTCATCAATGATCTTAAAGCCCTTGAGAAATCCAGTCCCTTCTCTCTTAAAACTTGAACCTGGTGAATACCATCAAGTGTATATTCAACAGGATCTTCAACTGTACTTATATTAACTCCAGGCTTATTTAATTCATTAAGTATTGAATATAAAGTCGTTGACTTTCCACTTCCAGTAGGGCCTACTACTATTAAAATTCCATATGGAGAATCACCCATTTCTCTTATGGATTTTAATTCTTTATCTGAATTAATTAAAATATCTAAATTCAGCAAAGTATCTTGCTCTAATGATCTTAATACAACCTTTTCACCCCACCTTCCTGGTAATGTACTAACCCTAAAATCACATTGACGGCCTTCAAGAATACACCTAAGACGTCCATCTTGAGGTAGACGTTTTTCAGAAATGTCTAAATTGCTCATTATCTTTAATCTACTTACAAAGGGGCCTATATTTGAGATAGGTAGTGATATTAATTCTTCTAAAACACCATCCAACCTATATCTAATTCTAAATCTTTCTTCTAGGGGTTCGACATGAATATCTGATGCTCTTAGTTGAACACACTTAGTCAATAACCTGGCAACTCCAGATATTATTGGATCTTCTGAATCACTTAAATCATTCTCTAGCTGGATCTCATCATCTTTAACAAATTCGTCTTCATCTTGTTCTTGAAATTGGTCTAAAGAGTTCGCCAACTTATATAGTGGATCATTCTCATCAATCTCAATCCTTGTTGGTTCTAAATCCTCTTCTTCATTTGTATCATATTTATCAATTAATCCATTATTGATGTCTTCATCATTATTTAATTTTCCAGCCATAGGAGAGCTAGATTTTTTAGTAATTTGATTGTCAGGCAGATCTAATTCATTTGTTTCAAGATTAAGATCAAAATTCAACTCATTACTATTGGACTCTAAAAACCATTTCTCCCATTCCAAAGGTGATATCTGCTTTATGGTTACACTAATATTTTTGTTTTTCTTAAGATCCTCTACAATTTGATTTACTTTCCTGTATCCAGGATTCATTGCTCCGATTTTCAAAATATTTCCTTTTAGATTTAAAGGTATTACACCTGCCTCGGCGCAAAGCTCTTCCGAAAGGAGGGGTGGTGATTTATGCCTATTATCCTCAGGCTTCATCGTCTATTATCTATCTAACGTTAAATTAATTTTATACCAAATTCTTAATATTGACTAGCCAATATAGCAAATTTAGTCAAACAAGATAGAATTATAAAAAATACCAAAGAATAATTTCATAAAATTGTCATACATAAAAAAAGAAATGATTAAAAAAACAATTAATTATATTGCTTTGTTCTTCCTGTGCCTTCAATCTCAACAAATCACTACAGCCAATACAATTAATAAGGAAATATCAAATCAAGAAGATTCTAATAGCTCATTAACTAAATCAATTCATACATTACCTTTGAACCCAACATTCCGCTTTTCAGCGGAAGAGATTTCTAAAAAAGAAACAGACATTTCCGATAAGTTGTTGCCATTACCAAAACAAGAGGCTAAAGAAGTTTCTAAACTTGTAAGGAGTACAAGGGATCCATTTATTCATCAAAGAATTAATTCATCCAATGATGCGATTAACTTTTTAAAGAAAATAAAATTATCAGGTTTATACCAAACTAATAAAAATGCTTTTGTTATTTTAAAAGAAAATAATGGAAAAGAATACTTACTCAAAATTGGACAAAAGATTGGAGAAAGTTTAAAACTATCTCGAATTTCTATTGATAAGCAATTTATAGAGTTAACTGATGGTAGTGATAGATATAGAATAAAAATGAAAATATGATGATAAGTATTAAAGAAACAATAAAAAGAATATGCCCTAATTTAATTCTAATAAATAGAATTAAATTTAAACTGACTACTAAAAATACAAACCAATCATCAATAAAAAAAATAAAATTACCAAGCATGCTAAATACAAAGAAGAACCAAAAGAAAGGTAATCAAATAAAATATGTAAATAAATTTGCTAAAACAATAAAACAATTTCCATTTTTCAAGCGAAAGAATAACTCAGATAAACATAGTGATCATATAACAGTAATATTTTACTTAGATCAAGTTCTCACAATATTATCAATTACAAGAGGGGGGAACACTAATATAATTAATGGATCTGTTGAGATTCCAATACCTGGATACCTGATAGGCAAAGATCAGGTTGAGAATCCAAAAGAGTTATCACAAATAATATTAGATATGCTAAACATATTGAACACTAATTCTAATCCAATATTGTTAATTCTCCCTTCTTCAATATTTTCAATAATTTCACTTGTGTCAAGGTCAGGGAATAGCAAGCCAACTGAGTTAGAAATAAAAGCAAATACACCTTTTTTACCATATGATACATATTCAGATATAAATAACATTAAATATAAGAAAAATTCATTTAATAGAATTGTATTCTCAAGTAAAAAACTAATTAATGGATGGATAAATTCATTAGAAATTATTAATCTACCAGTAATTGGTATAACTTTCCCTTCACTTCATTTATATGATGAGATAAAAGATACTTATATAGATGAAAGTTTTATACTTGCAGATATTGAATCAAATTCAATTCAATTAATAATGACCGATAAACATAATGCAATTAAATCATATAAACTTCCTTATGGCTCCATACTATATTGCAATAAAGATGAGAAAAGTTCAATAAATGATTTTTTTGATAGATTAAAAACATCAATAAATATAATTGAGAAAGAGAATAATTACGATAAGGTTAGTAATATTATTGTTTTTGGTCAAGGATTAGATTCATTGATTTTAAACAGGAATATAGACATTCCTTCCCCATTTTTTAAAGCTGATGAAATTAAAGATTTTAACAATTCCAAAACCAATAAAAGTAATATTAAAAATATAAGCAATATCAATCAATCCCTCGATTCAAAGATCTTAGTTACAAACTTAATTTTAAATATTTCTAAATTATGAAATATAACTTTGCATTTAAAGATGGCAACCTTAAAGAATGGATTAGTCCTTCTATAAGTTTAAAAATAAAGCAAAATAAATCAAATAATTATAAATTATTTGGGAATTATATAATAAATAATCCCATTATCTTGGTTCCTAGTTTAATTGGAATAATAATATTCGGTTCAATAAACATATTTACTTTAATTCCTAAAAATAAAATTAGTAGATTTGAAAATTCTCATTATGAATTTAATATTTTAAATTACCAGATTAACAAAGCAATTAAAAAGAAAGATGAAATAAAATCGCAATACAATTCTTTTGAAATTTTTTATACCGAACGTGCACCAGTTTATCTCTTTGCTTTTTATTTACAAAATGCAATTCCCGAGAAAATCTCTATAAATGAAATTATCATAGATCAATATGCATATAAAATTATTGCTGATTCCCCAAATTTAGATTTTTTAAATAAAATGGTAACTTTATTAATTGAATCACCATTAATAAGCATAGAAACTATTGCAATTAATGAGATATTCAATGAAGAAAGCTCTTCAGAGGATAATAAGGCTAAGAAATCTGTTTTCAAAGCGGAAATCAAAGGATCATTAAAATCATTGAGCCTAAAAAATAAAATGTCCCTATATGCTGAATCTTCAGCAAATGGATTGCTAATAAAACTTAGTGAATACAAAAAAATTGGAGCTTTATTGAATTAATGTCTAACATCAAAATAAAACTAAAAAAAATCTATTCAGATCTTAATTCTATTGATATTAGTCAATTATTAAAAAAATTAAATGATATAAAATTAGAGGATATTCAAAATTTTAAATTAGATGACCTCAAATCAATACATAAGAATAAATCATTCCCCTTTTTAATTGGTGGATTAAGCTTTTTATTGTTCTCTTATTTATTTTTATATCCAAGCATAGCTAATTTGATAAAACTAAATAGAAAGGCCAACCTTTATGAAGATCATTTTAACCAAATAGCAGATTTAACGATTGAAAGAGATAAGTTAGTTAAATTAATTAAGAAGATAGAAACTCCCTTCTCTAGTTTAAAGGAAACTATTCTAGAGAAGAACCAACTTATATTAATTAATCGCATAATTTCAGATGTTGCATTGAAATCTGATGTTGAGATTTTATCTTTAATGAAAATTAATGAAGATCCTTTTTCTATATGTAGAGCTTTAAATGAGGACGAACAAAATACTCTAGGTTTAACTTATAACAACTTAGATAATAACAATAATTTTATAATGACTGAAGATCAGAACTATTCAAATGAATACAATAATGATGGGTTTTCTAATTCTGAGGAAGCTAATTCTTTTCCTCAGGATAATCTTCCTCCAAAAGAACTTAATTTTATAAATAATTATTTAGAGATAAGCCTTAAATCAGAATATTTTAACACTATAAAATTCATAAGACTTTTACAGTCATATAAAATCACGATAATACCTACATGTATTAATATAGGTGCTTCTTCTTATCAAGGAAGTGAATCAGAAAGTTCAAAACAAGGATATATGAATTCTAAATTTATAATTAATATTCCTACAAAAGAACAATGATATCTATTAATTATCAAAAAACTATATTAAAATATTTAATATATAAACACTGTATTAACGTTTCGTGACTAATAGAAACTATATTTCCGCTATTTTTGGTTGCCTATTTTCTCTAGCTCCCATATCAGTAAATTCATATGATTTTGATTCTTTTTATGAAGATAGAAAGCACTTAAATAAACTGGATTATTCTCTAAAAAGTTTTCTCAATATATCTAGATCTCATAAAAATATAGGTAATCTAGAATCCTTTAATGAAAGTTCTATTTATTTAAATCATAGTAAATTGATTGCATCACTTGATTCCCTTAAGGATGACTACAACCAAAAATCTATATACAATCCAAATTTATTAAATATTAATGGACCCAAAATTACTTTAATTTTCAGGCAAGTTTCCGCGAAAACTATCCTTCAGAAAATTGCAAAAATAGGTGGTTATGATTTTGTTTGGGTTAATCAAGAACCTACTTTTAATTCTCAGGGATCAAATCAAGTTATAAGTTCATTTGATCAGGATTCTAACCAGTTTCAGCCATTGGATTTAGAGGCTTTAGAAGGTTCTGAATTAACAGATATAGATTCTTTACCTGAAGCTAGCGAACAAAACGCAGACTCTCCTAGATTATTAACTATATCCTTAAATAATATAAGTTATTCAAAAGCACTTAATGCTGTTTTATTGGCTAGTGGCTTACAGGCAAAATTTGAGGAAGGTATTCTTTATGTGGGACCTGATGTGAGAAATACAATTTTTAAAGAAAGAAAATCATTTGTTTTTAATTTGAATCAAATAAGTTCTAGTTCAGCTGCAGATTATCTAGCAAATCTTGGAGCGAGTGTGACAAAAACATATACTATTAATACTTCTGTTACGGAAGGAGCTACACAAGCAGAAGCTGTTGAAGGAGCATCAAATAGTTCAACAACCACAGAGCAATCTCAAACCTCAGTTAAGGTTTATGGAGCAACGATAGGTCCACTTTTAGGACTTTTTGCAACTACTGATGAGAGGCTCCAAACTATAACATTGGTAGGTGAACCGAGATTAGTTGAACTTGCTCAAAATTTCCTAAAAGATCTTGACAAAAGACAGCAGCAAGTTGCACTTAATGTTCAAATAATTGATTTAAGAGTTACCAAAGATAATTCTTTTAGTAATGACTTTGCAGTTCGAACAGGTAAGACTTTTATTGTTAATGATCAAGGTATATTGAAATCTATAATTGGTAATAATGCTCCTAATTTTGGCAATCCAATCTCAAACCCAGGGTTAGCATGGCCAAAGCAATTTGTTACCCAATTAGAGCTACAATTAAAAAAAGGCACCGCACAAGTCTTAGCTAATCCAACTCTTATTCTTAGTGAATATTCTGGTCCTGCTGGTGATGGCGAAATAGGAAGAGAATTTGGGAATGATGGGTATGTCGAAGTTGGAGATAAAGTCCCTGTAAATGCTTCAACTGAAGAAGGAAGTAGTGTATGCACAGTCGAATATGGTTTAGTGGGTGTAAAGCTAGGTGCAAGAATACTAGGGATAGATAATAACGAATTTATTACTTTTACAATTTCACCAGAAATCACAGGTGTATCTAATCAAGTTGAGATTCCAGGTTGTCCGATGATTAATTTATTAAGTACCAGGAAAGTCGACACAGGTTCTATTAGAGTTAAAAATAATGATACCCTTATTTTAACTGGTGTTCTGCAAGATACGGAAGTAGAAAAGTTGTGGAAGACACCTTTGCTTGGAGATTTACCTCTTCTAGGAAGATTATTTAAGAAAAAAGAAATAAGTAAAGAAAAAAGAGAATTGGTAATATTAGTTACTCCTAATATAATTAAAGAGACCAATGATGAAAATATTTAATCTTCGAATAAGTAACTTTTAATAATATTGAACTAATAAATAATATAAAAATGAGAAAGTCTAATTAACAGGAGTACATTCACTTTGATTGCCTGATGAAATATTACCCAACCAATTTCTCCCCCAAATATTATTGTTGGAGTTACAAAAATCATGAAAGAATGAGATGGAATCTATTATTAATTCACCTGATGGTTTTTTGCTTCTTATATTCCTATTAAATTCATTAATTACATCTGAATATTTTCCATATTTACCGGCACAATAACCAGAATACCTATTGGGCATACCATCAGAGAGTAGTATGACTTGACCAACATTTTTATCGTCTTGTAAAGATGAACATAAACCATTCCAAGGATTAGTTCCTCCTCCTGGTCGTAACTGGTCAATCCATCTAAGTGCTTGAGCTTTTGTAGCATGAGTTAAAATTTTCGGACCAGAACTGAAAAGAGGGTAATTTATATGATTGAAAGCAATTATTTGTAAATATACATACTCGAAATTACTATTATATTGTTGATTTAATTTGTTAACTTCATCTCTTGTTGGTAATTTAACTACTTGTTGCCTTAGGTTTGATCTAGCTGCATCAAATAACCCTTGCCCTTGAATTCTTGGATAAACTGTTCTGCAACTTCTCCAACCATATTTTGTCTTATCGCATTTCCAATGCCTAAAATATTTATACATTGAGCCTGATTTATCAATCATAAATGTAATCTTATTGGATTTTATTCCAACACCCATCCAGTTACAAGGTCCACCAAAACAAGGGGGGATTTTGCCTTCTTTAACGTCTCCTGGATTCATATTTATCAAACCCTCATCCTGAATTCTTGTAAACCCTCCAAAGGATGAAATCACATTTGTTTTTTGACGTTGATTAAGTAAATCATCAACACCAATAAGTATTTCGATTGCTTTATTATTTTTATCCAAACAATATTGAAATCCTTCAATTTTATTTACAGATTTCCAATTAGGAGGACAAATTAAATTTTCATTTTCTTGGTTAGAGTTAAGAATACCCTCGAGCAAAGAACTACTTTTATAGTTTTTTGATGAAGGGGATTCATAAAAACCTTTTTTTGTTAATTGTGGTCCATATCTTAACAAGGTAAAACCTTTCTTTTCTTGAGAAGTATGATTCCTTAAATAATAAACAATAGGACATTCAACTTTTGATAAATTAAACTTACCGGTTTTAGAATCAATATCTTTATTAGTATAATCTTTGTTTGATAAAGCTTGTCCAGGTAATTTTATTCCAAATAAAAATTTACCATTTGGAATTGAACATATAGGATTATTATTTTTTATATCTGATTGGTTTTCTATTATTTTTTTCCCTCTATTAACTTCATCCATTATAAAATCAAGAGCATCTTCTACATTACCTGTCGTTGTTAGACTTCTTTCTTCTAATTCACTCGTCTGCATTAACACTTGTACTAAGGCAAAACCACCAATAATAACAGAGGTAGAAATAGCACTTGTTACTATTAATTCAGCAAGTGTAAAACCTTTCTCTACTCTAATATCCATTTATTTAACTCCTAAAAATACATTGTCTTTTATCAATTCTATTATCTATTTGACTTCTATAAATATTATTTGAAACTATTATTCTTGAGAATTTACCTTGCTTAACATGTCCACTTGGAGATGTAACTTTTAAACAGTTTAACTGTTTGGAACCTTGATTATAAAAAATAGACCCGACTACAATAATAATTGAATCATCATTACTTATCCTCCCATTTGGAGTTGTACTAAAACTATCACTTACAACTTGAAAGATATTATTTTTTTTATTAATAGATGGGACTAAGTAATTAAGCCTGCATTCTTTATTTGAATTAAGTTTTGACAAATAGATATCACGCTCACAATTAATATTAGTTTTTAAAGCATTGCCATAATCACATTGAACAACAAATCCTTTACCCTCTGCATTAAAGCTTAATTGTTTTACTTTTAAATCACAACTCGCCCCCCATCTTCTAGAATCTTTTCTAACTAACCTAATAAATTCGCTTAATTCTCTTGAATATGCATTTACATTTTGATTTCTTTTCCAATTTAATATTGAAGGTACGCCTAAGGCAGAAAAAAAACTAATTAAAAAAATAACTACTATTAGTTCTATTATTGTAAAACCTTCTTTGGAATTTATTTTCATTTAATAACTCATCTGAGGACACCAACTATGAGCCTCACTTCCCAAAGCAACACTTAACCATTGAATATTATTCCCTCCCCATTCAACTCTATAAGTAATATTTGCTATACTTTTATTAATACCTGTATAGGTTATATTCAATGGTCTAGATGTAATTAATTGTCTAGTAATTTTAACAGGTACTCCTGTAAATACTTTATTTGAGCTTTTAGATGGAGTCCATGATTGAATTAAATTTGATTTACTATTATTACCTCTTCTCCAATTATCTAATTTAGTTATAGTAGCTTTCATATCATAACAATCTATTTTTCCATTACTTGTTTTATTATTATATCCTTTACTATTTCTATCATAATAAATATTCCATAAATCTGACTTTAGCCTCTCTATATCTCTATGAATTTCCTTATTTATTGCTCGAGTAATATTTGATTTACTAGTAACACCAGCTCTTTTTGATGCAAAGTAAACACTATATGTTAATAAAGTTCCAAGCATCATTATACTAAGAATTGAATCAACCAATCCAAAGCCCTTTTCGAACTTATTTAAAGAGAAATATCTTTTAAAGTCAAAATAAATCATGATCTGAAATCTCTTAAAGTATCCCATAATAATATTGACTGGCCTCTATAATATCCAACGCCAAATTTCATCTTTTCCTTAGGCTGCTTATTAAATTGATCATAAAATTTCTCACTGAAATACCATCTTTTCTTTCCTCTATTGTCAAAACATAGATTTTTCACCCAAGCAGCACCAGAAAAATCTCTATTAGATATAGTTGGCCTTATTGATAATCTAATATTATAAAAGTTTAACCAATATATCGCTAGACTAGTATTCAGATTGGTTCCTAAATTAATTACTGGATTTCTTTTTATAATACCTTTATTTACGGGCAATGAGCGTTGTGAACTCGAATCATTAGCTTGGTTCGATCTTTGCTTTTCAAATCCAAAAAGTGAATAATTTTTATTTTCTCTATTATAGGCAAGAATTACATCCTTTATAAGATTATTCTTTGGATATTCATTCTTAGTACCCATTGCTATTAT
This sequence comes from Prochlorococcus sp. AG-402-K14, assembly GCA_003216815.1. GTDB lineage: Bacteria > Cyanobacteriota > Cyanobacteriia > PCC-6307 > Cyanobiaceae > Prochlorococcus_B. The sequence continues at coordinate 53,363 of QCIG01000002.1, read as the reverse complement.
ATCTTGATTTTTAAATGAAGTATCTATTGAACCTGTAACTCCTCCATTCTCTGAAGGTATCAATTTATTATTGGATGTTACAAATAAATTAGTCATTTTATCTTCCCATCTTCCACCTCTTGTTTCATTGATCCATCCTTTTACTCCTCTTGTAGTTACGACCATTGATCCTAAGACACTATTTCTATTGGTATTGACAGTTTGTACTAACTTGTTTTCAGGCATTATTGAGATGAAGGTATTACTAGGTGCATATATAAAAGCATTAAACTTTTCATTATTTGTATTATCAATATTAAAACTATTTGCAGGTAAATATTTTGTATTTAATGAACTTATGGTATGAATATTCTTTAATTTTACTCCGCCATTTCCATTCCGATGACATACTAATTTATTATAATTCGAAGCACTATTATCAGAGTGTGGACTAAAGAAGATATTTAAATTATTTGGATTCCCGCTGCCACATTTAGATGATTTGTCTCTGTGACAAAAAATACCTCCATTACTTATATCGATATCACCAAGAATCTTCAAGTTTACGATGGAATCGTCAGATGTTGACACCTCAAATCTTGAGCCTGGACTACTAGCAAAAATAGAATGTATTAAATAATTTCTTGTTTTTTTTTCTTGGAAGTTATTTAATTTGCATGCAGTTCCTCTTCTATTTATTACTTCAGGAGTGCAAATCAGAATACCAATATCCTTAATTCCACCAAGTGATGGTTCTTTAGGCATTTTTAGTGGCTGTACCCAAATTCCACCATTCCCTTTTCTTGGAAAATTTGAGTTGTTTGATTTGGCCTGTTGTCTGAAAGATGCACAATCTGAAAAGTTATCGTCTAAATTCCTCCTCCAAATTATTGAGCCTTTAGGAGATGATCCATTATCACCGTATATATTTAAATTACCCAAAAATAATGAATCCTCATCATCGTCTACGTTCTCACCAATACTCAAAAAAGCGAACCCTGATAAAGGAATTTTTTTATTAACTTGGAAATTAACTCTTAGTTTATTCGATGCAGTTTTTTCATTTTGAGAAATTGGTTTATTAATTCCTTCTAATAATATTGAAGTTATTCCATAATCCTCTGAGCCAGTAAATTCTGTAGATTTAATATCATAAAACTGATTAAATTCCTTTTTTGCTCCAAGAAGATCATATCCAATTTTGTCGGGGGTCCCATCAAGAAGTGTTTTGAAATAATTTGTAGTTCTATTCCAACCTATTTTCCTTTCATAATTACATAATGGAGCGACTCTTCTTCCTTTGCAATTTTGATTACCATTACACCAATCTTTATCTTCCCAGAACTGATTTGATGGATTTGCAATGGTTGAATTTAATATATTAGTAGGACATTCAATGGCATTAATTGAGCAGTTTTTAGTCAACCAAAAATAATAAAATAGACTATCACCATTATCATTTAAGAGTGCCCTAAAAGTAGTCACACCAGACTCAGAAGCTGTTTTAGCCATGAGTTCTTGTCTACTTATTTTTGATTCTTTTAGACCTAGCAAAGCAGCAGATAATATTCCGCTAGTTATAACTGCCAAACCTATTCCTAAGACTAATATTTGTGATATAGCAAATCCACTTGATTCATCCAAAAATAACTCATTAACTCTAACTAGAGGTTTCTTCTCCATCAATTAAACAATAAATTCATATCTTCTCTTAACAATTTGGCCATGCCATATTTCTCTGACCTTGCTGAGCTGTTCCAGTATTCTCAAAAACTTTTGCTCCTCCAGTCGCGGGGTTGAAACAAGCTTTAACTCCATATCCTGTATTGGCATATGAACCACCATGTGGATAAGACATTATTCGAAAACGTTGAGCATTCCTTTCCATAAGGATTCTGTAATTGCCCGAGGGTGAAAACCACTGGTAAGAATTATCACTCACTACACTTGGGGTGGCACTTTTACAAGCAGAAGCGCCTCCACTACTTGGACATTGAGTTACTGAAACATAATTTTTGATACCTCCTGCGTTTACTGGGACACTGCTGTATTCCGTGTAATAAGATTGAGCAGCTTTTAAATAAGAACCCATTAAAAGACTCGCCTCTTTTTGCTTAGCCTTATCAGCGGAGGATAAGAACTGAGGTACAGCTATAGAAGAGAGAATTCCAATGATCATTACAACAACTATTAATTCAATCAAAGTAAACCCATTTACTTTATCTCCATCTCTTAGATTAAATTTCTGAATTAACGCAAATTTAAGCCTTTCACTAGGAGGAAATGCTCGATTAGTTTTCTTTCTGAGCAGCTGAATCATCATTTTTTCAATCTCTATACATTCTATTTTATATATTATTGTCTATTCTGACTTTTGTCATTGCTTTGTCTAATCTTATTTGTTTTGATTACAGCTCTGACTAATTAATTGGTTGAAATTCTATTGAATATTAAACTTAAAAAAATTTTTAGATCATTAAAACCTTAATTCAGGAGAAGTCTCTAATAATATCGAGAGGTAGGAATTTATATTTCCGAACCTCATTGCCACAGTATTCATTCATTTCATTTCTTACATCTTCAGAAACTTCTAAAGATCCGACGCCTTTAATATAATTACTCTTATTAGGCATTTTGGGTTCTTCAATTATTTGAACAGAAAGTTGATCACATAGATCTTCAATACTATTTGCATAATCAAAAAGCAAGTCTGAATAATTAATACAAGTAATGTTTTTTATTTTTTTTGATGCGATATAAGCACTACTTACATGATTTGCCCATCTAGAAAAATAAGTATGATAATTTTCAATTTGGTATCGTTGCGATTGCCCGCAAGGTCTACTCCTCATTAGCTCTAGAGGAGAATCAAGTTTAGGGCCTTCAAACCACTTCCATCTATGTAAAAATTTCCAAAAAGATATAAAAACATCAACAGGGTTTCTATATATATATACAATTTTTAAAATATTAATGGAATCATCACCAATCAAAGGAAGTGGAAAATGAGATTTAATGATACTATTGACACAAAAAAGACCATTGTTAGTACTAATATCTGAACACTTATGAATAAAAGAAAATATACTTTTTTTACTAAAAAAATTTATAGCTGATCCTAGAGAGTCATAATCTAGGTAAGGTTCATTTGTATAAAAAGTAGAAGAAGACAATGAATTCATAAGAAAATGCGTCCCACTCCTTTCATGAGAACAAACCATAAGAGGGTATTTTATTTCACTAGCAATAGAAACATTTATCGGATCATGAGCGAAAGTTATTAAATGCAACTCATCAATGCAGCTTTTTATACACTTCAAGGATATAGTCTTTTTTTTGTTTTATCAAGTAGTTCATTTTCTCTTATTTGTTTTCCGGAACGTCTTTGAACTAATCCTAATCCTGAAAAAGTCTCAATCTCTCTTATAAATTTCTTTTCAGGTTTATCATTAATGAACTGAATATTAAGTGGTTTTTTTTCACTCCAAGAAATAAAAATCATAAGTTATCGTAACTATAAAAGATTTAAATAACTAGAGTAATTTTATAATCTAGTTATGACTCTTATGCTTTCAAGGGACTCTACTTAATCTTTAGGTTTCTTATTACATTAAAACTTCCTATAAATGGTAGTTTGATTATCGTAGTTCAAAATAAAAGTTTTAATTCTAAAGCGACTCTACTCATCAACTCCTCCCAGTTATTAATTTCTTTTTGATGAAATAGGTTCATTGAAGGATACCAAAATGTTCTCTTATTTAGACCATATCTCCATGTTATATTTTTTTTAAGTAGAACCCATGTTGGCTTACCCATAGCTCCCGCCAGGTGAGCAACACATGAATCAATTGTGATAATTAGATCGCAATTTTGTATTATTGCTGCTGTATCTAGAAAGTCATTGGTTTTATTGATTTTGCTTTGACAATCAAGAAACTTATTCTTAAATGAAACACTTTCTAATTGCTCTGCACCAAATTCTTTTTGCAATGATAAAAAGCTAAATTCATCACACCTTGCAATATTAGAAAAAGCTTCTAAGGGGATAGATCTTCCTTTCCATGCTCCAGTTTCCAGCTTTGGGTTACCCTGCCAACTAATACCAATAATCGGTTTACTTTTAGTCTTAATAAGATTTTTCCAACTTTCTATGAGTTTATGATTAACTGAAATATATGGATCATTAATGATAGGATTATTAGAATCAACACCAATATATTGAGGTATTGATAGTAAAGGAATCCATTTACCGTCGGAAACTATATTTGCTTGTGATATTGTTAATGGGTCTTTATGAATATTCGATGATTTAATAATTCCATGTAAGCTTTTCTGAGCGCAAAAAGAAATATTGATATTAAGCTTTTTAAGATAAGGTATATATCTCATGAAATGAATTGTGTCTCCTAATCCCTGTTCACTCACTACTAGTAATTTCTCACCAATATCTAATTTTTCTCCACACCATTTTGGGATTTTAGGAATTGCATGAGGTATCGTTGCATCTTCTATATTCCATCTTGCTTCATAATTTTCCCAACCGGATTTATAGTCCCCAATAAACATTTGAGCAAAAGATAAATTCCATCTTGCTTCTGGATTATTTTCATTTATTAAAAGAGATTGCTGAAAAGATTTAATAGCAGACTCAAATTCTCCATTTTCATAATAGCTATTACCTAAATTGTAATGTGCTTCTGCATAATTTGGTCTAATTTCTATCGCTTTTTGATAACTACTTATTGCAGCATGTATATCTCCCTGCTTGTAATAAGCAAAACCAATATTATAGTATGCTTCAGGATAATTTGAATTATATTTTAGAGCTTTTAAATAGTACTTAATAGATGAGCATATATTATTTTCCTCTATAAGAATGTTCCCAAGCTTATTGTAAGCTTCTGGGTAATTTGGATACAATTCTATTACCTTTCTAAGATATATTTTAGCTTTATTATTATTATTTTTATCCTTAAATGAACTTGCAATGTTAAAAATAGCTTCAACAAAATCAGGTTTAATTCTTATTGCATTTTTATAGGAATTTATTGCAGAATCAAGATTATTTAACTTATAAAAAATATTCCCTAAGTTATAATGAGCAGTAGCAAAATTTGAATCTAATTCAATTGATTTTTTTGTTATTTTCAATGCCTCTTCTAGTTTACCAATATCCATTAATAAGGTTCCAAGATTAGAATATGCAATTGGAGAATTAGGGTTAACTTCAATTGCTTTTCGTAAATATTCCTCTGCGCTATCTAATTTCTTAATATTTTTATAAACCATACCAAGTTCTGTATAAGCGTTTATGTGATTGGGCTTTAGACTAATTACTTTCTTCAGATGGACGATTGCTTTTTCAAATTTTTCTTGCTTGATGTATGTGGAGGCTAGAAAAAAATATGCTGTGAAATGATCAGCTTTTAGCTCAATTGTTTTTAATAAAGACTTCTGTGCTGCCAGAAGATTATTTTCTTCAAGTAAAATAGATGAATACAGAAAGTGAGAATTGAATAATTTTGAATTTTGCTCAATAGCTTTTTGAATAGAAATCTTGGCTTCCTTTGACTTCCTTAACTGAAAGTAAGTATTGCTAAGGTTGTACCAGGCTGCTGTAAGTGACTTATCAGACTCTGTGGCTTTTATTTGAAGTTTTAGCGCTTCTAGCTTCTTACCAGCTTTAAGGTAAATAGAACCTAGATTAGTAAGGGCAGGAGCATAATTTGGATTAATAGATAAAGATTTTATGTAGTAATCTTTTGCTTGATTTGTATCCCCTGCCACTTGATATAAATTTCCTAAATCTTTTATTATTTCATAATTATCGGGTTCAATTTGAAGCGCTTGATCCAAATAAGATATTGCAAATTCTGTCTTCTTTAGAGCAAGCATAGAATTGGATAATAATTGTAAGGCTTCTATAGAATCTTTCTTTATAGCCAATATTTGATTACAAGTAGTTATCGCTTCTTTATAATTTCGATCCTTGAATAGGGATTTTGCATGATTGATTGATGTAAAAGATATGTTAGACAAAACTCCTTCTTCAGTCCTAGATAATCCAGATAGAATACTTGAATTTTGGAAAAATAAAGATATTAGTCATAAGTTTCATATCGCTACACATCCAGAATTACAAAATGATCCAAATAATTGGTATCCAGAAGATATTTCTGAAAATCGTTCTAGGAACCAAAAAGGAGATACTCCTTCTGAATCAGAAATACTTCATGCATATTAAGACAATGAAATCGATGTAATAGATAGGGATTACAATGATGATGGAATTGTTGATATTGATGAGACGGATATTGAATTAGACGTTGAAATGGATATTTTTTAATCCCTTCTTTCCTATAAAACTTAAGGAAACCGCATAACCTCTTTAGATTTTATAGAACTTTTGGAAACACCCTCCAAAGAGAATATTTGGGACCTTATGAGACAAAAATATGCGGATAGGGTGTCCGTCGATTTGTGTTCAGGAGGGCAGGCCAGGGAAGACATAGGAACAAAAAGTCGAAATCAGGGCGAAAATCCAACAAGAAATCCAACAAGATTTCAGAACGGTCGATTCAGAACAACCCCCAACACTCAAAGCACTAGTCATATCAATCATTTCCACGGAATCCAACAAGTATATCCAACAAGATCACAATCTTCCGTGAGGAAAGCTATCAAATCTAGTAAAGATATATGCAACGACAAAGGTTGGAGATAATATCAATTAGATTTACCGAGTAAGTATGAAAACTAAAAACTTATATTCCTTTTTTCTTTCATTTTTAGTAATTCCTTTTTCAGCAAATTTAGGCATAATTTTCTTTACATTATCCAGTGATATTGCTTTATTTAAACAAGAAGTAAAGGCAACGAATTGGAATGCCTATAAGTTAAACTTTGATAATGGTTATAGAATGCTTAATAAAGGAGAGTATCAAAAAGCACTTGAGTATTTTAATAAAGCAATTAAAAATTATTCACTTGAAGGTGCGGCATATTACAACAGAGGGAATGCTTATAGCGGACTTGGAAAAAGCAAAGAAGCGATTAAAGATTATTTAAAGTCAATGGAATTAGATAGTGAGAGAGGTAATCAATATGCTTATAATAATATTGCTTTGGAATATGAAGAATCAGGAGATTACAAGAATGCTATTAAATATATAAATTTAGCAATAAAAGCATACCCAGAAGACGGTCTATACTTTGAAAATCGTGGTTGGTATAATTTAGAATTAGAAAATTATAAGCAAGCAGAAAATGACTATAAGAAAGCAGGTGAACTTTATTTAAAGTATGAAAATAGACAAAGAATGTATGTAGATTGTCCCAAAATAAAAACCTTAGTTCATTGCCAAATGGATTCAGATTATTACAACGAGTTAGGTATAGCACAAGAAAATCTAGGAGACCTTCAAGGTGCATTACTCAACTATAATAAAGCAATAGAAGCGAACTATCCGACTGAAGAAAAGTATATCTATTACTATAACCGTGGATATATTGCTGAAGAATTAGGAGATTACGAAGGTGCATGCAAGGACTACAAAGTTGCAGCAACTCTCGGAGACGAAGAAACCAATGAATGGTTAAATGCAAAAGATGGAGAATGGTGTAAGAAAATGTAATTATCACTTTTATCAATCTTTAATAGAAAATAATTAAACAAATAAATGTTATGAGTTTATATTCAAATAATTTTTTAGTTTTAGAAAAAATGCGGAGAGGGTGTCCGTGAAGTTGCCCCCAAAAGGGACTCTATGGCACGGTATGGGGCGACCAAACCACACGTAATTTCATTTGTCCCTAGCACATTCCCTAGCACCAAAATTGCACTATATGGGACGCACTAAAACCAATTGGTATAACTGGAAACTTGCTGGTTCTATTATAACTCGTTTTTTATAAATTACGAAGAGGCTTAATAGAAATTATCGACTAAGAAAGATAAAAGAAAAAATGCCTTCGATTGTATATTAAGAAAATGCTTTCTATAAATTCTATTTGTTTGATTTTCATACCAATGTATACTCGCTTTAAATTCTGTAGGTCATACGAGAAAAAATGCACGAGACTAGCAAATCTATTTTTAACAAAATAAAAGATTCTAGATATGCGACACGATATATCATCGGAAACGGCATTGATATAGGATCAGGTCCAGACAAACTATCACAGTATGGAGAATTTTTTCCTTTAATGAAGTCTTGCCGATCATGGGATCTACCTGATGGTGATGCTCAATTAATGGAGAGTATTGAAGATAACTATTTCGATTTTGTTCATTCATCACATTGTTTAGAACACATGGTTAATCCTTATATAGCACTTAACAATTGGATAAGAATATTGAAACCTTGTGGTCATCTTCTGTGTACTATTCCCGATGAGGACCTTTATGAACAAGGGATATTCCCATCAACATTCAATCTAGATCACAAACATACGTTTACAATACACAAAACAAAATCATGGTCTAACAAGAGTATTAATTTAACCCAAATGTTGTCAAATACTTCCTTTCCTATTGAAATTAAAAAAATTGAATTGCTTGATGCGACATTCAGATATAACTTAAATCAGATAACAAAGAAGTCCAGGTTCGATCAAACTTTAACTCCAATAGGAGAGTGCGCAATTGAATTTGTATTAAAAAAGATTATGCTCTGAAGTTATCTAAAAGTATAGTAATTAATCTCAAACTTTATGATTTTATTGAGAAGATATTGGTTTTCATCTGTTGAATTCTTACATATCTTTCAGGCATTTTTTAGACCTCATAATTAGTGAGAAAAAAGATGATTAAAAATCCATAGAAACTAAAAGCACCTTCTATTGGATCTTTAGAAGATTAAGATCTTTATATTTATGATTCATCAAGGGATCAGTAATGTAATTCAATATATCTTTAGTATCTAATAATTCATTTGGATTTTTATCAAACATTTTGACTGGAAAGAGTTCAATTATCTTTTCAAATAGGTTTAGATCAAAGTCTTTACCTGGTATTTTCGACAACTCTAATGAAGCAGCATATATTAACTAAAGCAAAATAAGCAATGGTTCCATCACATTTTAAAAATAAACTACTTTGTTTTGCTTTTCCCTGAAAAAAAATGTTCTTTTTATCTGATTTCAATTCAAAAGAATGAACTCCTTGAGAGGATAGAAAATTTAGGAATTCAATCTTGAACTATCTTTTCTAAAAGAAATAGCATACACAGTGATGAATAACAAATCTAGAGGCAATCTTCATTAGCGAAAATATTTTGTTCAACCTAAATCATACGGAGAGGGTGGGATTCGAACCCACGGATAGTTTTAGCTATCAAACGATTTCGAGTCGTTCGCTTTCGACCACTCAGCCACCTCTCCTTTCTAAAAAATATTAAGCCTATTTTCTATCTTCTATTGAAAATTATCAAAATTACTCTTAGTTGTTAATTCTTTCAATCCCAACCAGCCTTTCTCATAAGATTTATTGCTTTTTTATTATTTGCGCCTAATTGATCAATGGTTACATTGTCAGGTTTGAATTCTCCAAACTGTGTCACTTCTGCTGATGTATTAAAACCTACTAAAGGATGTTCAAATGTTGGGCCAGCCAAACCTTTACTACCAGTGGGAGAGGCAAGGAACTCTAGTAATTGAATAGCTTCTTCTTTATTCTCAGCATACTTAGCAATGCCACCTGCGCTTACATTTACATGTGCAGGATTAGGGGTAATCACCTTTATTTTTTTAGCCAACCTTTTATCTTTGCTGCCATTAACACCAGCAAGCATTCTTGAAACATAGTAGTGATTAACTATACCAACGCCACATTTTCCCTGAGCAACAGCTCTAATAACCCCTATATCTCCTGGGAAAAAAGGTTGAGAGATATTGGAAATCATCCCTTTTAGCCATTCTTTGGTTTTTGCTTCTCCTTTATTTACTATTTGATTGGCTACTAAAGATTGATTATATGGACTACTCCGTTTCCTTACACAAACAAGTCCATCTAATGAAGGGCTAGCAAGATCTGAGTAGTCTTTGATTGTATTTATATCTACTTTCTTAGGATTTACTACCATAACTCTAACTCTTCTAGTTAATGCATACCATCTTGATTGAGGGTCTCGATATTCGGCTGGAACATTTTTATCTAATTCAGTAGATCTATATGACTGAAGAAGTCCACTTTTCGCAGCATTACTAATTCGAGCAGCATCAACAAGAAGAATCACATCGGCTTTAGAATTTGCTCCTTCTCTCTTCAATCTTTCAACCAAAGAAATACCTGTAGCCTCAATTAATCGTATTTTTATACCAGTCTCCTCGTTAAACTTTTTATATATCTGCTTGTCGGTGTTGTAATGCCTACCTGAATAAATCCTTACTTCTCTATCAGAGGCCTTTACATGATTAAAACTTGAAGAGACTAATAAAGTACCTGCTATTACGGAAGTGAAAAGACGCTTAATTAAATTCATTAATCTATCTAGGGAAGGGATTAATATCTTTAGCTAGACTAGACAAGAAGACAGAGCTATATATAGCTTCGTAACTATGATACGTATCTAAGTATAAATTGATATCTTGCTTATGCTTTAGGATGCTAATTAAAACTAGATAATAAAGATGGAATATTTAACTCATTCTCTAATCGATAAATTAGAAGCTCTACAAATAGTTAATAAACTAAAAGCAGAGAAATCGTCATGGCAAGATGGTAAAAAAACTGCTGGAAGTCATGCAGCAAAAATAAAATCTAATTTTCAATTAGATAAAAATTCAAAATTATCAATAGAGCTTAGAGATATTATTGCTAATAAAATAATTTCAAATCCTCTTTTAAAAAGTTTTACATTACCTAGTCTTATTCATGGAGTCATGTTTACTCAATCCCTAGCTGGACATGGCTATGGATCTCATATTGACAATCCTTATATGCCTTCAGGAAGAAGTGATCTGTCTTTTACTTTATTTTTAAACGCACCAACAGATTATGAAGGTGGTGAGTTATGTATTCAGACGATCAATAAAACTGAAAAAATTAAACTATCTGCTGGAGAAATGATAATTTATCCCAGCACAAAACTACATTCTGTTGCTGAAGTCAAAAATGGTGAACGTTATGTGAGTGTAGGCTGGATACAAAGCTATGTTCAAAATAATGAAGACAGAAATTTTTTATTTGGACTTGATGCTGGTGCAAAAGGCTTACTAGCAAAGCATGGAAGATCGAATGAATTAGATTTAATTTTCCAGGCGTATAGCAATCTCTTAAGAAGACTTGGAGACTAACATAATCCTTTATACAAACAACAGTAAAAAATGAACTTTCATTGATAGACTTCAACTATCAAAATATACTTAAATTCTATTACATATGCCTACTAAAAAAACTCCTGTAGGAATATTCCTAGCAGCAGCAGCGGCTCTAGCCACAAATACAATCATTTCAGACCATTCGATCGCTGGGGAAAAACATAATCACATGGGAGGTTTAAAGGAATGGACCACTGATCAAGAAGCTGATGAAGATGGCAAGCTAGACGAAGCCGCACAAAAAGCCGCTGATAAAGCAAAAAAGGCCGACGTATGTATTCCTATTGGTGAGGGTGAAAATTGCTGGTAATTTTTAATCTAGAAAACCAAAAAAAAAACGCCCCTTAATGGGGCGTTTCTTTTTTAATTTAGAAATTAGAATCTGAATTCAGTTAGTAGAACTGCTCCACTGATGTCTTTTCCATCAGCTTCAACATCATTACCACCAAATACCGCAGGAGTAACACTTACGCCATCATTAACTTTGAAGGTGTAATAAGCTTCCCAAACAGTGTTGTCTTCTGATGGATCATCACCACCACCTTTGATGCCAGTAGCAGTCATTCTTTGACCTAGCGCAAGACCTGCACTATTACCATCAATAAATAGATCTCTCCAGTTGAAACCTACCATCCAACCTGATGAGTCTTCTGCTGCGCCAACAGCAGCATCATCAATAGTTGTGAAGTCATAACCAAGCTGAACTGAAGGAATAGATCCTGCTATTTCAGGCTTCCAATAGGCTCTAATACCATATGCTGTCATATCTGTCTTAGCTCCTTTAGCTAAAGCAGAATGGAAGTAGCCATCATAACCGCCACCTTCTTTAACAGACATTGATCCAGACACCTGCCAACGAGGTGATCCGTACTCAAGCTTAGTTAAGAAGAACTTCCTTGAATCTTCACCAAATATACCTTTATCTTTTGAGGAAGACGCACCATCTTTAGATGTGTAGTTAGCACTTAGTGCCCATCTTGCAGAAGAAGGATCTTCAACACCTTGTGTCCAAGCAACACCAAATCCTGGACTTGTGCTTGAGCCATAAGCAGAACCGTTTGGACCTAAGGCAAATTGCTTAGTGATTGGTCTATATATTGATGGTGCACTAGCTAGCATGTAGTAGTTTTCAATTCTTGGACCAACCCAAACTTGAAGGCTATCGCCAACGGGGAATTGATACCAAAGCTTATCTACTTCAAGTACATCTCCATTACCATTGGCAGCAGACAAGTATGTTCCTTGTCCTTTATCTGCGAAATGATCGCTGACGTTACCAGTCTTGATACGTGTATAAAGGTTGTCTTCACCAGTAAAACTTGTATTCAGATTTAACTGATACATATATTCAAAAGTGATGCTGTCAGTATCTTCCTCAGCATCATCATCAACATAACCAGTAATGAAAGCAGCCTTGCCGCTCATTGTTGTAGTTGAAGAGAACTGACCAGCCTGAATTTCGCCTAGTTGAGCCTCTACGCCATCAACACGTGCTTGAATAACTTCAGAGCTTAGATCTGAGTCGTTAGATACCGCAGTGACGTCGGCATTTGCAGCCAATGGAGCCATAAGACCCAAGGCGGCAGGAGCTACCAGCAAACGCTGAAAAAGCTTCATTGTGTCCTCACACAAATATTTCGATCAAATAATAATGTATTCAATGAGACATTCCAGCATCAATAACTCTAGAAGTATCTTTTGATACTCCTAGAGTTATTATTAGATCTATTTAAAGTGAGAAAAAGCAAAAATATTACCGAGTGTTAATTAGCATCCCTACTTAGAGGGAATCCAAGCAACTCTCTTTCCTCTAACCAAGATTCAGCAACATTACGAGCTAAAGATCGAATTCTTGCAATTATTTTAGTTCTCTCAGTTACAGATATGACTCCCCTAGCTTCAAGCAAATTAAAAGTATGGCTACATTTAAGGACATAATCAAGGCAAGGAGCAGGGAGTTTTTTTGAGATTAATTGATTAGCTTCTTCCTCGTAAATTTCAAATAGTTTCCTTAAATTATCAGAATTAGATTCTTCAAAATTATATTTACATTGACCTTTTTCGAAAGGAAGCCATATATCACCATATTTATTATTTTTGTTCCAAAAAAGATCCCAAATACTATCAACATTTTGCAAATACATTGCCAATCTTTCTAGGCCATATGTGATCTCAATCGATACAGGTTTGCAATCGAGGCCACCACATTGTTGGAAATAAGTAAATTGAGTAACTTCCATGCCATCAAGCCATACCTCCCATCCGACTCCCCACGCTCCTAAGGTTGGTGATTCCCAATTATCCTCAACAAACCTAATATCATGATCTTCAGGTGAAATTCCTAATGATTCTAGGGATGATAAATAAATTTCTTGAATACCATCAAGAGAAGGTTTAATTAGAACTTGAAATTGGAAATAATGTTGAGCTCTGTTTGGATTATCCCCATACCTTCCATCTGTTGGTCTTCGACAAGGTTCTGGATAAGCAACAGCCCAAGGCTCTGGACCAATTGCTCTCAAGAAAGAATGAGGGCTCATAGTTCCTGCACCCTTCTCTAAATCGTAGGGTTGAAGTAATAAGCACCCTCTTTGACTCCAGAAATTATTAAGGCTAGAAATTATGTCCTGAAAATACATACGAAATAATTATCTTGGTTCATGAAAGATTTGAATTTATTAATTCCTTATTTGAATATACAGTTAAACAAGAAATCAAGAAAGAAAAAACAGAATATATGAATATTTTAACGCAATGGATGCTTTTATTTATATCAACCGGGTAAATAGGATAAATTACCAGCTATTGAAATCCTTGGCTCGTTTATTTCATAAAACGGATGAACACAATGTCGTAATTTAGCAGGGAAAAAAACCATAAAGCCATCATAATCTGGAGATAATTTATATTTATAATTCCGGATAAAACCTAAAGAATCATTATATTCAAATTCAAAGCAACCAGCCCTTATATTACTATCATTCATATTACGGAATTGTGAGAGTTTCTTTTGTTCCTCCCATGAATAGGGAATCCGCATCCAAATAGCAAAAGAATAAACACCATAATGATCATGAAAAGGATTAAATTCTGTTTTATATTGATAATTAACCCAGAAATCGTTTAATATTAATTTGGTACCAGGACCCGTTATTGTATTTTTAGCGACAGGGTCCTTTCCAATTGGATTATTTATACGATAATAATTAACTAATGGTATGCAAACTGACTTGAAAAAAAAAGAATCTAAGTCATCAAGCAAAATACTTTGAGAAATATTTCCTGCTAAATTATTCTTATAGTTTTTATTATTAGTATTTGCTGTTTCAATAACGCTCCATAAATAATCTATAACCTCAATATCCAATTTTACTTGCAAAAACGGACTTACTGGAGGATATATTTTTTTTACTTCCATCGCAATTTTTAACTACGTTAAATAAAAACATAAAAACAATTACAACATACTGTCTAAACATCGCATATACAGCTTACGTAACTGTAATATAATTATTTTAAAAAACAACCACAGCAGATAATATAGTAATGAGTTATGAATCCTATTTTCTAAAAAAAGATAAAAATAAATTCACGAGGTTAATATAGGATTTATTTTATTAATTACAAAATTAAATATAAATTTAGGCAAGATAGATATAAAGGAAAAAAGGACATAGTATTCTCTAGAAATAAGAAAAAATAAAATCCATCTGCTAAAAGAATTAAAAAAACACAAGAAAAAGATAGCTAGATCAATTGACTTAAATAACAAAGAATATAAAAAGAAAAAATAGTCACATGAAAACCAAAGGCAAAGAGTGAAGGGTAGAGGCGGAGCAAGCGAGTGAGCAAATATACCTAAAAAGCGACGCAGAGGGCATTGCTATTAAAGGAGAGACTTTAGAAAATAAATAAAGCAATAACAGGGCTAAGTAAAGAGATTAACAAATCTTTATACTTAATATATACATATATTCAATATTTAATTACAAATTACACTCATAAATAAGCTTTTTCTACCTTTACACATCATTTATACATCATAAAAACCAATACAATAAAACCACATAGACTTTATTGCAGGTAAAAGGAAGGGAAAGCTCATGCAGAGAGGGCCCACATCATCGGTAGTACGCCAGTACCTATTGTTCCGATTCGTCACAAGCCTTATATTCAAAGAGCGTACGAGCAAGCTTATGGACTTAACGCCTACAGAGATCGTCGATCTAAGCAATATCACCCTTAACAACGAAGTGACAAAGGGCTTGGTGCCCGCACAAGTCGAGTACGTGAAAGAGTCGGTCGTCGAAATCAACGAGGAGCTAGGCTGCGTAGGGCAATCACTAAGAGCAGTCGCGGCCAATCTTTCCGATATCAAAGAAAACATAAAGCCAGGTAACTGGCGGGCATTCTTGAAATCAGGGGCAATAAACTGTTCAGAAAGATTTGCGATTGACTTAGTTAGCGCATACACGAACTGGCTTGGAGGTGCTGATGTCAATGACAACCTGCTCGCGTCGTTAACACCTAGATCATTGGCTCTCATGGGTAGCAAAGGAGTAACAGATAAAGAACGTGAAAAAGTCTTTCAAGCAGTCAAAAGCGGAGAGAGGGTTACGGAGGCGACAGTCAGAGAACTAGTAAGAGGAACGAAAAGGAAAGAGAAGCCATCCTCTCGAAAGCCTGAAAGTGAAAGGATTAAGACTCTACAAAGTAAAATCGAAACTTACAAAAAGCTGATTGCTAACCTACAAGATGAGAACAGAAAGCTAAGCAGACTAATATCAAACAGAAAAAAGTTGATTCCATAAACACTTTAGTATTACTAAAAAATCTACGCAATTAAAACCTATGACTAAAATTAATTCATTCCTAAAATATTCGAAGATGAAACCAAAAGAGAAAAAGAAGGTAGATAATACAAATTTCTCGATAACTGAGACATTGCTAGAAAAATACAAGCCAGGAAGGGATTTTTTTATAATCGAAAATGATAGCAAAAAATTAAAAAAAATTTTTAAATGATCATGAATATTAAATCAAACTCCAGAAATGGTTTTATACATTTATACAATCCGAAGAAAGAAGGATTAGGATCTTATGATGTTCACTATATTAATGCTCACAAAAAGAATAAGACAATAACCAAACAAAAAACAACAAATGATGAGAGGTATGCAGCATGATCCCATTCGTTAGAAGTCATGCCGAATTAATGGCAATGACCCAATCAAGAGATCAGGACACCAAAAACTCGACTATTGAAACATTTAATAGATTGACAGAAGATAGTGCGCAGAGAAAACGATATATTAGATCACAAAAAAGACCATCAATTGATTTACCTAAATTACCTAAAAAGACTAGGCATAAATGGAGAATGAGTAAAACTTTTATATCTAGTGTATTCGATAATCTAGATCACAATGATAACTATCAATCAACATTTGATATAACCATACTAGAAAGACAATCAGATTATGACTGCCATGACGTTGCTTGATCATGAATAAAGATACAAGTATTAATCTCGTGCAATACCTATCTCTAGGTCTAGTTTTTTCTTATTTTATACTTAATAATATAATATTAGTCTTAATTGGTATTATTTTATCTTTATTATTACTAAATGAAAATTTAACTAGACTTATAATCAAAATTTATAAAAATAAGTTAATGAAAAATATAAAAATAGAAAAATTTGATCAAGTAGAGATAATAGATCAGGATTCAAACTCAAAAAACAAAGATAGTAAACTTAACTTAGTTGACACAATAGAAGAATTAGGTTTTATACCATCAATAGATAGTAATGATGATGATACAAAAGTTGCATAGGAGAGATTTTTATTCTTAAATACTAAATACTTATTTTATATACATAAAGTTAGCGATTTAAAATATTTCAAATCAGTATTATTCATGTTTGCTGTACAAAATAATTAATAATTGCTAGTTTAATATAGATACAAATTCATTATGAGTAAAAGGCATAGGGATATAGAGCGAACGTTAGCAGAAGGGCTATCGCATATCCTGAGAAGAACCATTCAAGTAAATCAAGGAGATCAATTAGCTATTGCACAAGAATATAAGGAATGGATTAATTGCGTAAATGATAGTGATTTTTCAAATCAAGAGATATTAGTAATAGATAAATATAAGTTAATTAGATTTCTATAAAATATATATAGATATCTTGCCCAATTCTATAAAAATTAACTATGTATTCTAAATATATTATAATTCGTTTATAATAGTAAAAAATTAGTATATAAATTGCGTTTTCAATAAACAATCTATGTCTCTACCAATATAATAATAATAATAAACTTGACACAGAAGTAATACATATGTATTATTCAAGAGTGCTTTCCCTGGAGGAAGAATCTCTATCGAATTAAACATTTAGCTCAATCATTTACTTGCTAAGCATGATTAATGAATTGGTTAATAACACCATGGAGAGTCTTCACTTATTCATCTAAATAACCAGAGTATCTAATGGAATCTTCAAGAACTTCAAGCTGGAAAACGATCACAAGCTATAAGCTTTCAAGCCGACAAACAATAGGTAGAGAAGCTCTCATAACAAGTTCGACAAGAGAGTTAGTTGAATTCTATTGGACAAATCGAAAACGGTTTTCGGGAGGATATAGAGGTTTTCCTGCTGAGGTAAGTTAAAGATAATAAACTATAAATTGGTGTAAAAATTTCTCTTAAGCTTTTTCCAATCAGTATTGATAATTCATGGTTGAGCGAAGATTCACATTAAAAAAGGATTTTCATCTTTTTCTTCATCAGATTTTCCTTGATAAGAGTTTGGAGCAATTATTAAGAATAATACCCACCAAGTAATAGTAAAAAATGCACAGATAGTGAATATAATTAAATTTTTGAAGGTAATCAAACTAACTAATAATACTACTATTCCAGTAGTAATTATTGACCACGGTTGGCACCAGATTGGTTTTAAATCCCAATAACTTTTTTCCGAATTTAAGTTCATTAAAGAAATAGTAAAAGCTAAATAATATTAATCCCATCAACAGTTTTATTTTCTTCTTCTTTAGGT
This sequence comes from Prochlorococcus sp. AG-402-K14, assembly GCA_003216815.1. GTDB lineage: Bacteria > Cyanobacteriota > Cyanobacteriia > PCC-6307 > Cyanobiaceae > Prochlorococcus_B. The sequence continues at coordinate 34,990 of QCIG01000002.1, read as the reverse complement.
GCTTCCTCTTTAGGTGCTTCCTCTTTAGGTGCTTCCTCTTTAGGTGCTTCCTCTTTTGGTGCTTCCTCTTTTGGTGCTTCCTCTTTTGGTGCTTCCTCCTTGGGTGCTTCCTCTTTAATGGGTTTAATTTCTACAATATTCTCTATTGAAGGAGTGCTAACACTATTTTTGGTGAGGATCTGAGAGACCTCCTCCCCCGATTTGGAATCAGATCCCTTAAGCAAAAACTTCAGCACGTATCTAAGAGAAACAAACAAAGCTATGGGAAGGACAAATCCCAACAGAAATTTGTAAAGTACAAATCCTATGCCAATAACACCAATAGTGATAAGAATGTTTTTGCTGTTCATATGAACTATTTAATTAGGTACTAAATCTAAGCTATTTCTGAGCTATCAACATCTCATGTCATAAACGCGATGTTTATTTAAATAATTTAGATTTTACTTGAAACAAAAAAAATCAAATGCTAATCCAAGAGAGTGAATTAAAAAAATTCTTCAACCTATCTTATGGAGAAAAAGGCCCTTCTCGAGAAGAATGGGAATCCTTATACAATAACCAAGTTAAATTTGTAGATCCAACCCAAGAAAGAAACGGGCTAGATGCATATATCAAAGCTCAAGATGGATTAATCAAGAGGTGTGATGATATTTATCTCGAGTCACATTCAATTGCTATAAAAGAGAACATCGCATTTATTGAGTGGACAATGGGATTAAAAATAAAGGGACTAGAATTTATATATTATGGGACAACAAGATTAATATTCGACGAAAAAGGTAAAGTTAAAGACCATAGAGATTATTTTGATTTTTGTTCTGGAACATTTGGTAGTGTTCCTGTTTTAGGAAATTTTATCAGATGGCTATATTCAAGGTTTGTTGATTAGTAAATATTATCTTTAAAAACTTATTTGAGATATATTCATTTTAAAGGATATTTAAAGGGCTTTGCTTATTCGGGAAAAAGAAATAATTACATATATCTTTCGCCCTGAAATAACAAAAAAATAAAAATTGAACGAATATGGAAATATTGCATAAAAGAAGGGAAAACCTTACTAGTTTATTTGTACCATTAAAATCGATTATTCGAATGGTTACCTAAATCAATTTTTTATTGGCTATAACATTATTGGTGATTAGAGAATCTATGGAAACATTAGTTAAAATAATCAAAGACACCTATGACCATAAAGCATGCCTAGATATTGCTAATAGTGGTTGCTCTAATGGAGCTTGCACTAAACATAACTATCAAGCAGACACTCTTTTGCTCTATATGAGTTACTCTGATGAAATCATCAAATACACTTCAGAAAAACTTGGGTATTCATTTCTTTCTAATCTTGCTAGAGATTTTGGATCACCACTAAAAGGAAATAAAGATCGAGATCATTTTTCATGGCAAGACGTAGTCTCTGCTTGCCCGAATAAGGATGACTATAAACATGCTCTTGTATGGAAATTTATAGAATTAGTAGCTAAAGAAAAAACTTTAGAACAGATTTAAAGAAGAATAAAATTAATCCTCAGCTCAAAATCCTCTACTATTTAGGTATTACTAAAAGGAAATTCTAATATTGAAAAAAGTCGATTAAAGGATTCATCCAGGATGGTTGAAAAACAAAATACAATAAAATAAAGAAAAAAACAGCTCCTATTATTCCATAAAATTGAATCTCAATTTCTTCCCAAATATCTTCAAGCCAAGTAACAAATGATTTATTAAATTCTCTTTTCATTAAAAATTAGATAATTCTCTTATTATACATGAAAAATAAATTTATTTAAATAATATGTATATTTAAAAAGAAAAAGGAAAAATAAATTATAAATATTTTTTTATGCTTATAAAAATAATCTATATATTTTCAAAGAAGTCTCAACCTGGAAAATTTCTAACTAAAATAGTCTTCTATATATTGAATTAAATGTGAGAAATGAACCTTCTATTGAAGAGATTATTTCGGTCATTCTAATTAGAATGACCGAAATAAACAAAATAGATAGATCTTATCTTTATCAGGAATTTAAAGAATGGATTTTAGACTCTGGAGAGAATGATGCGAACCAAGAAATTTTGTACTTAAGGTATTTAAAGAATGATCGAAAGGTTAATTAAATTAACTTATATTCATTATTCTAAAAGCTTATCATTTTCCAAAATCCTCGTTTTCAAGTCAGAAGGATTAACATTTAGAAAACCCAAAAAAAATGTTCGTCTCCTTTTTTTCATTGGTTTTCTCAACTTTATTGTGGGTTCAAGTGCCTCAGTGGAGCGATAACTGGTCGAAATGTTCTGTAGATGTACCCGATACTGCTTGCCATTGGTACATCGTCTCGCCAGACAATACGTTCGGAAAAGGTTTTAATTGGGCAACAGCTCCTTGGTTTGATGCAAACGGATTAAATGATATTCCGAAAATTTCGCAAAAAACAGCTGTAGAAAAATTACAATCTAATGAAACTAACAACAAAATTAATTCCTAAAAACTACTAAAAAGCTATAAAACAATCATAAGGATCAGTTTCTTATTTCTCCTAATACTCTAAGTGCTTCATTGACATGGGCGGGCCCATTTAAAAGGTCATTAAATATATGTCTAATTAACCCCTTTGAATCAACAATATAGGTTACACGTCCGTCAAGTATCCCAAGCACTTTAGGAACCCCAAAAGCTTTTCTCAAAGAGTTGTCAGTGTCACACAATAATGGGAATGGGAGTTTATTTTTATCAGCAAAAGATCGATGGCTTGCTACATCATCGCCACTAACTCCCCAAACTTCGGCACCAAAAAGTTTAAAAAGATCGTATTTATCTCTAAAACCACAGTTCTCTGCAGTACAACCTGGAGTATCATCTTTGGGATAAAAAAATAAAACCAGGGGTCTACCTTTAGCTTGCTTATTTGTTCTTGAAACTCCTAGTTGATCAGAGAGTGAAAAATCAGGTATTTGATCACCTAACTTTAAAGGCATTGGATAGTTACCTAAACGTTTATCTTATTATATTAAAAATCAGGGGTGATTGTAGATGAGAATTTAAAAAATAATTTAAGACTAAACCATAAAAGTAAATAAACTTCCTAAATAAACCAAATATTGTAAATTTATTAAGGCAAAATAGTCTGAAATACGATTTAAGTATAATACAATTAATTCAATATATACCATTGGGTGGATTCGGTCAAAAGAGACAAGAGAATAAAGGCTCTTCTAAAAAACTCCTTAAGCTTTCTGAGAAGGATCTGAAAGTCAAATCAATTAATAATCACCTAAAAGGTAATTTGGATGATGCAGAAAAAGGGTATATTACTTTTATAAAGAATGGATTTTATGATGCAGATATATTTTCAAATTACGCATTAATATGCGAAGGAAAAGGAGAAATTGATAAGGCAATCAAACTATATGAAAAATGTTCATTACATTTTCCCAATCATGTTTACTCAAAATTAAATTTGGCTTTCTTGTTTTATAAATTAAATAATTATAAAAAAGCAGAAATAATAATTAAAGATGCTATCAAACTCAAGCCTAATCTAGCGAATGGATATTGTATTAGAGGATTGATATTAAAAAGTTTGAATAAGTATAATGAGTCCGAGTTATCACTAAAAAAAGCCATTGAATTAGATCCTGATTTTATTGATGCATATATCAATCTAGGCTTATTAAATAAAGATTCCAATAACTATAATGCTGCAGAGAAATATTATCTGAAAGCAATAGAAATAAATAATGAATCTGCTATCGCTCATCTAAACTTAGGTGCCTGCTATAAAGAAAAACTAGAAGTCAATAAGGCTATATTTCATACAGAAATAGCAATAAAATTGGATAATGAATTAGAAAACTCCTATTTAAACCTTGCAACAATCTACAACCAACAAGGAGATTACAATAAATCACTTAATCTTGCAAAAAAGGAACTTTTAATTACTAAAAATAGTGAGTTAAGTTATCAACTTATAAGCGAGTTAATAAAGAAAATAGAGCCATTCAACCTATCAGAAAAAGATAATAGAGAATTACTAAAAAAAATATTACATAGAAGAGATATTTCCCATCGAGAACTATTTAAAAACATAAATAATATAATTTCAAATGTAATACTAGAAAAAATCTCAACTTTGAGAGTTGGATTATACGAAAATAAGGATTTTAATATTTTTATAAAAGATAAAGAATTCCTAAAAGCATTATCATTATTAATCTTTAACTCTCCCTTATGGGAAAAAGTTTTAGTAAATGTACGAAAATTTATTCTTATTAACTATTCAAAAGAGAAACAGGTTAAAAAAGATATTCTTAACTTTATAATCGCACTTGGATCACAATGTTTCTTAAATGAATATGTCTATTATATATCTGAAGATGAGAAGAAAAAACTAAAAGATCTTCAAAATTCAGTTCATAAAAATAGTAATAATCAAGACTATACATTGGCTTTAATATCTTGCTATCAATCTCTATCTTCAATTGACAATCAATTAATTAATTTAAATAATTACAAGTCTAGTAATAAAGAATTCAATCAATTACTTGATTTACAATTTAGAGAATTATCAACTGAAAAAAATATTTCAAATAAAATAATAAAATTAGGTACAATAGGTGATTCGGTTTCAAAAAAAGTTAAGGATCAATATGAATCGAATCCATATCCAAGGTGGAGATTTAATTCATATTCAGAAGAAAATAAGATAAATTTTATATCCGTTATTAATTCAGAGATTTACCCGAACATACTTCAATCAAACAATATTAAACAAACAAATAAAAAACTAAATATACTTATAGCTGGATGTGGCACTGGGATTCAAATAATCGAAGCATCTAGATATAGCAATTGTGAAATAACAGCCATTGATCTAAGCAATTCAAGCATCTCATATGCAAAAAGAAAAGTAGATGAATATGGAATGAAAAATGTCAATTTTATAGAAATGGATTTGCTTGAATTAAAGCAACTAAATAAAAAATTTGACTTGATTGAATGTACAGGTGTTCTTCATCACATGAAAGATCCTGAGGAGGGATTATCTAATATAGTTGACTCTTTAGAATCAAATGGTTTCTTAAAGCTAGGTTTATACAGTAGCCTTGCAAGACATGAAATTCATAAGGCAAGAGAAATCATCAAAGAAAAAAACATAAAGCCAAATCTCGAAGGAATAAGAAAATTTCGCAATGATGTTCTTAATGGAGATATAAAAAAATTAAGTGAATTAACTAATTGGTCAGATTTCTACTCAACATCAATGTGTAGAGATCTCTGCTTTCATAGTCAAGAAAAATGTTATTGTTTAATAGAAATTAAACATATGATAGAGAAAACAAATCTAGAGTTTCTAGGATTTACCCTTTCAAATGACATCAAAGATAAGTACCAGGCCAATAATAAAGATATAGAATCTCTAAAAGATTTGCAAAAATGGGATAAATTTGAAAAAACGAATCCTAGTTCTTTTAGAGAGATGTATCAATTTTGGACAAGAAAGTCAATTAAATAGTTGTTCTTCCAATCCAGGAATGAACATTTTAGACAGAGAAAAAATAAACAATATTGCAAGTATATTACCTAGCATTGCCAAGGCAAAACGAATTCTTAAATCTTTAGCAAATGGGAGTAAATTTTCCCAAAGTTGTAGCAATGGTCCGCCTGACATTGTCTATTAATTTTTAATTACTAATAGCTTACATTGGCCCTACCTTATTGGCTATAGGAAAACAAGATTTAAATAGGAACATAATTATATTTATTTTTTCTTACCTTAAGTATATTCTCATCACAAATAGAATTATCAAGCCTATCGATATCAAAGCTAAAGGATAAAGGGAAACTAATAATACATCAATTAGTCTTTCTGGTCTGTTAACAATAAATAAACCAATTATAAATATTACTATTGGTAAAAGGATAAGTGATTTTATTAAAAGACCTTCATACCATTTTTTAATCTGATTATCTTCATTAATCAAAATTTTAAATTTCTCCTTTAAAACTTGATCCCTAGAATCAGACTGATCAACCATAAGATTCTGATACTAATCCTTGCCATTTAAGATAAATCTACATGATTATTTATTATCAAAGTCAATTGCCTCAAGATATTCTTAAAAAACAATATGAAAAATTTTAATTATATAGATTTAATTGGCTTTTTAGCAGCTTTTCTTACGACTATAGCCTTTCTTCCTCAATTATATAAAACCTGGCAATCAAAGTCAGCAGATGATGTTTCATTAATTATGTTAATTCTTTTTATCTTAGGGCTTATTTGTTGGATAATTTACGGAATAGAAATTAATTCCATTCCAATTCTATTAGCTAATATAATTACATTTATTTTTAATTTTTTAATTTTAATTTTGAAAATTACTTATAAAAAAGAAAAGTAAAAAAGAGATTCTTTTATATATATTAAATTATTTTTCTATAGATACTTTAGAAGCTATAGTAAAAAAGAATTAAATTAAAGAAAAATGTCTGGAGAAGAATTGCAACTAATTGGGAGGTCTTTGGCTTTACATCCCCCTGTAATGATAATCACTCTTGGGTTATTCATGTATATCAGAGGAAAAGCTATTGCAAGTAGCAACCCTACAAAAAAAGTTACTCCTTTCTTTCCTTTCAGAAACGTTTAAAAATATATTTATTTTTAACTACCACCCAATTATTAATTTAGGGGCTATCCGAAAGGATTGGTTCCTTTAAGTGGTCCTACGAATAAAAATTCAATTACTGCTCCAGTTATTGCTATAGGGAAAACCCAAATCGACATAAATCTAATTCCCATAAATTTCATTCCTCCTTTTCCTGCGAATGCGTCTTTAGTCATTGTATAGACAGTTTCAGTATCTTTTACTGTGTAAGTATTTTCTCCAGGATTAGAATAAGGCTGAGCAAAATTCAAATTACTAATTAAATTTCTAACTTTATTGTGCAAAACTATGGGCCATACCCATAAGAAAAAGATACGACTAGCAAATGCAAATGTATCAGATTGAGGAATACCTAGTTGCTGATTAGCTTTATCCTTTGGGAAAGCGTCCTCAATAATAGATGAGATTTGATTTTGATCTGTTAGAAATACTTTTTTTGCATTAGCGATTTTTGATTTTTCACCTGAAGAAACCTTATCAGGTTCAGTATTTTCTAAAACAGCTGTGGGGCTATTATTTCCATTCAGATTTGATTCTTGATTTTCCATAAACAGATTTTTTTCTAGTAAAATTATAAGCTGTAATAGTTGTTTTTGATTAAAGAAATATATAATTTAAAAATTATCAATAGAAATTATAAGTTATATATTTCTTTCAATAAAAAAAGGCCCATTCACATGAGAAGCCTTTTTTATTTTTTTTATTTTTTTTTATTATGCGTTTATCACACCGCGGCGTATGAATTGCATTGCAAATATTGCACCAAGGAAAAACACTGTTGGAATTCCCAATGCGTTCACCGCCAAAGTTCTAACAGTAAAAACTGGGTATCCACCTTGAGGTCTTCCTTTATCAGCAACGATTGCAGTATCTTCCCAAACTTGCTCGTTTTTAATAGTAGGACCATTATCCCAAACAAATACCCCCCACCTACGCAACCAATAGTCAGCAAAGGCAAGAGTAAAAATAACTGGAGATAGGACCAGTAATAATTTAAGTGTGTTCATCCATCTAGGATATTTATGCAACAAATCCTGGCATACGAGAGCCAAAAAGGCTGATCGAGAAGAAGACCCTAAGGATTCTGTAACAAATTAATCCAATTTCAGAAGCTTTAAAGACTCCCTTATGCCTCTAGCTTTACTTCTGATAAGCTGGTTTTATTGCCTTATGGCAGGCATATAAATTATTGATTTTTACTTATGGAATTTGGTTTCAAAGAAATCCTTTTTGGCCTTGCAGGAGTAAGCATGATTGCTTGGGCAGCAGTTATTGGCCTATGGCATACATACATGTTTCCAAGATTTTTCAAAGAAGATTCCAATAGAATCAATAGTTCTTCACCATTAACCTCCAGTCAGTCTCCTTCAGCAACAAAGAATTCCAATATGCCTTGGTTTCTTGATGACGAAGGGAGCAGTCTTACACCTCAGTCTGCATTGGGAGCAATAGGTCTTAAAGATAGAGGCAAATACAGCAAAAAATCTTTTGTAGTGGCTGATTTCAATCCTGTTGAATCTGATTATGGGGTAAACAGGCTCTATAGCTCTATTTTGATTGGTTTGGCTATAAGTACGTTTGTCATAATTTCCTTTGGACTTCAAAGTGGATTCGGCTTGATGGGACCAACCTTGTAAATTGATTTAAGTTTCAAGTTTAAAGATAGAACTATTCAAAAAAATTAATTTATGGCTTATTCAAGCCACATAAAGAAAGACTGTATAACTAAAGAAAAACCTAAAAGACGAGAATCTACTTAAGAGAAATGTTTTCAGATAAAGATCTTTAAAAAGATATATTTTGGCTGAATTTTAAAAATTTACTCTTTATTTTTTTGAAAATAGGTAGAGTTTTATTTTTTAAAGCAATCTTTCCGAATCATTTTCTCTACAAACCCTTTGATAGCTTTGATTTAAGGATGAGAGTGATCATGAAAATCAAGATTAGAATTTAATATCTTTAAAAGAAAAACAAACTATATTGACTTGTTTATGTATCAAAAATCAATATTCAATAGACAAGAAAATTTAAAAAAAACCAAATTCACTCTAAATGTGCAAAGCTGCTTTAAAATATCATTGATTTTAAATTGCTCCATGACTGTAGGAATCTACTTCGCTACAACAACAGGTAAAACCGAAGATATAGCTGAACGGCTGCACGGCTTACTTGACTCTGCTGAAGCTCCAAAGGATATTTCAGATGTCGATGACCTTAGTGAATTAAGTGGACATGATGGGGTTATTTGTGGAATCCCAACATGGAACACTGGTGCTGACTCTGAGAGATCAGGAACAGCATGGGACTCAATCCTTGAAGACATTGGAGAACTAAATCTCAGTGGTAAGAAAGTTGCTATTTTTGGTCTAGGTGATTCTTCTACTTATACCGAAAACTATTGCGATGCAATGGAAGAACTTCATAGATACTTCCAACAAGCTGGTGCTTCAATGGTTGGATACGTTGCAAAAGCTGATTACACTTTTGACGAGTCAAAAAGTGTAGTTGGAGAACAGTTCTGCGGCTTACCACTAGACGAAGATAGTGAATCAGACATGACTGATGAAAGACTTGCAGGATGGGCTGAAAAATTAAAGGGTGAAATGTTCTAGACCTAGAAATTAAACTTGATTAACCTTCCTAGGTAATTACCTAGGAAGGTTTTTTTTGTAACCGTGATGGTGTCTAACAAACTGGAAAAAATAATTTCAAAACATTCTCAAAAAAGTCATTTTCTAAAGCTTTTTTAAAAATTAGCCCAAAAAAGGCCGACGATATCTTAATGTTTTCTTTATGAACTCAAATAATTGCTCGGATCAAAACATTTCAATAAGCGTAAACCTCTCTTTAAAAGATGAGACTTTACGCATGCTTATGGAGATGGCAGATGATATGGGATCAAGTCTTGAGGATGTTATAAGCTCTATAGCTGAAGACTCAGTAATTGATTTAAAAAGGCTTCAGGATGATTTAGGTATTGTAATTATTCCAGAAAAATGTAGCAAACAAGATTTAATTAATTCTCTTCAATAGATAATTTTAGATTTTTTTTAAAATCTTTCTGGCCTTGGTTTTTTCCATGTACTCATAACTCCTTCTTTTTTCAATGATTTAGCTCTTTTGTCAAGATCTTCCCTATTCAGCCTCCACACACTATATACACCAAATTCTCCTAAAACTTTTTGATTTAGCCCTTGCCAATAAGGTTTTTCAATAGATCTTTTATCAATAACTAAAAGAGTAGTTTTAGAGCTATTTGATCCATGTATAGGTCTTCCTTCCCAACCTCTACGACTCTCATTTTTAAGTCGATCTGATACATTTACCAAAGCATTTTTAGATCGACCTTCAAAAACAATCACATTGTTGGTATAAAAATGTACAGAAGGTTTCATAGCTCCAACCATTACCAAAGGTTCGTTAATATTCTTTGAATTTATAAGAAGCTCAGAGGCCTGCCTTAAAGGAAGCTGTCTTAATCTATCTGCCAAATCAAAAGTTGGTAGCACAATAAGAAAGTGTGATAAAAATAAGGGAGCCTGCAAAATCAACAGCTTTCCATATATTTTGCTAGAAGAAAAAATAATTCCTAGAAAAGCAATTAAAAGAAAAATAAATCCAGTTTTATAAATTAAAAAACTCTTAATTAATTCTTCTGAAAAATTTGGCATCTCAGGATCATCAAGAAGATCAATCCATAGTTCTGCAGATAAGAAAATTATAGAAAAAAAGATTGAAACAAAGATTGTAAGTTTCCATGCTAAGGATTTTAAAAAAGCCTCCTTAACATTATTTGTTAAAGAAAAAGATATTAAAATTGATGCGGGAGGAATAGCAGGAAGCCAGTAACTGGGTAACTTTGTAGCTGAAATAGTAAAAAAGATAAATACAGAAATCAACCAAAAGAATGAAAACTCAAATAAAGACTTATCTGGTTTTTTTATGACCCTTCTATTCCATTTAAATATATTGCAAAAATTATTCCTGATACTTATTAGTAAAAATGGGGTAAAAGGAAAAGAAGCAATACATAATACTATTAAAAAATACCACCAAGGTTCACCATGTGAATTTACTACTGAGGTGAATCTCTGAAAATTGTGATAACCAAAAAAACTTTCTAAAAAGGGTTTACCCTCAATTAATAATTCAAGTAAATACCATGGAAAACTAATCAAAAAAACAATAAACAAACCTGGGATTATTTTTAATAATTTTAATATTCTAAAAAAGTCATTTTGAAATAAAGCAAAAAAGAAGATTGTTAACCCAGACAAAACCAAAGCAACAGGACCTTTAGTTAAAACTGCTAATGACAAAAAAATCCAAGATGACCACCAATTTTCTCCCTCTGGATTGGCATATCTTCTCCATTTAAGAAGCAAGCAAACCCCAACAGTGCTGCAAAGCAATGCATCACTTACAGCAATTCTTCCCCAAATAATTACTAAAGGCGAAAAAGCAAATGCCAATACAGAAATAATTGCCGTTCTTCGTGTGAAATGATTCTCTTCCGGGGGATATCTCATGATCGTGTCCCCAATCACAAGCATTAAAAAAATAGTTGACAAGGCAGAAGGAAGTCTGGCAGCCCAGGTTCCAAGAGGATCCCAAAAAACATTGCCTGGAATTGAAAAACCTATCCCCATTAACCAATAAACCAAAGGAGGCTTATCAAAACGAGGTAATCCATTAACTTGAGGTGTCAACCAATTCCCTGTTTCAGTCATTGCTCTGCTAGCTGAAGCGAACAAAGGAGGAGTCTCATCAACTAAGCCGGTTGATCCTAATTGCCAAACAAAAATTATAAATCCGATAAATAAAATGCAAAGGAGACCTCGTCTTCTTTGTTGAAAAGTTAGAGAAAATGACTTTGTTAAACTTTTCAATTAATCTTGTAAATTTGTAGATAAATTCTTATTTAAGCCTCTATTAATCCAATTCTCAACTCTTTCAGCAAAAACTTTATTAGATGCTTTTTTCTCAAACCAATCCCTACAATCTCTTCTTTTGATTTTCGAGACTGATCTTGTTGCTTCTATCATTGCATCAATGTCATTTGGCTTAACCAAAAAGCCATTGAATCCATCTTCAATCAATTCACCAGGACCTCCAAGATCGTATGCGATTACAGGAACACCACAAGCCATAGCCTCGACAACAACATTACCGTAAGCTTCATTCCATTTAGGGGTGTTTATAAAAGCTCTGCATTTTCCTAGTTGCTTTTGAAATTGGTTTGTCGGAAGAAAGCCTTTCCACTCAATAATATCTTTTTTGAAAGTATATTCAATTCTTGATGCATATTCTTTATCTTCAATGACTCCCCAAACTAATAATTTTTCTCCTAATTCACTTGCTACTTTTACTGCATCTTCTAATCCTTTTTCTGGTGCAATTCTTCCAGCCCAACCTAATGGTCCATTATCATTATCATTAAAAAAATAATTTTCAATATCAAAACCATTTCCAACAATAATTGGGTCTTGGTTTAAAAAATAGTCTTTTGATTGTCTTCTTGAATGAAAAGCTAACTGGGAAGGAAATAATTGTGCTATTTCACTAATAGTTTCTTTCATTACTAATGATTCAGCTCCCATACTAATCAGATGAAATATTTTATTTCCTTGAATTTTAGTTAACCATAATGGAAGCCAATCATATGAAAAGTTTATAACTGCATCAGATTGATTGACTAAATCAATAACAATTTCCCATAATTTAGGCAAAACACTTTTAAATGGAATAATAACCGGATCTGTTTCCTTTTGATGCTGCCAACTCGGTTGATCAATTCCACCAACCAATATTATTTCAAGATTTTTACTTTCAAAGGGTACTTTTGATCCTTCTGGTGCAACCAAAATAATTTTATGTCCTAATAAAATTAATCCTTTTATGAGAGAAATAATAGTAAGTTCAACCCCTCCACCTCTTCCACTTCCTAAATAACCTATGGGTGTACTTACAAGAATAAGTTTTAATTGCTTATTTTTCAATTTTATTAAACCTCTTTTATTAATTCATTATTGCTTTTACCTCCCCAAAATCTTCCTCTTTGACTTACAAATAATACGGAAACCAAAACCAAAACGACTCCAATCCACTGCAGAAAAAATAGTCTCTCACCTAACCAAATTCCACCTGTAATCAAAGCAAATACAGGTGTTAAAAATGCAAGGGTACTAAAACTTGTTAATTCTTTACGGCTTGCAAACCAAAAAAACAATCCATAAGCCAGCGCGCTACCAAATAAACTTGAATAAGACATCAAAGTCCATTCAAAAGCAGACCATTCTGGGAATAAAGGCCAATTTTTATCAAATAGATGCCAAACGAGGAGAGGAATACTGCCTAAAACCATATGCCATCCTGTTACTGCGACAGGATCACTGTTTTTGCAAGCGAATCTAATAAGAACAGTTCCTAAAGCCATAGAAGTTGCAGCACATATCATCCAAACTTCACCATGACTTAGAAAATTACTTCCTGATTCAAATTTGCCAAGCAAAAACCAATTTCCAAGTAATTCAGTTGGAACTCCAAGACAAACTATTCCTACAAAGCCAAGAACCAATCCAATCCATCCAATTGGATTTATTGCATCTCCAAATAAAATTCTTGCCAATAAAGCAACCATCAAAGGTTGAGAATCTATAAGAACGGATCCCAATCCTGCTCCTGTCTCCATTAAACCTTTCGCTAGAAAAATCTGAAATAACGTTCCATCAATAAGAGTAAATACAAAAAACCACAGCAAATCATCTTTTGAAATATTCCAACTTCTTTTCAAAAAAGGTACAGAAGCTAAAACGACTAGACCAGCAGGCAAAAGCCTTAGTGAGGCAACGATCTCAGGTCCCGCAGCATTAACTAAAGGTGCCATAGCTGCCATGGAGGTTCCCCAAAGAGCAAATGGCAAAATCATCAAAAACCAATTCCAAATGACAAACATAAGGTCAGAAAGCAATCTCCTTTTTAAGATCAATAAAGTTATGCAAAATTTGAATGATTTGGCCCTTGAGCCGTAAATCCAAAAAAAGGATGGCACGCATCTGTATTGAAGGTCCTATCAATGCAGAAACTCGAAAAAATGTTCTCAAAGCATTAAAGCAAATTGAAGAAAGAGAGTTCCCAGCCCTATTGCTTCGCATAGATAGCCCTGGAGGAACAGTTGGTGATAGTCAAGAGATTCATAGTGCTCTCTTGAGGCTAAGAGAGAAAGGTTGTCATGTTGTAGCTAGTTTTGGCAATATTTCAGCCTCCGGCGGGGTCTATATAGGCGTAGGAGCTGAAAAAATTGTTGCCAACCCTGGAACAATAACAGGGTCTATTGGAGTGATTTTAAGAGGAAACAATCTATCAAAATTGCTAGAGAAAATAGGTATTAAATTTGAGACTGTAAAAAGTGGACTTTACAAAGACATACTTTCTCCTGATCGACCCTTATCAAATGAAGAAAGAGTGCTTCTTCAATCATTGATTGACAGCAGCTATGAACAATTTGTTTCAGCAGTTGCAAAAGGAAGAAATTTAACGCCTGAAGTTGTTAAGACCTTTGCAGATGGAAGAGTTTTCACTGGAGAGCAAGCTAAAGAGTTCGGGCTGGTGGATGAAATTGGTGATGAAAATGATGCAAAATCACTTGCTATAAAAATTGCACAACTAGATGAAAAAACAAAACCAATTACCTTTGGTAAAACCAAAAAGAAATTTTTAGGACTTTTACCAGGAGGGAAATTAATTCATAATCTTTTAAATTCATTAATTTTAGAATTTGGTGGAAATGGAGAAATTCTTTGGTTGTATAAGCCTTAAGCCATGAGAATTCAAAATGAATTCCATCATCTATGTGCATTAAGAGGTGCTACGACTTGTGAACAAAATACAGTTGAGTCAATCACTTCGGCAGTAGAGGACTTGCTAGCTGAACTAGTCTCCAGAAATAATTTGATCCCAGATCTAATTATTTCTGTTACTTTCTCAGTAACAGCAGACTTAGATGCTTGTTTCCCAGCCTCAATAGCTAGAAAAAAACCAGGCTGGGAAAAAATTGCACTTTTGGATTGCCAGCAAATGTTTGTTAGAGGTGACTTATCGAAATGTATTCGTCTACTTGCTTACGTTTCTTTACCTAATGAGCAAGCTCCACAAAATCCTTATTTAGGGAAAGCAAAGGAACTTCGTCCAGATCGATAATTCCAAAGTTTTTTCCCAACAACCGATTATATTTAATGAACTTCACTGAAATACACTTGAAAATATTCAAGTGATCAATATTTAAAAAAACTTAAGTCATGTTCAAAAAGCAATCTTTGCCAATCATCAAAAAAGCTTTTTCTTTTGGATTTTCTGCTTTTTTAATTGGTATAGGAGCTTCTACAATAGCTCCAGAATCATCAGCATCTCCAGGTTTTTTTGAATATCAATGGGATCCCGAACCAGGATATAAGCAACTTAAATACTATCAATCCTCCTCTGATAGAAATGATAGAGCTACTTATTACTTTTTCCTCAGAGGAAAAGAAAGAAAAAAAGATATTATCAAATTAACTCTTGCAGTACCTGATTATTTTGACGCAAAAATAAAGACAAAAAAATTAAGTCTATGTAAAGTAAAGATTGGAGGTTACACCGAAAGAACTAGATGCCTAGAAAGCGTCCCATCTCAGATTGAAATAAATGATAAGCAAACTTTTATTGAAATCTCACCAGACAAACCAATTCCCTTTAATAAGGATAACTATGCAGTGGTAATGAAAATTTTCAATCCAAGAAAAAGAGGTATGTTTCAATTCAGAGCCTTGTCTCAACAAGCTGGAGACATTCCTATCTCAACATATTTAGGAACCTGGAATATAGACGTTCAGTGAACTGTTAAATTAATCTCTGTATCTAACTAATACCGGCGTAAAGAGAAATGACAAAAAGGACCCTGGGAGGAACCAGTAGAAAAAGAAAAAGAGTTTCTGGCTTCAGAGTGAGAATGAGATCTCACACTGGAAGAAGAGTTATAAGGGGAAGAAGGAAACGAGGAAGAGCACGTTTAACCGTCTAAAAATTCACTCAAAAAGATATTTACAACTAAAAGTTTCTTCTAATGGTCTTGCCAAAACATATGAGGCTAAAAGGTCATAGATCTTTTGACTTCATCTATAAAGAAGGAACAAGGTTCTACAGCTCTTCAATGGTACTTAGAGTTACTAAGCCAAATACAAAACTTCAAGCCAAATTAATGACCCCAGGGATCAGGGCATCCGTTAAATGTGCAATCTCAATAAGCAATAAAGTAAGCAAAAAATCAGTAACAAGGAATAAGCTTCGACGGTTATTTCACCACCATTTGTCTTATAGACTTTCTAAAATAAAAGTTGATGAAGATATATGGGCTTTTATTTCTTTAAAACCTTCTTGCATGAAAAATCCTACAAGTTCTCTCCTTAAAGAATGTGACAACCTACTCAATAAGGCTGGTTTAAAAAAATGACTACTAGTCCTAATGAAGATATTTTTTACGAGGGAGGGCCTGCCTCTGGAGATCTAATAATAAACTTAATGGCAGGAATAACATTGATTGGATTACCTTTTACTTTTGGTGCGTTAGTAAGAGCTCTTTGGGTTAGATATAAAATCACCTCCCGTAGAATATCTGTAACAGGTGGATGGCTTGGTCGCGACATGACTCAAGTGGTTTACAGCCAAATAGCTGAGATAAGGGCCATTCCAAGAGGGCTAGGATCATATGGTGATATGGTTCTTGTCTTGAAAGATGGAGCTCGCCTTGAGATCAGATCAATTCCAAATTTTCGAGAAACCGAAAGTTACATCTCTGAAAAAATTGGATCTTCTATCTCCAAAATGGCCGTAAAAGACGTACAAGGGTTTTCAAACTAATGATTACTTGCAAATATGTGAGACAAGAACACATCTTCTAGGGCAAACTGTCCTAACAAACTCAATCTTTCTAAACTAAAAGCCGTGATCGGGTACATCTCAGACAATCTACTTATCCCGATCCTAGATTTTTTCTACGGATTAGTTCCAAGTTATGGACTAGCGATTGTCGCATTAACAATAGTTATCCGCTTAGCACTTTTTCCTCTAAGTGCAGGTTCTATTAGAAGCGCTAGAAGAATGAAGATAGCCCAGCCAGTCATGCAAAAAAGACAGGCTGAGATCAAAAGTCGTTATGCAAGCAATCCTCAAAAGCAGCAAGAAGAATTAGGTAAATTGATGGGCGAATTCGGAAGCCCTTTAGCTGGATGCCTTCCTCTACTTGTTCAAATGCCAATTTTATTTGCTTTATTTGCGACATTGAGGGGCTCACCTTTCGCTGATGTTCCTTATTTAGTAAATTTCAAAGTTCTTCCATCAGACCAAATAGCTGCTGTTGAACCAAAACCTTTTAAGACAGCTAAACATTCAATATTCATAACCGAAAAAAATCATTTTCCAGTTATTGCATCTCTTCCAAGCGGTACAAAAATCGGATCAGGTGAAACAGTCAAAATAAATTTGCAAACCTTGAGTGGAGAGTCCTATATCAACGAAATAAAGAAATATGAAGATGGTCCAAAATTCTCACCTTCCTGGAAAGTCACTAAAGGGGAAGATATTGTAAAGGTTTCTTCTGATGGGACTGTAAACGCACTTGCCCCAGGAGATGCGACTGTAGAGGCAAAGATACCTGGTTTAGCAGCTAAAAGTGGATTCTTGTTTATAAAAGCTTTAGGAAATGTTGGGTTTTATGTTGATGGTGCGATTCATTGGGATATTGCAATTTTAGTAGCAAGTTTTGGTTTAACTCTTGTCATTTCCCAAGTTCTCTCAGGCAGAGGCATGCCTGAAAACAAACAGCAATCAACTGCAAATAAAATCACACCAGTGATGATAACTGGAATGTTTTTATTCTTTCCATTGCCAGCTGGTGTTTTGCTTTATATGGTTATTGCAAATATTTTCCAAGGTTTGCAAACATTTCTTCTTAGCAGAGAAGCCTTACCAGAGAATTTGCAAAAAATTCTTGATGATCAACTTAAGCAAAAGGAAAAGCCTGCTATCTCTGTAAATTCAGAGATCATAAACGACTCTGATAGATTACCTTTTGAACCAAAGAGCAATAAATAATTTTTGCTAGAGCTTATTATATTAATTCATCAATACTAGAATCAAAACAATAACTGATGTCTAATTGGGATGAACAACTTGATCTACTTATTAGAGCAAGAACTCCTATTATTTGGATAAGGAGCAATGAAGAAGAAAGAGTTGAAACTCTTCTAAAAAATTCGACTAAGAGGCTTTCTCCAAGAAGACTTGCGACTTGGGACTATATAGATGGAATCAACAATATTCTTAATTCCAATAATATTGCGTCTAAGCAACCAATGGCTGTACTTGAATGGTTAAAAAAACAGGACAATAATTCTCCTACTATTCTCCTGTTAAAAGATTTTCACCATTTTTGTGAAGACCCAGGCATTCTAAGAATGCTGAAAAATTTAACTATTAATCTTCGTTCAACGCCTCATTCAATAATTATCAGTTCTGGATTATGGAGTCCTTCAAATGATTTAGAAGAAGACCTAACAATTCTTGATCTCCCCTTACCTAAAGAAAATGAAATTCAAACACTTTTATCTAATATTGCTGAGGTTAGCAACTCTCAATTAGAAGAAAACGTATTAAAAGAACTTACAAATGCATGTAGCGGCCTAAGTGAATCAAGAATTCGGAAGGTTGCCGCTAGAGCTCTTGCTCAAAGAGGTCAAATTGGGAAAGAAGATCTAATAGAAGTCTTAGAAGAAAAACGTCAATCTATTGCTCGTAGCGAGGTACTGGAATATTGCAAAACAAATAAATCTCCAAATGATGTTGGTGGTTTGCAAATTTTGAAAGATTGGTTAAAGCAAAGAAAACAAGCTTTCTCAGAAGAAGCAAAAGATTTTGGATTGCCTTTACCTAAAGGGGTTTTGCTCGTTGGCCCTCAAGGTACAGGAAAGTCTCTGGTAGCAAAAGCAATAGCCAATAGTTGGTCGATGCCATTATTAAGACTTGATGTAGGAAGGTTATTTGCTGGTTTAGTTGGAGCTAGTGAAGCGCGTACAAGAGAGACTATTCAACGAGCTGAGGCTATGTCTCCTTGCATTTTATGGATTGACGAAATTGACAAAGCTTTTGGTGGAGATGGAAGGAGTGACGGAGGAACAAGTCAAAGAGTTCTTGCAAATATTCTCACTTGGATGTCAGAAAAGACTTCTTCTGTTTTTCTAGTAGCAACTGCAAATGGAATAGATAAACTTCCTCCTGAGCTACTGAGAAAAGGTAGATTTGATGAGATTTTCATGCTGGAATTACCAACTAAAAACGAAAGGCATAGCATTCTTGAGCTTCATCTTCAAAAAAGGAGACCTAATTTAAAAATTGATTTAACGGCAACCGTTGATAGGACTGAGGGGTTCTCTGGAGCAGAATTAGAACAATCAATCATAGAGGCAATGTATTTTGCATTTGCAGAAAAAAGAGAGCTACTCGAAAGTGATTTAATACTTGCATCAAGTCAACTAGTTCCTCTTTCAAGAACTGCAAGAGAACAACTTGAATCTTTAAAAGAATGGGCTTCAAGTGGAAGAGCAAGAGCTTCATCACCTAAACTTTTTTAAAATTTTCCCTATATTTTTGTTTAGTAATCCTATAAAAATTTCTTAATTCAGAAGAAATCTAAAAGTATGATTATTTATTGGAACAATTAACGTTTAGTCTGAAAGGACTTCATCATTCATATAGTGATAGACCAGAGAATACTAAGAAACAATCCTAATTTAATTGAGGAAGGTCTTAATTCAAGAGGAATGAATCTTGATTTAGGTCCTCTTCAAAAATTATGTAAAGATCTTAAAGAGCTCGAAGAAAAGAGAAATATTCTACAAGCTGAGGGAAATTCAATTGGCAAAGAGGTTGGAAAAAAAATTAAAGAAGGCCTTTCTCAAAGTTCGGAAGAGATTTTAAAACTTCGCATCAAAGGAAATGAAATAAAAAAACAAGTTAGTGTTATTGAAGAAGAAGAAAAATCAATATCAAAAGAATTAAATGAACAAATACTTGTTTTACCTAATCTTCCAGCAAAAGATTCTCTTAAAGGAAAAAACGAAAATGATAATAAGGAAATAAGAAGATGGGGTAAACCTTTTTCAGGAAATAATCTTAAAGAACATTGGGAAATTGCTAATCAATTAAACCTCTGGGATAGTGAGAGATCATCATTGATAGCAAAAAGCCGATTTGTAACCCTTTTCAACCAAGCTGCAAAACTTGAGAGATCACTCATAAATTTTATGCTTGATTTACATGTTAAGAAAGGATATTTAGAAGTTCTTCCTCCAGCACTTGTAAACACAGCTAGTCTTACTGGATCAGGACAGCTTCCAAAATTTGCAGAAGAAAGTTTTCGATGTGCAGATGATGATTTATGGCTTACTCCTACTGCAGAAGTGCCCTTAACATCTCTTCATCGAGGTGAGATTATCCCTAAAGATTTACTCCCCTTAAAATACGTTGCTTATAGTCCTTGCTTCAGAAGAGAAGCTGGAAGTTACGGTAGAGACACTAGAGGCCTAATAAGACTTCATCAATTTAATAAAGTTGAATTGTATTGGTTCTCTTCTCCAGAAAAATCTGAAAAGGCTTTAGAACAAATCACCTCTGATGCAGAATCTGTACTTCAAGAACTTGAACTTCCATATCGAGTAATTCAGCTTTGCACAGGAGATTTAGGTTTCTCGGCAAAAAAAACTTATGATTTGGAGGTATGGCTTCCAGGTGCGAATGCCTTCAGAGAGATATCAAGTTGCAGCAATTGTGGAGATTTTCAAGCCAGACGATCCTCAATACGAACAAAAGATAACAATAAAAAAAATATACTTTTGCACACTTTAAATGGAAGTGGGCTCGCAATAGGTCGCACTATGGCTGCGATTTTGGAGAATGGTCAACAACCTGATGGAAGTATCAATTTGCCAAAAGCCTTAATACCTTACTTCGGTTCGAACAAATTAAAGCCAGAATAACGCAATCAAAATCTAATTAATGAACGTCCTTTTATCTATAGCTGTACTCGGCCTTCTGATTTTTTTTCATGAAGCTGGACATTTTTTAGCTGCAATACTCCAAAAAATTAAAGTCAGTGGGTTTTCCATTGGTTTTGGACCAGCTCTTTTGAAAAAAGAAATAAATGGAATAACTTATTCAATTAGATCTCTTCCGTTAGGTGGATTTGTTTCCTTTCCCGATGAAGAAACCGATTCATTAGTCCAACCTAATGACCCTGATCTATTAAAAAATAGACCAATTCATCAGAGAGCATTAGTTATTTCAGCAGGAGTAATAGCAAATTTATTACTTGCTTGGATAGTACTTATTGGTCAAGCAAGCTTTGTAGGGATTCCTAATCAACCTGAGCCAGGGGTAATAATTATGGGAATTCAGCCAAATGAACCTGCCTTTAAATCAGGATTAGTTGCAGGAGATCGAATAATGAGCGTAAATGGGGAAGCCCTGGGTAGCGGTAAAGAGGGAATAATTAATTTAGTCAATATTATTCAGAGTTCATCAGGTAAAGAATTAATTTTTGAGAGAGTTAATAATTATGAAAGCAATACAGTTTCTATAACTCCCGCTGACAATGAAGGGAATGGAAGGATAGGAGCACAGTTACAACCAAATCTTCCAAATCAAGTATCTAAAGCAAAGAATATTAGTGAAATATTTAATAGCTCAAATTCACAATTTTATGAATTACTAAGTAGAACTGTTATTGGCTATAAAAGCTTGATTACTAATTTTTCTTCAACTGCTCAGCAGTTAAGTGGGCCTGTAAAAATTGTTGAAATTGGAGCTCAGCTTTCAGAACAAGGCGGTTCTGGACTTGTACTTTTTTCTGCTTTAGTTTCTATAAATCTTGCAGTTCTCAACTCACTACCACTACCACTTCTAGATGGAGGACAGATGGCCCTTCTTATTTTAGAGACTATAAGAGGGAAACCAGTCCCCGAAAAAATTCAATTGGCTTTTATGCAATCAGGATTTGTTTTACTTGTAGGACTCAGTGTTGTTTTGATAATTCGCGATACAACACAACTCTCTTTATTTCAGCAATTTGTCCATAAATAATTTATCTTAGAATATCTTTATTTTTTAAATCCAAGCCATATTTCAAAAATAAATCTTTGATAATGGGTTAAAACAATCATGCAAGGAGTTAAAATATTATTCAATTGAGCAAGATAAGCCCCTTAATGGCCAAAAAGTCAATGATAGCGCGTGATGTAAAGCGCAAGAAACTCGTAGAAAGATACGCGGCAAAGCGTAAAACTCTTATTGATGCCTTTAAATCAGCCAAAGATCCTATGGAGAGACTAGAAATCCATAGAAAAATTCAATCTTTACCAAGAAATTGCGCGCCAAACAGAATTAGGAATCGTTGTTGGGCGACTGGAAAGCCAAGAGGGGTATATAGAGATTTTGGACTTTGCAGAAATCAACTTAGAGCTAGGGCTCATAGTGGTGAATTGCCAGGCGTCGTAAAATCAAGCTGGTAAAAAATAAAAGATAATTCAATATCACGAGGAGTGGGAAAGATTATATCTCCCACTTTTTTTAGTTTTTTCTTTTCAGTAATTGTGGTAATTGTTTCCTCTAAGAAACAAATCTATCGAGATTTTTACTCAATTAGTCCCATTAAGTGTAAGAATGTATAAAGACAAAAAGCTATAAAGCAAAGTGCAAGGTCAGACAAAATCCGTTTCCTTCGATGGTAGAGAGATAAAGCTCACTACAGGAAGATTTGCCCCACAGGCTGGTGGTTCAGTATTGATTGAATGTGGGGACACCTCCGTTCTAGTAACAGCGACAAAAACAACAGGTCGAGAAGGGGTTGATTTCCTACCTTTAATGTGTGATTACGAAGAAAGGCTTTATGCGGCAGGAAGGATTCCAGGAAGTTTTATGCGTCGAGAAGGACGCCCTCCAGAAAGAGCAACTTTAATTTCAAGACTTATTGATCGTCCAATGAGGCCTCTTTTTCCTGGTTGGATGAGAGACGATATTCAAATAGTTGCGACATGTCTATCCTTAGATGAAAGAGTTCCTGCAGATGTTTTAGCTGTAACTGGAGCTTCAATGGCAACATTAATAGCGGGTATTCCCTTCCAGGGACCTATGGCTGCTGTGCGAGTTGGACTATTAGGAGATGACTTTGTTCTTAATCCGAGTTATCGAGAGATTGAAAGAGGTGATCTTGACCTAGTTGTTGCAGGAACTCCTGATGGTGTCGTAATGGTTGAAGCTGGAGCAAATCAACTCACAGAACAAGACGTTATTGAAGCTATTGATTTTGGATATGAAGCAATTACTGAGTTAATCAATGCTCAGAGAGAAGTCTTAAAAGAATCAGGAATCAAACAAGAGACACCTGAAGCCCCTCAAATCGATGACACAATTTCAAATTATTTAGATAAAAATTGTACAAAACCAATTAGTGAAGTTCTCAAAAACTTCGAACAAACAAAAGAAGAAAGGGATAACAAAATTGAAGAAATTAAGACTAATATTTCTTCAAAAATAGATGGGCTAAAAGATGATAATGCTGTTAAAAAAGCTATTTCTTCCAATAGCAAGTTATTAGAAAATAGTTATAAATCTCTAACCAAAAAATTAATGAGAGATCAGATAATGAAGGAAGGGAAAAGAGTTGATGGAAGAGAATTAAATGAAGTTAGAGAAATTGATTCAGCTGCTGCTGTTTTACCTAACAGAGTTCATGGATCAGCTTTATTTCAAAGAGGCTTAACTCAAGTCCTTTCTACAGCGACATTGGGAACTCCAAGCGATGCACAAGAAATGGACGATTTAAACCCAAACACTGATAAGACCTATATTCATCACTACAACTTCCCGCCTTACTCAGTTGGAGAAACTAGGCCAATGAGAACTCCTGGTAGAAGAGAAGTTGGTCATGGAGCTCTAGCAGAAAGGGCTTTAATGCCAGTGCTGCCAGCTAAAGATACTTTTCCTTATGTTCTGAGAGTTGTTAGTGAAGTTTTGAGTTCAAATGGTTCAACTTCTATGGCTTCAGTATGCGGAAGCACTTTGGCTTTAATGGATGCAGGAGTACCTTTAAAAGCCCCTGTAGCTGGGGCAGCTATGGGTCTAATAAAAGAAGGGAAAGAGGTAAGAATATTAACTGATATTCAAGGGATTGAAGATTTTCTTGGTGATATGGATTTCAAAGTTGCGGGGACAGAAAAAGGAATTACCGCATTGCAAATGGATATGAAGATAACTGGACTTTCAATTGAGACAATTGGAGAAGCTATCAATCAAGCTCTTCCTGCAAGAACACATATATTAGGAAAAATGTTAGAGGCGATTGAAACACCAAAAGATAATCTTTCTCCTCATGCCCCTAGACTTTTAAGCTTTAGAATAGATCCAGAACTTATTGGAACTGTTATTGGCCCTGGCGGAAGAACAATAAAAGGAATTACTGAAAGAACTAACACCAAAATAGATATTGAGGATGGTGGAATAGTAACTATTGCATCCCATGATGGAGCCGCTGCAGAAGAGGCACAAAGAATTATTGAAGGTTTAACAAGGAAAGTACATGAAGGAGAAATTTTCTCTGGTTCTATCACGAGAATCATTCCAATTGGTGCATTTGTAGAGATCCTTCCTGGAAAGGAAGGAATGATTCATATTTCTCAATTATCTGAAGCAAGAGTGGAAAAAGTTGAAGATGTTGTAAAAGTTGGAGACCAAGTAACTGTAAGGGTAAGAGAAATAGATAATAGAGGACGTATTAATTTAACTTTAAGGGGAGTACCTCAAAATGGAGGCATGAATAATTATCCTGAGCCCACTCCTACTCCTGTGGCTCCTCTTACTTAAAATCAGACTTTATAATTCGGTTCCTCTAACGAAAAAAACTCCATAGTTTTTTGACAAATTTTTTGATGTGATTTTCCATGACTGGCTATTAGACAGCCATGCTGAGAATAGTTGGCATTTTGGTACATCAATTTTGTTCCATCTGCATGTGAAAAAACCCCTCCAGCTGCCTCAATAAGTGCATGAGGAGCGGCCATATCCCAATCTTTTGGTGAAGTTTTTCCAGAAAGAGAAATATAAACATCTGCTTCTCCTCTCAAAATAGATGCAACTTTGCAACCAACACTCCCTATTTTTTTTGTCTCGGCAAAGCACAAAGTTGAAACCAGTTTTAGAAGTTTTGATTGTTGATGATTTTTGCTTGAGACTAGAACAAGTTCAGAGATATCTACCCGTTTGCTAAAGGAAATATGCTTTTTAAAACCATTACGATTCTCGCACCAAGCACCATTACCAATAATTCCAAACCATAACTCATTTTTTTCAGGGATCAAAACAATTCCTATTTTTGGCTTCTGCTTATAGGCCAAAGCAATATGAACTGCATAATTTTCAGATCCTTGAAGAAAATCTTTTGTTCCATCGAGTGGATCAAGAATCCAACACCAATCATTTATATAATTGTTTCCCTGAAAAGTTTTTTCCTTAGAAGTTTCTTCGCTTAAAATATCCCATTCTTTGTAAGTAAAACTATCTTGCAACCCAGAGATTAATATTTCATTTACTGCCATATCAGCTGCTGATACAGGTCCATCCCCACCTTCTTCTACCGTTAAAGATTTTGGGAACCCGTATGGAGGTTCTTGCCCTCTCGAATAAGCCATCAAGACATCAGCAGCAGCCCAGCTAAGCTTTCTAAGTTCATCCAATAAAGTCGTTAATTCGACATCTTTTGGAACAACAGGATCAATTGACATAATGGATTTAATTAACGGTCAACAGCCTAAAAAAGAAAGATTAGAACCTTGCCCAGGAACTCTTTACATAGTAGGTACACCGATAGGAAACTTAGGTGATTTATCTCCAAGGGCAACATCAATACTCAAAACCGTATCACTAATAGCCTGTGAAGATACTCGAAGAAGTGGACAATTATTGAAAATAATAGAATCAAAAGTTCCACTTCTGAGCTATCACAAACACAATTTCAAAAGTCGGCAATCTCAATTATTAGAAATATTAGGAAACGATGGAAGTGTTGCTCTAATCAGTGATGCTGGTTTACCAGGAATAAATGATCCTGGAGAAGAACTTGTGCGTGTTGCTAGATTTAAAAATTACGATGTGATTTGCATACCTGGTCCCTGTGCTGCCACAACTGCATTAGTGATAAGTGGATTACCCTCAGAAAGATTTTGCTTTGAAGGATTTCTTCCAAAAAAACAAAGCATTAGAAGAAAACGTTTAGATGATATTTCGCATGAAACTAGAACAACCATAATCTATGAATCACCACATCAATTAATAAATCTTTTAGAAGAATTATCTATTTCATGTGGAAAAGAACGCCCTATGCAAATTGCGAGAGAACTTACGAAAAGATACGAACAAATGATTGGAAAGACTATAGGAGAGGTGCTTCAATATTTTATTACCAATAAACCAAAAGGGGAATTTACAATAGTTCTAGGCGGAACGAAAAATAAACAAGAAAACAAAATAAGTGAATCTGAAGCATTAAATAAACTAAATAGATTAATAAAGCTAGGAGAGAAATCTAATACCGCAGCGCGAAAAATCTCCGAAGAAACAGGTTATGAAAGAAAATGGCTTTATTCCAAATTACATAAGAAGCTTGACAAATAAGCTTTTTTGCTCAAAGTTAATTAATAGAATAATTTTATTTAGAAAATTTTTCTAAATGTTTTTCAGATTAAAACTTTTAACTCTAAATATTGCTACAGCAATACTACTAATTTTCTTCCTTTGCCTTGGATCACAAAACATAGGGAAGAAGCATAGTTTAGATTTACTCCTAAATAAAACTGTAACTCTTCCAATTGGTTTTCTAATGGGTACTTCATTCACCTTAGGATTATTATCTGGAGGCTTGACTTCAGTATTAATGATTAATAATACTGAAAAAGATTAACTTTCAGTGAACTATTGATCCAAAGCTATTATTGAATCTTCAAGAATCAACCTAGTAATACCTTTTGATATTAAATATGATTTTGATAGTTTAAAAATACTAGTGTTTGGTATCTTTATAACTCGTTGATTCTTAGAACAACTTCTTTTAGCAGATCGTTGGTTAGCAAATAATAAAAGTGCATTTCTTTTTAACTCATTTTCGGGTAAAAAGTTCCATTCTGGCAAGTCAGAAATAGTTTGAAAATCTAATTCAACTTTCTTATCTACAATCATGAATACACTCTCAGGAAGACTTTCATAATTAAGAATCTCAAAATCAGACTTATGTCTCTCAATATCAAAATCAAAATCAGAAACCAAGGGAGGTATAGCCTCAAATTCATTCTGAGAGTTATTGTTATTATTTTGATTTTTAACGAATGAATCCTCAGGATGATCAAGATCTATAGCAGATATATTATCAACATTAGGAGTATGAAATTCTTCATTTACTTTTATACCTAGATCCCCTTTTTTAATTTTATCTTTGGATGATATTAAAGAACTTGATTGCTCAAAATCTTCATTTTTTTTATTTAAAGTTTTATCATCAACCAATTTTACTTTTTTATTGTTAATCTTTGATCTTTCTGCCTTTAAAAGTTTATATTCACTATCTGATAGTAAGGTTTTGACTGTTCTATTTATAGTATTAGCAGTGCAACTAAATTTTCCTGCTAGGACATTCGTATTACCTCCAGCCCTATAGGCCTCTACAATCTCAGCTTTTTGAGTCTTGGTTAACCTTCTTGAAATCATTTCTACCATTTCTACATACACAAGATAAGGCCTAAACATCAGATTTAGTGAAAATAATTTTCAACCATAAAAACTCTTATAAAAAGGCAGAAATCCACAAAACACAATTTAAATTCGTTGAAACCAAGACAGAGCTTCATTCTTAAAATATTATTCTTATTTTCTTAGTTGTTTATAGAACACTATTTCAACAAATAATTAATCAAACTATTGTTGGTCTACTTAATTCTGCTTGTAGCGGGTTGCGACAGTATGTAGTCTTGAATAGTTATTTTTTCACATAAGGACTTCCTTTCCTTTATCGTTTTTACCTAAACATCCTCTAGCTCCCTTAGCTCAGCTGGATAGAGCAACTGCCTTCTAAGCAGTGGGCCGCTGGTTCGAATCCAGCAGGGAGCGTTCAAAAAAGCTATTAATATCAATAAACTATAGAGATCGGTGAAATTCCCTGAGTCATCTTGATATGTCGTGATACCTACCGATATAACAATTCTGCACCAAAATATTCACCACAAGCATTTAGTCATACCAATGAAATGATCGATTGGATTGAACTTCTACACCAAAAGATCAAGATTAAATGTGGACGTGGATGGCTAGTTACTCCTCAAGGTCGCAAACAAAAGTCTGGAGAAGACTTGCGAAAGGACTCGGAGTTAATAATCCAAGAAGCTGTAGCAATCGGGACATATCTTTTAAATAAGAAAATGCACCACTTATCAGAGACACAGTTAAACGACTTAATGACATAACAAGAAACGCAGATAATCCTTCTTCACTCAAAGAAGCTCAAGCCAAAATTCAAACCAAAAGCCCTGTTAGAGCTGGAGTGGTGAATTGGGGAAATTTCAAAGATGAATACTTGGCTACAAGAAAAGCAAAAGGGATAAGAGCAACAACTGACTACGATACAAGTAAAAGACAATGCAATCTATTGAGGACTCTTTCAGGGAAGCCAACGCCACGATCAGGAAGAGAAGCGAGGATACAGCACTTGTTTTATTTTTCTAAAAATTTCATAGAAAAATTAGCAATTTATTCTGGTCTAGAACTCATTGAAGCAAAGGAAAATATTTCCATAAGAGATAAACATGACTCTCATTTTTTATTTCATAAGTCATCATAAAAAATTATCTTAAGTCAGGGTTATGTTTATCTTATTTTGATTTCAAAAAATGTATATTTACTAAAAAGGGACTTATCTACAGATAATTGATAATCAACTAAAAATGAAGATAATGCTTTATTCAATGAATGATAGTTTAAGTTATAGTGATGTTGAATAGGAGGAGCAAATCCAATCAATGTTTCTTCAAAAGTTCCTATAAAATAATTAGTCTTAAGAAAAATTTTCTTTAAGAAATTAATCAAATCTTTTGAATGATCTATACATGCAAATGCCGCAATAATAATAGATTCATCTATTTCTAGCCAAGCTTTTTGATCAAAATTACTATTATATTTTAACTTAAATTTCTCTAAATGTTCATTATTTAATGACCAAAAATTTTCAGCCAAATCATGAGCAAAGCACAATGATTTATTTTTTAGATTCTCAGACCCTAATAATCCCCAAATGGGAGAACCAATTTCGGTATATGAGACTCTATTTTTAAGGGAATATTTTGGATTTTTAGAATTGTCAAAAGATTGATAATCTTTCACCAAATCCTCTAGATATCGATGCTTAAAACCAGCATATTTTGAGCCAGGGATTAGCAAATTATCCAAATCTTTTTTAGATAATCTTTTTTTAAATTTATTCATAAAATTATTTATATCCAAAAAGACTGAATCATCTATTGAAGCAATACCAATACTTGTTAGTAAAGAATTTACTTCTCTTGTATATCTACCTCTAATTTCGCTGGAAATATTATTTTTACATAACATAGATAATCTGGATAATAAATAATGACTTGTGAAATGTTTATCTCTATTAATTATATTTTCAGAACTTGGGTGAATTGGTACTAATTTTGTATAAAGATCATGATTATCTTGATCTGAAATCCAATTATGAAAAAAGCTTAATGAACATGATGAACATAAAAGTGGTTGAGAATTTTCAATAAGCTCAGTCTCGGTACAATTCTTGTATTTTGCCAATATAAAAGAATATGAATTGTACTGATATTTATCTTTCTCAATAATATCTACTCTTTTGGAATTGCAGAAAGGACAAGACAAAGCCATTAGATTATTTTTGGACCCCTAACAATCTTTCATTGGCTGCTTTAGCTACTGCTGTAAGAACAGGCATTAGATCATTAATTTCTTCAAATGAAAGTGGCTGAAGAGGGTCTACTGCAGCATTGCTTGGGTCAGGATGAAATTCAAGCATCAAACCATCAGCATTTGAAGCGATAGATGCTTTTGCCAATGCAGGCACCCAAGGAGCCCAAAAACAAGCATGAGAAGGATCAACAACCACTGGTAAATGAGTTATCTCATGAAGCGCAGGAACAGCTTGTATGTCCAGCAAAAATCTCGAGCTTGCTCTGTGAGTATGGGGAGCGACAACACCTCTCTCGCAAAGAATGACTCTCGAATTACCTTCGAGAAGTATATGTTCAGCAGCTCCAAGTAAATCTCTTATTGAAGAGCCAAAGCCTCTCTTTAATAGAATAGGTTTACCACTTCTTGCGCAATGCAATAACAAAGGGAAATTTTGCATATTTCTTGTTCCAATTTGAAGTATATCAATGTTATTTTTCATCTCATTTAATTGATCTTCATGCACTATTTCACTAACTGTCAACAGCCCAGTTTCTTTTTTCGCTATGCCTAACCATTCAATTCCCTTTGAACGAGTTTCAAAATATTTTTCACTTCTATAAGGAAAAGTTAGAGGCTTATATGCTCCACCCCTCAAGATATCAATATGACATTTTTTCGCATGATTTGCACATTTAAGAATTAAATCCAAGGATTCAACCGTATTCGGTCCTCCCATCACTGGGACATACAAGCCTCCAAATGATTTATTACCTACCTCTACAATAGATTTATGATCTACTGACTTTTTAGCTGCTAAAGGGAATTTAGTTTGAATGTCATCAGCAGAAACGTCCTTACCTGGGAAAGAATTATCAATCATGTTGAAACTCTATAGCAAGATTTATCTAATTTTAATAATATTATCTTAAAACAAAATCCATTGCTAGAAAATAAGAATTTTTAATATACTGTTTCTATGATATTCATTGATATATTAGTAAATTAAATTTTAGTTTTTGCATAAAGAGCTAAAGAAAAAATTTAAAACCATATTAAAATCACATCTATTCAAGACAATTATCCCGATAATACATAGATTTAAAATAACAAAGATTCAACTAAAAGTTGATCGGATTTCTAAATAATTTTAAATTGAAGAAAATTTAGCAATATGACATGATATAATTAGTTTATTATGTATTAATTATATGAGATTTATTATAATAGGGTGTGGTAGAGTTTTTGAACATTATAAATTAAATGTTCTGCCTGTACTTCCCAAATCATGGGACTTAGTTGGCTTAGTTGATAATAACCCTAATAAAATTTATAACCTAAAAAAAGAGTTTAAAAATATTCCTATCTTTAATTGTATAAATGATTTATTAGATTCAATAGATAATATAGATATAGGAATAGTACTTTCAATATCTGGTTTGCATTTCGCTCATGCGAAAATGCTTTTAGAAAATAATATAAATACAATAATTGAAAAACCAATTTGCATGATCCCTTCAGAAATCGAAGAAATAACCAATATAGCTCAGACAAATAACAAAAGAATATTTAGTGTTTTCCAAAACAGATATAATAAAGCTATAGTTTTTGCTAAAAAACTATTAGAAGAAGGAAGATTAGGAGAGCTCAGAACATCTCGAGTATGCCTTAGATGGTGCCGTGACGAGAATTATTTTGAAGAGTCCTGGAGAGGAACATGGAAATATGATGGAGGTGTTCTAAACAATCAAGCAATACACCATCTAGATGCTTACCAATGGTTATTAGGAATGCCTGAAGAAGTATTTACTATCAATAAAACAAATCATCAAGTAATAGAAGCAGAAGATACATCATTATCCATCTTTAGTTTTAATAATGGAGCATTAGGCTCATTTGAAGCTACTACACTAGCTCCCAATAAAGATATAGAGGCTTGTATGGATATAATTGGATCAAAAGGTTATATCAAGCTAGGAGGCATATCTCTAAATGAAGTTCTTGATACAGATATAGATGATAAAGATCACCTGATTAAGTCTCACTCCGAAAAATTTGAAACTGGGTACGGGAATGGTCACCCAAAGCTATTTAAAGAAATAATTGAATGTATCAATAAAGATTTAGATCATAGTATTAAGATATCATCAGTATTAAAAACATCTAGGTTAGTAAATGCAATGTACCTAAGTGCAAGATTAGAGAAAAAAATAAAGCCTTTAGATAACCATAACTATATCAAACTAGGGATTACCGAATGCACACATACATTTTAGGTGCTAATGCATCTCTTTCTGCAAGATCTCCAAAAATATTTAAATTTCTATCAGGTGAGTTAAATATTCCATTAGCCATGAAGCCCATAGATATTCAAAATAAAACAAGTTTCATTAATCAACTAAAAGAATTGTCTGAAATAAATGATTTCCATGGATTACTAATCACGAATCCATGGAAGGATCTTTGGAGTTCAATCAATAGAAATCACCCCTCAATAAGAGTTAAATCAAGCAAAATTGCTAATCTTTTTTGGAAAGATAAAGATGGCAGAAATAGATTTGAAAATACAGATTTGATAGCTTTAAGAATAATACTTAAAAAACTGAAACCTAAAAATGTAATAATTATAGGTACAGGTGCTATGAATAAAACAATTTCACTCGTTTTAAATATCAAAAAAAATAATATTAAATTACATTCAATAACAAGTAAGAAAATAAATAGTATTGATAATAAATCAATAATATTCAACGAAGATACAGAAAGAATTATCAAATTATTTAGCCAGGCAAATTTGATTATAAATGCGACACCATGTGGTTCTAAAGGATTTCCAGGAATAGCAATAGATAAGACCCTATTAGACTATGCACGAAAAGACTGTACTGTTTTTGATCTAGTTCATACTCATAATAATTTAATTATTAAAGAAGTTTGTCAAAAGAATTCAATTCATTATATAGACGGCATTTCAATGAATAATATTCAAGCAGTACTTGCATTTAAGATTATGTTTTCTAAGTATACTTCTAATTCATGCTCACAATTGTATTCATTATTGGACGGACAAATAATTAAATGAAAAAAAGAAAAGCAATATTTATTTTCATAAGTGAAGAAGGATTCGGACATTCAATAAGGATTTGCAGTATTCTCAATCAATTCCCTTCGAAAACAAGTCAGAAATTAGATATTAATATTTTTACAGGATCTCATATTGAATTATTAAAGCAACGTTTAAAAATACCAGCTAAAATACACTTTTTGGATAGTGGCCTGTTATTGAAAAAAAATCGATATTGCTCACTTGACCAGGAATCAACATTATATAACTTAAGAGATTGGGAAAAAAATTTATCAAATTGGGAAAAAGAAATTATTTCTTCATTTGAAAATTGTGATTTAATTATTTCTGATTCTGTACCGCAAGCTAGTCTACTAGCTAAGCACTATAATTGTAAATCAATAAATATTTCTCACTTTACCTGGGATTGGATGTATGAGGAAATTAATTTAAGATACTCAAATAATCATAAAAAAATTGATCGAATAAAAGAAATTATTGATCTTATGAAAGAAATATATGATAACTATGATTTATTTATTTTTCCTCCTTTAACACCTAAAAACAATCTAATATTAATGAAAATCAGATCTAGGTTATATAAAGACTGTAACTTTATACTATCTGATTCTTTTATTGATGCTTTTAAATCAAATTCATCCTTAACTTTCTTGAATTCTTCATTACAAAGCCTACTGTTGATGAATAATGGAACATATTCTTTGACAGAAAGTATTAATGACATAATCCTAAATTGGTCTGATCAATACAATATAAATCTTATTGTTAGCCCAGTAAAATTGGAAAGGAAAGCTTTAATTAATATAAATAAATCAAAAACAATATATACTCTAAAAACGATATCGGAAGCACATTCTGCAATTACTAATGCAAATCATTTCTTAGCCAGATGTGGTTACAATACACTCACTGAATCATTATTTACGAATGCAAATCCTATTTTAGTTTTAGAAGAGTCCAATCCAGAAATTGAGTCAAATCTAGAATATGCGTCAAATAAAAAAATTAAAATAATAAAACCTATTAATATCACTACCGAAGAAATTATATCTATTATTAAACAATCCCCAATCAAAAAAAGTAGCGGTCCTAAATCTTCAATATATGATAATTTTTTATTAAGAAAAGGTTGCAAAGAATGTGTAGATATTATTGAAGAATACTTAAATTAAAACCAATTTATTTATAATGTTATTATCAGGTTAAGAGGTTGCAAAAGTTATGAAAGTTTTATGTGTTATCCCTGCAAGATCAGGTTCTAAGGGCCTTCCAGATAAAAATATACATTTATTTAATGGTAAACCATTACTTGAATATCCAATTAGACAAGCTCTTAATTCTAAATTAATTACCGATATAGTCGTTAGTACTGATTCTCAACAATATGCAGATATTGCATTAAAAGCAGGTGCACTTGTTCCATTCCTCAGACCTAAAGAAATATCTTTAGACACAACTTCGATGGAAGAGACTTTACAGCATTCTGTAATTGAGACTGAAAAGAAGTTAAATAAAAAATATGATATTTGTGTTTTCATAACATGTACAGATGTTTTCAGAAAGGATGAATATATAGATTCTGTAATTTCAACATTAGTAAAAAATCCCAGTATAGAATCATGCTTTATTGCCAATCTTTCTTATAAAAATTATTGGGAACAACTTCCTTATGGGCAATATCAAAGAGTTTCCCCCTATATGCAGCTTTATGGACAAAGGCAAGAAAGAAAAAAGAATAAAAGACTAGTATATCGTGAAGATACAGGTCTTGCCTCAGCAAGCAGAAGTGAAATTTGGAAAACAGGAAGAAGAATTGGTGATTCTGTAGAAATAATAGTGGTTGAAGATACAATGCATTCAATTGATATTCATACAATTGAAGATCTTAAAATCGCGGAATATGTATATCGACTAAGAAACCAAAAGTAACAAACAGATGGAATATAAAATTATTAATCTTTGAAATAAACATCCTTGCCTGTTAAATGATTATATGTTGCCTGAATAGATTTGCCTTCCTTGGAAGGTCACATGGGAAGCGGCAGCAACCGATGGCAGAACTTTTTTGAAAAATACAAATCTCTTCACAACACTCCCCACAACAAACTTTTCAAGACTGTGGCAATCAGTGGCAGAACTTTCTCTATTTATCAGTAGATCTCAGTGATTTTGGCG
>QCIG01000001.1 GCA_003216815.1 Prochlorococcus sp. AG-402-K14 | reverse complement strand
CGACAGTGTTGATTCATCTTTCAGCTGAGTTGGTTCTTGATCTGATTTTGCTTGAATTAGTTCTTTAACTATCAAAAAAAGCTTTTTACAATTGGAGAAGAGTTCTTTAAAATTTTCATATATATCTTTGAGAATGCTTTTGATCTCTTGAGCTTTTTCCCCTTTGTTAAAGAAAAGCAAGGCGGAAACTGCTAATAATGAGATTAATGTGAAAATAAATAGTGCGCCCATTTTTTTTACCAGTTAGATATCATTAAGATCACTCTTTATTGTGATGCTATCAAGTGTTTATTTACATTGAACAACGAAGATAGCTTTTCGTTCTTAAATCAAGCTTTTATGAGTATCTAAATTTTATGAATATCGTCAAGCTTACTATTTTTTTTGATGGAGGTTGCCCCTTATGTAAAAGAGAGGTTGATTTTATGCAATCAAGAAATAAAAAGGGATACCTAAGATTTATTGATATAAATAGTTCTGATTTTTCTTTAGATCCTAAATACGGAATTACTTATAAACAAGCGATGGAGAGAATCCATGCTTTAAAAAGTGATGGTTCTGTAATCAATGATATTAAGGTTTTTCAAGAAGCTTATAGTTTGATTGGATTGGGTTGGATTTATTCTCCAACAAAATTGCCCATTTTTGATAAACTTATTGATTTTGTTTATAGATTTTGGGCTAAATACAGATTGAAAATAACTTTTCGACCTTCTATCGAGAAATTATGTGCGGAAAGGGGTTGCGAAATCTCTTAATTATATAAATAGGTAATTTATTTAATTAAGAATTTTAAGCTTTAATTATTCAAGATAATAAATTTACTATCCAAATGTTGAACCATTGAATCCCCAATTTGAGGCTTTAACATCGATAAATTCAATATAAATCCTGTTAGTATTTATATTCGTTTTAGACGCAATTAACTCGCACAAAGACTTGCTCATTGAGGCGGGGGTGAGGGAACCAATTGATTTAACATTAATAAAACAGCATGGTTCATCGGATCCAGCGAAAGTCATCTTGGTATCTCTTTGGATCATCGTCATTACATAATTTTCAGGTTTTCCTGTTAGATCAGCCATCATTTTTGAAATATCTTTTTGGAGCAAATCATCATTTTCTACAACACTTTTGTAGGATGTGTTGATTTGAATAAATGGCATAGTGAATCGGTCTTTAAAGATACTAATACTCGAATGCTAGATAGATTTTGAAAAATTAGAAAGATCCGAGCATCCCTAATTCAGAGTTTTCAGTAAAAATATCTATAGAATCTTAAAAAATTAGAAAGATCCTTTTAATTCTCCTATTAAAGCCTCAATGATTTTGTTTTTCTAGTACCTTGGTCTGGTGTTATTAAGGAAAATGAACCAGAATTTTCAAGCCATTGTTCAAGAAACTGCAGAAGATAATCTTTCTAATGACCAGACTTTTTTGCTAGGTGGGGCTTTGATAATTTTCAATGTTTTTGTCATGTTATTCGTAGGGTTGTACTGGATGAACCCAGTTATGCACGAATTTATTTCTGGTAGACCCCTTTTATGACGTTATATATAAAAATTTCTTCATACATTAAATTGTCTTATCAATGATGAAAAAATTTTTAAATAAGAGAGATAATTGCATTACTCAGATGACTTCAGATCTTTACTCATGATTTTTGATCGACTTATCTCAAAAATAATCAGATTAGCTTTGAGTCTATTAATCATATTTTTCGGTGTTAACCCAGTTTTCGCTGGTGCAAATGTTGCGACTAAAGGAGAGGGAGACGAAGTACCTAGCTATGTACGCTCAGATATCACTGGATTTGACTTTCACGGAGAAGATTTACATTTATCCTCAATAGCTGGAGCAGTAGCAAGAGATGCTGACTTTAGTGATGTTGATCTTCATGGGACGACGTTAACTTTGTCTGATCTTAAAGGTTCAAATCTTAATGGGATTGATCTTACTGATACTCTTTCAGACAGAGTTAATTTTCAAAAAACTGATCTTAGGAATGCAGTTTTGGTAAATATGATTGCTTCTGGTAGCAGCTTTGCAGGCGCTCAAATTGATGGAGCTGATTTTACTTTTGCAATTTTAGATAGTGAAGATCAAAGAAATCTTTGCAAAATTGCTGATGGCGTTAATCCAACTACAGGAGTTTCAACTAGGGATAGTCTTGAATGTGTTGGTGAAAAAGATTCATATAAACCTGCTATGCCAGCTGCTTAGCTTTTATTAGTTGCTGTAAAGGTTTGTTATAAAAAATATAAATTAGTTGCAATTTTATTATTTTTGGTTTTCTTTAGTAAAGAGTTTCTATTTATAGTGAAGGTTTTTTGGCCCCATCGGTCTGATCCCAAAGGGTTCTCAATTCAAAATCTTGCGAGAAAATATCGTGAAAAATTTTCTAGTTTCTCTCAAAGCGCAATTTCAAGTCAATTATTAGACGATAAGAATTTAAAATCCTTAAGACAAGATAGTCAACATTTCGCTTTATCTCAAATATCTATCCAAAAAGGACATTGGGCTAATAGAGATTTTTCAGAGTATCGCGAAGCAGCTTGAAATTTATTTTTTTGATGAAATATTTTTTGTATCCTGAATATTTTTAGTAAGTGGTATTGTTGATAAAATAAATGATATTACAAATAAGAAAGTTATGCTAACTAGGCTCCAAAATGTAAGGTTAGAGAGTTCTAATTCTCCAAATGATACTTTTATGAATAAATTCAATTTTAATTAACTAGTATTTTTCAGTTTAATTTTAGCAATAATTACATATTATTTAATCTTTACTTTTCGACTCTTTAAGATTTAAACATATATTTTTTTCCCATTATCAGCTATTTTGTATATTCCTCCTTTGGGACCTACGAATAACATTTCCCCATTTATTTTTGATTTTCCAAATTTGCTTAGCCTGGCTCGATGTATATCTGCTTTTTCTCTTAGTTCATCTTCTGAATACCATGTTCCTAAAGCGATATTCTTAAAAGGATCGAGTAAAAGAGAATTGCTAAACTCCTCGGATATTCTTTTTCTACGAACATTTATATTTTTGAATCTTTGCTTAAATCTTTCCATTAAACTTCTTCGATTAGAAAAATTTTTTTTATGCTTTACCTTTATAAAAATGTATAAAGTAATTATTATTAAAAATATAGGAATCAGTTTCACAATGAATCATTTTAATCTATACCAATTAAAGCAACTTCTTAGAAAGAAAGCTAGTTGATTGGAAAAATGTGAGATATATAATTCATTTTAGTTCTTTATTTTCTTTTAATTATCAAATCGAACCCTAGATCAGTTTTTTTAGAAAGTATTTCCTTTTTGAAAATACCTTTTTTAAATAAACTAATGATAATTATTATTGAATCAAAAAAAAGTGAAATTATAGAAAATAATATGACTATAAAATTACTAGTTATCGAATTATTATTTTCTGTTGATGATTTTTGAATCTCATTTTTTTTCATTTTGATAAGGTCCGTAATGTGTTGAGCATTCAGCTCCGCAATAGGCAGCTATTTTAATAGCTTGATTTAAATTCATATTTGCTGAAAGAGCAGTGGTAACAGCTCCAGCGAAACAATCTCCACATCCATAGCTGTCTATTGCTTTTGAGCTTGGTTTGATTGATTTGTATTTCTGTTTTTCAGGATAAATTGTTCCCCCTTCTTTCCCTTCTGTTGCTATATATAAATCTGGTTTTGGTGAAAGTTCTTCGAAACTTATTTTCTCACCAGGATCAAGTCCGCTGCCAACTAATGCATTGAGTTTTACGTTTGAAACCTTCAAAACATTTTTACCAGTTCGTGGTGTCGCAGCAAGAAATTTGGCTTTCCTTGCAAGTCTCAATCCTTCTTTGTCGGTAGCAGTCACAAAAATACCATCGTAATCTTTTAAATCATTCCAAGGGAGATCATCCGAAGCGATTGGCTGTAATCTATCTCCAATAACAGTGATTGCTCTTTCTCCATCTTTACTAATAAGGCTGATACCTTTCCTGGTTGGTTTTTCTCTCCAAGCCACTTTTAAATTTATACCAAGCTTGGTAAGCCTTTCAAAACATTTTTCGCCATAAGTGTCTTTGCCTAATGATGTTATTAAGTCAACAGGACCATTGATTAATCTTGCCATTTGTACAGCAGCCACTGACGCACCTCCGGCTACTTCTTCAAAGCAGCTGGTTGCATGAGAAATTTGTCCAGCCAATGGAAGCCGGTCAACTTTTAAGAATGATACCCATTCAATATGACCTATCACAGCTAATTTAAGTTTAGGGAACGTAAAGTTTTCTTTAGGTGTGTAATTTTGCATTCTTAACTACGATGATATCTCTAATATAGTTAGTTGAGTTAATTAGTAAATCTATCATATTTTCTATTTATAAAATAGAAAAAGATTTTAATAAATCTGATATATTATTTTCATAAAATATTAATTTTATTATGATTAAGGAGATTAAATGGTTGAAATGGATTTATTTATTATTGGCTATTTTAGGAGCTGTGTTACCTACGATGGCTAATATTGAATTTGCAAGGACTTATGGCCCTTCTTTTGATATTCAATTATTTATAGAGTTGGCTAATAATAATCCAGCTGCTCAGTCTTTATCTAGAGATCTTTTTATAGGCTCAACAGCTGTATTTGTTTGGATAATTTCAGAATCAAAGAGATTAGAGATGAAAAATCTATGGGTTGTAATATTAACTACGTTTACGATCGCATTCGCTTTTTCTGCGCCACTTTTTCTATATTTAAGAGAACTAAGAATTGAAGAAATGAATAGGGCTAAATAGTAAAATATTTATTAATATTCATTTAATTCTATTAGAAATAGGCATTAAGAATATACAAATAAGACTAACTATTACCCATAGCTGAAATGCTGTACTATAATAATCAATTAATTTACCAGCTAGTAATGGGATAATTAGAGCACTAATTCCAAAACACTGAGAATATAAAGCTATTGATGAACCAAGATATTTTTTGGGAGAAGATTTTATAATTGCATCTGAAGCAGAGGGGAGGAATATGCATAGAGAAATTGTTAAAGGGATGTAAGCTATTAGGATTAATAAATATCCATTGATTAATAAATTCGAAAGTGATAAAAATATAAAGCCTATTAGTAATAATATTAAGCAAATCCTAAACTTATATGATGAACTTTTGTTCCTTAGAATATAACCTGCTGGCCATTGGAATATCGCAAGTAAAATAAGTTTAAATGTAACAAGAGTAGCTACTTTTTGCTCTGTTAACGGTGGTCTTATTATTCCGCCATTTGCGATGTCTAATGGCAGTATGCTTTGCAATAAATTCATAATACCTGTTACAAATAGTGTTATTGTTAATAAAGGCACTAATGCTATTAACCATTTCAAGTTTGAAGCTTTACTTGGATTTGCTGGTAAACATATTTCTTTTTTATTATTTAATTGTGAATTAACTTTATGTTTTATTAGCTTATTCATTAGGATATAATATATATATATCATGCAATTTATATCTATAATATATATTATTCTTGTGAATTTAAAATATGTTCCAATGGTTCCTATTAAGACTCCTAATGTAACACCGATTGCATCAGCACTTCTTGCAATTGCATAACCCTCACTTGATTTAATTTTGTTATTGCAATTCATTGGAACTGCTAACTCTGCTGAAGGCCAATAGATTCCAGCCGCAGCTCCCATGCAGAACTCACCAGAGAGATAAGCATAATAATCTTGCGAAAAAAAGAGAATAAGATCAGATATTATTGCAATTAAACATGCAATTTGAATTGTCAATCCATAGCTATATTTTTTGTCAAGTAAATACCCTGTACATAGTCTTGTGCCAATTCCAGCAAAAGCTGCTGTTGTAATACCACCTCCGATTTGTTCAGCTGTAAAACCTAAGTTGTTAAAAATTATTGGACTTAAATACAATACGCCGCCTGCTCCTATTGCTGTCCATAAACGAGCCTTTATGATTAATCTTAGATGTACTGGGAGTCTCTCCCAATAACTGCTAACAATAGAAGTTGAGACCAAATTCATTCATCAGAAAATTAGTTGTTCTTTGCACGCTTGGAAGCTTAGTTGTACCTAATTTTGTCTATCCAAAACTTCAAGCAGCAGAGAGATTTGAAATACATTTTGATGGAATGTCTATTCCAATATCAATCAAGGAATTGATTGAATGGAGCAATGGTAAGGAGCAGGCAAATTCAGAATTAGCTAGCTGGCTTAATTTACTTGGCTTTCAGGACAGGAGTGGGTTAACAAAGTTTTTAAATACCCCTTTAGTAAGAGATAAAAGTATGGCGAGACAGATTTTGAGAAGTTGGTCTGGTCGAAAATTGCTTGATGAAGTTAGTGATTTAATACTTATGGATGAAGATAGTTCTGGTGAAAGTGTTCTGTATACCTTGGAAAACCTTCTGAATGAAAAAGATGAGGTAACAACTTTTGATCTTCTTAATTCACTTTCTGTGAAAGCAATTCATATTGATTTGGATGGTTGGATTGAAGTGGCTAATAATTGGAGAAGTGAATTGAAAAAACAACAAAGACTCATATCCGATTTGGTTTCAATTAATGAGATTTCAAGCCAGAGAGAAGAAAGTAACCTCAAAGCTTTTGAGATTAAAGAGACTGAGTATGAATTGATTTCTTTAATCGTTCCGCATCGAAGTAAGCCTTTAAGTTTAGAGTTTTGGAATCCTTCATTTAGAGATAAAACCAGAAAAAATTGGATTTTGTTAATGCCTGGTTTAGGTGGAGATCCTAAACATTTTAATTGGTTAGCAAGAAGTCTTAGTCATAGTGGTTGGCCTGTTGTTGTTCTTGATCATCCAGGCAGTGACTCATCAGCATTAGAGGCTTTGTTGAAAGGAAGGCTACCTTTGCCAGGCGCTGAAGTAATCCCTAATCGAATGA
Source organism: Prochlorococcus sp. AG-402-K14 (assembly GCA_003216815.1). Lineage (GTDB taxonomy): Bacteria > Cyanobacteriota > Cyanobacteriia > PCC-6307 > Cyanobiaceae > Prochlorococcus_B. The sequence goes on along the minus strand of QCIG01000001.1, from coordinate 193,825 downwards.
ATGATTTAGATAGTGTGCTTGAAGCAAAAATGTTAGGCAAGATTGATATATCAGCAGAGAATGTTGTCTTGATGGGGCATTCTTTAGGCGCGCTAACTGCTATTTTGGCTTCAGGTGTGAAAATTGATGATCAACTTGAAAGTAGATGTGAAAAGGTCCTTGATAATCTTTCACTTACTAATTTATCCTCACTTTTACAATGTCAGTTAATAGATATTAATTTATCAAATCGAAAAAAGATAGAAAATCTCTCAGCCATTATTGGTATGAATAGTTTTGGAAGTTTTTTGTGGCAAGAGAATTTAGATAATCAAATAAATATTCCTCTTTTCCTAACTGGAGGTACTTTTGACTTGGTTACACCATCTGTTAGCGAACAACTGGGATTATTGCTTTCTGTTAGTTCAAGCCCTTTTAGCAGAGTCCTTTTGATAGAGGGAGCTAGTCATTTTTCCCCTATTAGAGTAGAGGGGCAGATGAACCATTCTGAAGGTAAGGACCTATTTAATTTAGGAGAATCAATTGTGGGTTATCATCCACTTTCTGTTCAGAGCTTATTAGCTTTCGAGATCATTAGTTTTTTGAAACGATTAGAAGAGAAAAAATCAATTCCTGCAAAAACTAATCTAACTAAAGGTAATCTTAAATTTCATATTCTGGATAGATCTATAATTGAAAAACTTGTTAAATTTTAATAGCTAACTCTTGGATCAATGTATGCAATAGCAATATCTATTGCAACACTAATCATAACAACGAGGCTTGAGATTATAACAACTATTCCTTGAACAACAGGGTAATCTCTTTGGTTAATAGCCTCTTGCAGACCAATTGCAATACCGGGCCATGAAAATGTTATTTCAATTAAAAGTGCTCCTCCAATCAAAGAAGAAACTGTTAATCCCATAATTGTCAATATGGGAAGCAGTGTATTGGGCAAAGCATGTTTGAATAATATCCTAGATTTATTTATGCCTCTACTTCTTGCTGCCTCAATATAATCTTTCTTTAAAATGTCCTCTAAATTTAATCTTAATGAACGACTAAATATTCCGCTTAATAATAATCCTAGAGTAATTGAGGGTAATATCAAATGTTTAAAGGAACTAAAAAATATTTCAAAATTTTTGTTTAAAATACTATCTAAAAGCAAGAAACCAGTTACTGAGGGTGGAGAACTCATTCCAGGGGGTAATCTTCCTCCTATGGGAAACCATCCTAGTAATACTGCAAAAATGATTTGAATTAGCATCGCCGCCCAAAAAGGAGGTATAGCGTAAGTTCCTATACCCAAAATTCTTCCAAAGAAATCTATTTTGGTACCTGGTCTAATTGCCCCTAAAAAACCAATTAAATATCCGACTATTGAAGATATTAATATTGCAAATATTGCTAATTCTATGCTTGCAGGAAGAGCTTTTGAAATGATTACCTTTACAGGCTCTTGAGTGTTTAGTGAAATACCTAAATTTCCATGTATTAGATTGTTTAGATATTCAATGTATTGATTGATTAAAGGTTTATTTAAACCAAGCTTAATTCTCAGACTCTCTCTTGCAAGCTCATTCGCGCGATTTCCTAAAATTGCATCTACAGGGTCACCTGGCGCGATTCTCAATAATATAAAAACTAAGCTTGAAATGATCCAAAGCATTATTGGCAAAAGCGCTAACCTGGAAAGAATATATTTGAAAAGTTCTTTTTTAGATGACACAATTAGTTCCTTTCTAAGTTTTTTAGAATGATTAATCCGTTGCTTGAGAATTCTGGTTTACTAATATCTTTTAAAGACCAAGCTTTTGGCTTGACAAGCCAAATTGGTAAATAGGGATTACCTTTTGCTGCGATTTCTTCTACTTTTGTTAAAGCATTTAATCTACTTTCTCCTTCTAATTCTTCACTTTTTTCTAATAATTCTTGCAATTCATTATCACCCCAAAAACTACCACTGAAGACAGCTTCTCCCTTAAGGCAAGTATTGTTTTTAATTTTACTACAACTTAATAAAGGAGTTAAGTATGCTTCTGGGTCAGGATATGCTGCAGTCCAATCTAAGATTACTGCCTCAAAAGCACCTTCTGATAATTGCTTGTAAACAGTTGTAGACTCTACGCCATTTAAACTTATTTTCATACAATCAGCTAAATCTCTTTTTATTTGATCTTTCCAAGTAAGAGCAAGTAATTTATCTGCAGGTACATTAGATCTAAATGTCAATGGAATGGATAGGATATTTGCATCACAGTATCCTGCTTTCTTTAAAAAGTTTCTCGCAAAATTAGGTTTGTATTTGGGCCATGGCGAAAATACTTTTTTGTGTAGTTGAGGAGGAACTATTGACCTTAAAGGCGCTCTTGTTCCAAAGCTTACTTGCTGACTAATTAATTCTCTATCAATTGTGTATGAGAGAGCTTTTCTAATTATTTTGTTCTTTAATGGCAATTTGTTGCTTTTAAATGTAATATAACCAATCTCTATTGGAGCTCCTTCTCCAGAATTAAGTTTCTCTTTGTTAACCATATTATTTAATGCGACACGCTGCATATCATCAATAGAATTTGATATTAGAACGTCAACTTCTTTAGTTTTGATAGCTCCAAATAGAGTGGTTGAATTGTTATAATTTACAAAATCAATACCTTTATTTAAAGGCTTCTCACCCCAATAATTATTAAATGGTTTGATTATTTGTTGGGTTGCGTTAAAACTCTCTAAAAAGTATGGACCTGTTCCTACGAAATTGTAGTTATTAAATTTATCTATATAATTTAAATAAGAATTAGGAGATACAGGTGTTAGATTTACTGATGTTAAAAGACTTTTAATTGAACTGGATGGTTTTTTTAATTTTATGCTTAGAAGAAATTCATCTTTGACTTCAACATCTTCTATCTTGTCCTGTAATAGGTAATTTAATGTTCCTATGCTCATGAAGCGATCAAGACTGAATTTCATTGCTTCTGCGTTGAAAATACTCCCATCATGAAAAGAAATATTTTCTTTTAGAGGAATATCTATTCGCAAACCATCCTTACTTACTTTCGGTAAATCTTTAGCTAAGCTTGGAGAAAGATTTCCTACATTATTTATTTTGTATAAAGTATCTCCAAGAGCACTTAGTATTTGCAGAGCCCTTAGAGTGTTTGCTTGAGCAGGATCAAGGGATTCAACTTTTCCCGCACTTGCAACAATAATATTTTCTCTTTTCTTGTTTTGAGCACAAGATAACTGTAAAAGGAGTATGAGAATACTTAATATGTTTAGGATATTTTTTAAATCTTTAACTTTTGGCATTGATATATAATATCAAAATATTTTTTCGTTAACCAAAGTTTTAGTGATTTGGATATACCTGTTTAATTGAGATCTCGAAAACAGGAGATCCATTCGGATTCAGTGGCCATTCTCTAACCCAACATTTTTCATAAGCATTATCTATCCCTAAGACTTGAAAAAGTTCTTTCTGATTCTTTAGGTAAACACAATCTCCTTGATTAATATTTTTTGCTATTTCTTTTCTTGTTTTTTCAATTATGCTTTTTGATGATTTCATAGTTTAGTTTCGGAAAGAAATTTAAACTAAAAATTTCTTTTATTACACTTATATAATTAGCAACTTAATTTCGATTTGACTAGTTTTCGTTAGCTAAAGGCAACCCATCGTTGCTGCAATTCTTTTCACTTGTGACAAGTTTTTTATATCTGAAAGAGCCTGATCAAGTTGACCTAGTTTGATCTTATGAGTAATAACTACTATTTCTGCTTCGCTATCGCTTGCGTCGAATTGCACAATTGATTCAATAGATATTTTTTTCTTTCCAAAAATAGTACCGATTTCTCCGATCACGCCTGGAGTGTCTTCGGCAATTAGACGTATATAATTTTTTTTCGTAATTTCTTTTTGGTGAGCTACGTGACATTTCTTCCAGCTTTTTGCTGATAGCAAAGGATCTAGGTTAAAGGGTTTGTCTTCACTCATAGATTGAATTCCTGCAATATTTAGTATGTCTGCGACGACAGCTGAAGCAGTAGGACCTGATCCTGCTCCTGGTCCGAAAAACATTACTCGGCCAATTGGATTTCCCTCTACAAGGATTGCATTGTTGACTCCATTTACACCCGCTAATGGATTGTTTTCAGGTACTAATGTGGGCTCAACCCAGATTGATAGAGGCTGGCTTTCTTTACTTTTTGATTGTGAGTTCTCCTTTTCTGATATGGCCAAAAGCTTAATTCCGTAACCTAATTTTCGAGCGTAATTAACATCTATGGCTTCTAGGAGATTTATACCTTTTGTTGGGATATCAGCTCGAGTAATTGGACCACCAAAGGCAAGACCACTAAGAATCGCAATCTTGTCAGCTGCGTCTGATCCTTCTACATCGGCGGCAGGATCACTTTCTGCATATCCGAGCTGCTGGGCATCCTTTAAGACGTCGGCATAATTAACACCTTCTTTATCCATCCTGGAGAGGATGTAATTAGTTGTTCCATTTATTATCCCGCTTACTTTGGTTATTTGATTACCCCCCAGAGATTGTTTTAGAGGTTCAATTATTGGGATCCCTCCCCCTACGGCTGCTTCGATAAGAACATAAACTCCAGCGGCTTTAGCTTCATTTGCTATCTCTTCACCATATCTTGCAATTACTGCTTTATTAGCAGTAACAACAGACTTACCTGCTCTTATGGCTTGGATGATTAATGATTTTGCTGGTTCAATGCCACCCATAACCTCAACAATTATCTGAATATTCGGATTATTTACTACCTCAATCGGGTCTGTAGTGAAAATTGAATCTGGGAGGGATATATCTCTTTTCTTTTGGAGATTTCTTACTGAAACCCCAATAAGCTCAAGTTCTTCAACTAATGGATGCCTATCCGTTGGGTTGCTAATGATATTTGCGACACCCTGACCAACAGTGCCTAGTCCAAGTAAACCAATACCAATTTTTTTCATTTTTTTTTGGCGATAATTTTTTGAAAACTATATTTAGTCATTATCAGGACTTGATAGTGAGAGGTTTTTTGCTTGAGCTTTCATTTTTAGGAATATGTTAAGAAACCCATTTGCTCTTGATGGTGTCAAGCTTTTGCTTAGTCCAGTCATTTCAATGAATTTTTCATCTATAGAGAGTACTTCAGAAGGTGTTAAATCATTTAATCCCTTTATAAGAAAAGCTAACAAGCCTTTTGTTATGAGTGCATCTGAATATCCTTTCCATTGAATTTTTCCGTTGAGAAGAATCCCAAGAACATATACCTCTGAAATACATCCTTTTACTTTTGTGGTGTCGAGGTGAAGATCCTCAGTTAATGTTGGAAGACTTTTAGCGAGCCATAAAATATATTCATAGCGCCTCTTTGGATCTGAAGTCGATTGCAGACGCTGTATTAGATTATCTAATGAATTACTTCCATATGTATTGACTAGAGATTTTTCTTTGATTTGAGTCACCTCGTCAGATCAAATAATTGATTTATCCTAAACCCTAACTAATTATTTAGTTGATTCAATCTCATTTAGACCTTTTTCGCTAATCCAACCGCTGAACGGCAAATCCCATTTGTCTCGGGGTAAAGGTTTTTTAGAGATGCAATTGTTGCTGATAATCGCAAACGATGGAATAGATGTCCACAAACTATTGCTTCGAAGACGATCAAAGTATCCTCCACCATAACCTAATCTGTACCCCTCTTGATCGATAGCTATGGCTGGTACAAATAGGATAGAAATATCAGTAGGTTTTAAAGCCTCTTCTTCAATTGGTGCAGGAATTCCATTAGAGTCAAGTTTTAATTGATCTTTGGACCATTTATGATAGTTTATACCTTCGGTTTTGGAACTAGAAGGTAAGGCAATCTTTTGATTATTAATTTCTTTTATAAATCTTATATCTACCTCACCTTTTAATGGCCAATAAATCCCTATATATTTGCTCTCAATATGATATTTCTTTAAAAGTATTTTTAATGCTGATTTTATATTGGACCTTATTTGTTCATGTATTAAAGATGTATTAGAAAAACGAATTAAATTAAATTCTTTTCTTTTAATTTCCTTTTTTGATTTAATATCCTCGTTCATTTTTCTATAAATTATTAAGTTTAAAATTTAGATTAACTACTTAAGATAGATTCCAGTAAGTGCAATTGCTAGGGCATCTGCAGCGTCATCTGGCTTTGGCGGAGAAGTAATATTGAGTTCATTCATAACCGATTTCAGAACCTCATCTTTGTCAGAATGTCCATAGCCGGTGACAGCAAGTTTAATTTGCATAGGAGGAAATTCTTGGATCGAAAGATTGTGTTTCCCTAAAGTCATCATGATGACTCCACGAGCTTGCACAACACTTATTGTCGTACTCGAACGATAGAAAAAAAACTTTTCTACTGCTGCTGATCTTGGATTCCATTTCCTTATTATTGTGCTTAGATCATTAGAAATTTCTAAAAGTCTATTTTCTTCTTTTTGTGTTGATTTTGTTTCTATAATCCCGCAGTCTATCATTGTTTTCTTTCCTTCTAATTCATCAATAATTCCATAGCCTACTCTTGCGAGCCCTGGATCTATACCTATTATTCTCACTTAATTTGTCGTGGCCAGTTCAAATTCAGATACATCATTATTTTCATTCCGTTCGAATACTTTGCAAAAAGCTTTTATAACTCTATCTCCAGAATCAACTTGTTCTAGAGGGTCTTTTCTAAGTCTGTGTCTTAAAGCTGTTGATACAACTCGAGCTATATCCTCTTCAGTGACATCCTTTCTTCCTTCAAAAGCTGCTAGAGCTCTAGCAGCTCTATTTGTAACGATGTCACCTCTAAGTCCGTCAACATCAAGTTCACCACAAACAGCTGATATTTTAAGTCTCAGATCTTCATCGATGGTAACTTGGTTAAGTAAATTTTGAGCATCAACCACTTTTTGTTGAAGGGAGGCTTGATTTCCCTGAACCGAATCGCTAAAAGCCTCAGGATTATTATCAAAGGCGGTGCGTTGATCAACAACTTGAACGCGAAGTTTTGCTTCTCTTACTGTCCTTACTTCTACACTCATTCCAAAACGATCAAGTAACTGAGGCCTTAATTCTCCTTCCTCTGGGTTGCCAGAACCAATAAGTACAAACCTTGCAGGATGGCGCACAGAAATCCCTTCTCTTTCTACTGTATTCCAACCTGAAGCAGCAGAGTCAAGAAGTACGTCCACAAGGTGGTCATCTAATAGATTGACTTCGTCAACATAAAGCAATCCTCTATTAGCTTTCGCAAGAAGACCTGGCTCAAAAGCTCTAACACCCTCGCTAAGTGCCTTTTCAATATCAATAGTTCCACAAAGCCTGTCTTCAGTAGCCCCCAAAGGAAGATCAACCATAGGCACTTGTTTTGCACCTTTTTGAATATCACCACCACTTTCTATTCTTTCTCTGACATCATTACTTTGAAGGTCTGGATCATCAAGAGAACTGTTATAAGGGTCGCCATCAACAACTTCAATAGCAGGTAGGAGATCCGCAAGTGCTCTTATTGTGGTTGACTTACCAGTCCCTCTATCTCCCATTATCATTACTCCGCCAATCCTAGGGTCGATAACATTTAAAAGAAGCGCTAGCTTCATTTCCTCTTGCCCAATCACTGAAGTGAAAGGAAAAACTCTGCGTTTTCTAGTTGAACTCACTTTCTTAATACTAGTTACAAGATTGTTTCATAACCAGGTCTCTTTAAAATCATAAAGTCCAAAAAAAAAACGATAATGAAAAGCAATTTTATTTATAAGTCCAGAAAAACTCTAATTTGGATTACTTTATTTTTGGTCTTGCACTAAAAAAGGAATTAATTCTGCCGATAAATTTCTTATCAACTCAGGAGATCTTGGATCATTAAATGGTCCTTTGACTATGAAACTTGCAAATGCCCTTGAATTTTGAGGAGTTTGAATTAGAGCAGTATCTGAATATGAGATACCAATATCACCAGTTTTGTTGTGGACTAAATACCCTTTTATTGAAAGATGATAGTCACTATCTCTAGTTTCTTTCCCAAGACCTCTTAATATTCCAGAGGGTATTAAGGTATTTGTTTTTGACTTTCCCATTATTTCTCTGAAAATATCTCTAGAAGTAACTTTAAGGAGATAACCACTATCCACTAGAGCAATTGCTAAAGATAGATCCTTTGTAGATGTAAGATTTGTTCCACCCAGATCAGGCAGTAAATTGTTTATTTGTGTATTTTTTAATCCAATTTCATTAAATTTCTGATTAATGATTTTTATTCCTCCTAGTCGTTTTATTAATAAATTGGTTGCTGTATTGTCACTTACTCTAATCATTTCGGTGGCCACTTCGAAAACTGGGAATTCGGCACCTATTTCTTGATAAGCCATCCAGCCTGCTCCACCACCAATGCTATCTTTTGTAAGTTTCAATTGCTCATTCCAAAATATTTCCCCACTATCAATCATTGTGAGTAAAACAATTAATATAGGAACCTTTATGCTACTTGCCGCAGGAAGTTTTAACTCAGAATTTACTTCTGCATAAACCTGATTATCTAATGATAAGAAAAAACAACTAACATCTAAATCTGAATTTTTCATTATGAGAGACTCCCATCTTTTGATGAGCTTTTCTAGCCTTTTAAATCTATTTAATTTATTAGAGCGAAATAGAGATAAGTCCGATTTTATAATAAGTAAATCTTTGTTATTTGATCTTCTTGATTTACTTATTAAATTAGTTTTTCTTTGTATTTTATTATTTTGGTAAATGGGACCAATAATTCTTAGCATACTACCAAGTAAAACTGATAAGCTTATGCTTGCTAAAATTATGTTAGTTATTATTTTGAGATGATTTTTCACTTTATAAATCCAATAATATAAATCTTTCCTATTTATTCTAGCTTTTTATTTTAATTAATCATTTTTATTTTTAATTGCCCATCTGGTTTGACTGATTATTCCTCTTATTAGTGCAACTTCATCATCTTTTATTTCGGCTCTTAGAAGCAATTGTTTGATTTTTGTCATTTTAGCTTTATAAGTATGTTTCATTAAGAAACCAATATCAAGTAAGAGATTACCAGCATCATTAATACAATCTTCTAATTTAATTAAGTTCGCAGGTTTACTTCTGATTCTACTAGTTTGAATTAAATCTATCTCATTTAATTGATTAAATTGATGAAGAACTATTGCTACTGCATGTGAGAGATTTAGTGATGGATAAATTTTACTTGTATTAAGACTGATTACTTTATTTGCTTTTAAAAGCTCTTCATTAGATAGGCCTCTATCCTCTCTTCCAAAAACCAAAGCTATTGCTTCTTCTCTTTTTGATTCAAGCGCCCAGCAAAGTGCATTTTTGTTTGAATTAAGAGGAATTTCTCCGTGATCTTTCCTTCCACAAGTAGCAATAATTCTTGAGCAGTCTGCAAGTGCTGAATTTAGATTCTCATATACTCTTGCTTCTTCTAATATCTTTTTTCCTTTTACAGCCATGTTTCTTGCTTCTATAGCTAAATAATCACATTTTGGAGAAACTAGCCTTAGTTCATTAACACAAAAATTTTCACATAATCTAGCAACGCTCCCTATGTTGATTGATCCTGCAGGTTCAACAAGTACTACTATTAGAGTTTTTTTAGTTGTCACAATTAATTTAGAGAATGCATATATGCCAATAGATCAGCCATTGATTGAGGTTCGATTTCAAAACTTGGCATTGGTGGAGTCAAACCTCGAATAACTTGATTAATAATCTTTTTGTCACTCAATTCTTTTGTTACTTCGTGAAGGTCAGGCCCTACAAAACCCTGTGCCGAAATTCCATGACAACCGACACAATTGATTTTGAATAATTTGCTCCCAGATAAAGCATCGCCTTTAATAGATAAAGTTTCAGTTATGAATGGTTCCTTTTTGAAATTTCCTATTGACCAAAGAAGGATAAGGAAAAAGACAGTGGCAAAAGATAAAAAGAATCTTCGCCAAGAGCTAATCTTTTGGTTCTGATCTATTAATGCTTTTGATGACGGAGTATTCACTAAAACCTCTTTGACATGAAACAATTGTTACTAGTTCTTTTGAAAACCGCGATCCAATGATTGAACCCCTCCTATGTGGGATTGTTCTTGGACTAGTTCCCATAACATTATTAGGCCTTTTCGTTAGTGCATGGAATCAGTATCGTCGAAGTAGTTCAATGCCCGATTGGGAGTAAGGATTAGAAGAGAAGTGCTTCCATAAGATTTTTCTTTATTTAATTCCCAACCATTATGTATTCTTGGTAGTGATTTTGACGAGCATTCGCAGATCAGTGTTGATGTATTTTTAATCCATTTCTTTAACAATAAAAGTTCTTGAGATATTTCATATAAGTTGGATTCGTAGGGAGGGTCAAGAAAAACAAAATCAAACCTTTGTTCAGAATTTGGAAAATCTTTAATAAATTCAATTTTTTTATCTTTTGGACCTTTTTTTAGAAATGAGATGATTTCTCTACATTTGACTTCAATATGAAAGGAATGATCAAGTGAATTAGATACAAATGTAAGATTCTTTTTGCATATTTGGGCGGTTACCCTTTGCTTTTCAATTGCAAGGATTCTTTTTACTCCTTTTTGAAGAGCCTCGCATGCCATTACTCCACTTCCACAACAAAGATCTAGCCAACTTTTACCTTCGAGTTGGTTGCCAAACATATTAATTATTGCCTCTCTTACTTTTGAGGTAGTAGGCCTTGTTCTTTGATTGAGAGGACTTTCTATTCTTTGTCCAGAAATAAGTTTTAGTTTCCCTTTCAAATTAAAATTTTGTTTGTTTCAACCACTTAATCCAATTAAAAATAAGTTTCTGCCCTGCAATTCCAGATTTTTCGGGATGAAATTGACATGCACCAGTATTTTTATGCCAGACAATTGATGTAACCTCAGTAGAGCCAAAACTTGTCGTGGCTACTGTATCTTTTGGTTCTAAAGGGCATGCGGAGTATGAATGTACGAAATACATCCAATTAGAATCAGGATAATCTTCTAGAATTGGACATTTATTTATCTTATTTATTGGAGACCAACCTATATGAGGAATTCGTTCATTCTTTTCTTCGGGTAATCTACGAATATGCCCCTTCAAAACTCCCAAGCCTCTTAATTTCCCCTCATCACTACTCTCAAATAAAAGCTGTAATCCTAAGCAAATGCCTAGAAGAGGTTTGCCATTATTTACCCAATCAATTATTGAAGGGATTAAATCAGTATTGCTTAAATTGGTCATTGCAGGATCAAAAGCCCCTACACCAGGAAGAATTAAAGCATCACAAGTTTTGAGTGATTTAATATCACAAACAACATCTACTGGTTGATCAAGCCTTTTAAAGGCTTGTTGTACGGAAAAAAGATTACCCATTCCATAATCGATTAATCCAATTTTTGGCATTGGACTGGACTTAACTAAGAATCATTGGATCGGTTTTTAAAAATAAATTCGCTTATATGAAATTAAAGATGTTTGGAGATTGTTCCAGAGAGTGTTGCTTTTGGAACTGCTCCAACAACAGTATCAACTTTTTGCCCGCCTTTAAATATCATCAAAGTTGGAATGCTCCTGATTCCATACTGACTGGCAACATTAGGGTTTTCATCAGTGTTCAATTTGAAAACTTTAATTTTTCCTTCAAAATCCTTTGAGATTTCCTCAACAATTGGTGCGACCATTCTGCAAGGCCCACACCAAGGTGCCCAAAAATCAACCAAAACAGGTACGTCGCTCTGGAGTACTTCTTGTTCGAAGGAGGAATCAGTTACGGCAGAAGCTGTGGACATACCTTAGAAATCTTAAGAACTAAATCATAACAATTGTATTTTGCCTATAAAAAGTTTTGCTGCCATTTTTAAACGAAGTTTGAATATTGATTTGTGTTATTTGAATTAGAAAAACCCGAACAAGTCGGGCATTTGTTTGTGTGAGGAGTGCGAGAGCAAAGGCTCTCACTACTCAATCCTAGCCCTTGAATTAAATTCTGAAATCTTTCAGTATCTTTATTTACCCATTCCAAGTTGTTGTGCTTTTTGGTAAACCTTGCCTTCTGTTAACAAAGAAGGAGCAATAACTACCTCAACTTTCTGCATTTCTTTTATATTCGTTGCTCCTAATGTTCCCATTGAGGTTTTGATTGCTCCTAATAAATTATGTGTTCCATCATCAAGAATTGCTGGGCCACAAAGAATACTTTGTAAACTTCCTGTTGTTCCTACTTTAATTCTTGTTCCTCTTGGAAGGACAGGGCTTGGAGTTGCCATACCCCAATGAAAACCTTTGCCTGGGGCTTCTTTTGCTCTCGCAATTGGGGATCCAATCATTACTGAGTCGGCACCACAAGCTATGCATTTGCAAATATCTCCACCTGTGATAATTCCACCATCAGCAATAATTGGAACATATCTGCCGCTTTCTTTTTCGAAATCATCCCTTGCAGCAGAACAATCAGAAATAGCAGTTGCTTGAGGAATGCCAACGCCTAATACTCCTCTTGATGTACATGCTGCTCCAGGACCGATTCCAACCATTACAGCAGCTGCTCCAGCTCTCATTAGCTTCAAAGAAACTTCATAAGTAACGCAATTACCAACTGCAACTGGGATGTCAATGTTTTTGCAAAGATCATAGAGGTCTAGGTTTTTACTATCTTTTTTGCCTAAATGTTCTGTAGAAACTACTGTTGCTTGAAGAAAAAATAAGTCTGCTCCTGAATCTTTAATTAAATCTCTAAATTTAATTGCAGCTATTGGTGTTCCGCTTACAGCAGCAATGCCTCCTCCTTCTTTTATTTCTTTAATTCTCTTTGAAATTAAGTCTTCTTTTATTGGTTGTTTATAAATTTCTTGCATTAGAGGAACAAATTCCTCTTTCCCTGTTGACCGTATTTTAGTTAAAACAGACTCAGGATCTTCATACCTGGTTTGCACTCCTTCTAGATTTAGTACACCTAGAGCTCCTAACTTAGAAAGGGCAATTGCCATATTTACATCGACAACCCCATCCATTGCACTAGCGATGATTGGAATATCTCTCTCAAGCCCTCCGATTTCCCAATTTGTCTTTGTAATTTCAGGGTCAACTGTTCTGCCGCCTGGTACCAATGCTATTTCATCGATTCCGTAGGCTCTTCGAACAGTTTTGGTGCGACCTAGTTGAAAATTCACACCTAAATTTTATAAGTTCTCGTCAAACTACCAACTGAAGTGCCAAATTGAGCAAATGTTGGGAATAGATAATCAAGATTTTGCTGATTTTCTTGCTACTGAACTGTTGATTTATTGAGTATTTGAAAAAAATTAATTCATGATTTTGTTATTCTTGATTTGATTAGAGGTGATTTACTTTCAGTTATATGGTTATTTACTCTAAAAGGTTTCTTAATGCTCAGATGTTCTTATAATTGGTAAAACCCTAATACATGGCTGATCCATTGGGACCTAATAGCTCTGGTCCCGGGGAATCCGACGACCGGATCATCCAGACTGACTTGAGAAACGAAATGTCGCGTTCCTATCTGGAATACGCGATGAGCGTGATTGTTGGAAGAGCATTGCCTGACTCGAGAGATGGCCTGAAGCCTGTTCATCGAAGAATTCTTTATGCGATGTATGAACTAGGCCTTACTAGTGATAGGCCATACAGAAAATGTGCACGAGTAGTAGGAGAGGTTCTAGGTAAATACCATCCTCATGGGGATACCGCTGTCTATGACGCTCTTGTAAGGATGGCTCAAGATTTTTCAATGCAAATGCCTTTGATTGATGGGCATGGGAATTTTGGATCTGTTGATAATGATCCGCCTGCTGCAATGAGATATACCGAATCCAGATTGCAATCTTTAACTACTGATAGCTTGCTTGAAGATATTGAATCTGAAACTGTTGATTTTGCAGATAATTTTGATGGCTCTCAGCAAGAACCAACTGTATTGCCTGCAAGAATTCCTCAACTATTGCTAAATGGCTCTTCTGGAATAGCAGTAGGTATGGCTACTAACATACCTCCCCATAATTTGGTTGAGTTGATCGATGGATTGATGGCTCTTATTTCTAATCCTGATTTGGAAGAAATAGAATTAATGAATATAATTAAAGGACCAGACTTCCCTACAGGAGGTCAGATACTCGGTAGAAGTGGAATTAAAGAAACATATATTTCTGGTAGAGGTTCAATAACAATGCGTGGAGTTGCTGAAATTGAAACTATTGAAAATCCAGGAAGGCCAGATAGAGATGCTGTAATAATTACTGAACTTCCATATCAAACAAACAAAGCAGCATTGATAGAGCGAATAGCTGATATGGTCAATGATAAAAAACTTGAAGGCATTGCTGATATAAGAGATGAAAGTGATAGAGATGGAATGAGAATTGTTGTTGAATTAAGAAGAGATTCATATCCTCAGGTTGTTTTAAATAACTTGTTTAAACTAACCCCTTTGCAGACAAATTTTAGTGCAAATATGCTTTCATTAGTTAATGGAGAACCGGTTATATTATCCCTTAGAAAGATGTTACAAGTATTTTTAGAATTTAGAGTAGAAACTATCGAAAAAAGAACTAAATATCTATTAAAGAAAGCGGAAAATAGAGATCATATTTTACTTGGATTGCTATTAGCACTTGATCAGCTAGATGAAATAATTAGTCTTATTAGATCAGCTTCTGATTCCGCTACAGCAAAAAATAAATTAAAGGAACTTCATGGCCTTACTGATATTCAATCTGATGCGATTTTACAGATGCAATTAAGACGTCTTACAGCTTTAGAAGCAGATAAAATAAGACTAGAACATGAGGATTTGGTTGCAAAAATAATAGATCTGAAAGATATTTTAAATAGAAAAGAAAGGGTATTTGAAATTACAAAAATAGAATTAAATGAACTTAAAGAAAAATATAATTTCCCAAGAAGAACAAAAATTCTTGATCTTGGAGGAGGCCTTGAGGATATTGATTTAATAGCTAATGAACGATCAGTAGTTTTGTTGACTGAGACTGGATACTTAAAGAGGATGCCCGTTAACGAATTTGAGGCAACAAGTCGAGGAACTAGAGGTAAAGCTGGAACCCGTAGCCAAGGAGAGGAAGAGGTTAAAAAATTTATTAGTTGTAATGACCATGATAGCCTCCTTCTTTTCAGTGATAGAGGAGTTGCCTATGCTCTTCCCGCTTACAGAGTTCCTCAATGCAGTAGAACTGCAAAAGGAACTCCTATTGTTCAATTGCTTCCGATTCCAAGAGAGGAAGCTATTACTTCATTGCTCTCGGTCAGTTCTTTTGATGATGACAACTATTTATTAATGCTTACAAGGGGAGGCTATATAAAAAGAACTCCTCTTTCAGCTTTTAGCAAGATCAGATCAAATGGCTTAATAGCAATAGGTTTAGAGGATGGTGATGCTTTGACCTGGGTTCGTTTGGCTGAATCTGGAGATAGTGTTTTGATTGGATCTAAAAATGGAATGACTATACATTTTAGATTGAATGACTCTGAATTACGTTCTTTAGGTAGAACAGCCAGAGGGGTTAGATCAATGAATTTGAAGCCTGGAGATTCTTTAGTAAGTATGGATGTTTTATCAACTGAGTTAGCTGATCATGTGGATAAAAGTGATGAAGACCTTGAGGATGAATCATCAGTATTAGATGGCCCTTGGGTACTTGTTGCTTCGGCAAGTGGTCTAGGTAAAAGAGTTCCTGTTACGCAATTTCGTTTGCAAAAGAGAGCAGGCATGGGTTTAAGAGCAATAAAATTCAGAAAAGACGGAGATGAGCTTGTGGGGCTAAGGGTTCTAGGTAAAGGAGAAGAATTATTATTAGTTAGTGAAAAAGGAGTAATTGTAAGAACCAGTGCGGATAAAATTTCTCAACAATCAAGAGCTGCAACAGGGGTAAGAATTCAGAAACTTGATAATGGAGATAAATTATCAGAAGTAGTTTTAGTTCCACCAGAGCAAATTAATGATGAAGTGTTCAAAGAATCATCCCCAAATGAACAAGAAATAAATGCTGATCCAATGTCATAAAAATTGAAATTAATTAATTGTGCTGATGTTTTAGTTATGGGAGCGGGGCCAGCAGCTCTTTGTATTACCTCTGAGTTGGTTCAACAGGGACTTGATGTTCAAGCAATTGCTTCTAAGTCACCTTTGGAACCTTGGCCAAACACCTATGGGATATGGGCATCTGAACTTGAGTCTTTAAATATGCAGGAGTTATTGAAATACCGATGGAAGGATACTGTTAGCTTCTTTGGAGATGGATTAAGTGATAAGGGAAATATTTGTACTAATCATTATCTCGATTACGGTCTTTTTAATTTAATTAATTTTCAAGAAGCTCTTCTTGAGAGATGTAATGGATTGTCTTGGCAAGTTGAAACTGTTGAAAAAATCAATTTTAGAGAAAAAGAAACGATTGTTATCTGTGCTTCTGGAAAAAAATATTCCGCAAGGCTAGTAATTGATGCAAGTGGCCATAAAACCCCTTTTATAAGAAGACCTGAACATGATGAAATTGCTAAGCAGGCCGCATATGGAGTGGTGGGAAAATTTAGTTCTGCACCCGTCAATAAGAATCGTTTTGTTTTAATGGATTTCAGACCAGATCACTTAAATGCAAACCAATTGAAGGAACCACCTTCTTTTCTTTATGCTATGGACTTAGGAGATGGAAGTTATTTTGTTGAGGAAACATCCTTGGCTTGTGCCCCTCCAGTTTCATTTGAATCATTAAAGGCAAGATTAAATTCAAGATTAGCTTGTAAAGGAATTCAAATTGAGGAAATAATCCATGAAGAGCATTGTCTTTTCCCAATGAATTTGCCTTTGCCTTACAGAGATCAACCTCTTTTAGCCTTTGGAGGTTCAGCCAGTATGGTTCATCCCGCTTCCGGATACATGGTTGGGAGCCTTTTAAGAAGAGCACCGTCATTAGCAAAGGAGATAGCAAAAGTAATAAAAGAAGATCCCCTGATCCCTACATCTCAGATAGCCAGAAGAGGGTGGCAAACCCTATGGACAACTGAATTAGTTCAAAGACATCGCCTTTATCAATTTGGACTTCAACGTCTAATGAGTTTTGATGAATCTCTTTTAAGATCATTTTTTGATACTTTTTTTAAATTGCCAAGAAAAGATTGGTATGGATATTTAACCAACACTCTTCCATTGCCAAGACTTTTTCTTGTGATGCTTAAATTGTTTTCTATTGCTCCTTCAAAAGTTAGATTGGGAATGCTTGGTTTAATAATAAAAAAGAAAGATTGAATTTAGATTTTCTGTCTCCAATCAATAGGAGAAATTAAAGGAAATATACAATCCTCTTTTTCTATTTTTTCGAGAATTGAGGGCTCAATAATTTTATTATATTTAATAGAATTAATTAACATCCAAAATCGTTCTATATGAAGATTTATCCTTTCTCTTGCAAGTTGTGTTGTTGTCCCTGCTTTTAGAATGAAACTCCAATCTGAAGATTGACTTAAAAGAAGTTCTCTGCATGCTTGCTTAAGGATTTGGATGTTTGATTCATTTCGTAATCCTTTTGAACAAATACTTACCATTTCTCTACCAGCTTTACTCCATTCATGAACAATCCATGCATTTGATTCATTCAACCAATAATTATGAAAGCCCCCTTGTCCCCAGCTTGATGGAGAAGGATTGCATAATTGAATTTGAGGTTTTCTTTGAATTGATTCCTTAAGTGTGATTAATTTAATTCCTTCCTTTTTTGATTGGATAAATAATTCTGATAGAAACTGTGGCCCTTCAAACCACCAATGTCCAAAAAGTTCAGCATCAAAAGGAGCAATTAATAATGGTTCTATCTTCATAGATTTATCTAATTTTTCAAGTTGTTTTTTTCTATCTTTTAAATAACTCTCTGCATCTTTTTTAACACTTTCTTGTGCGGCTTGCGGATCATATTCTTGTTTGTTTTCTAAAGATGTCTGTTGAGATGAAATTTTAAATAATTTAATTCCAAGTGGCCTTTTTTCCTTGATTCCTATTCCTTTGAGATTTTCTAATGATAAATCCCATCCCAAGTCTCTATGGAATTCTCTGTAGTTTGGATTTCCTGGATATCCATCTCTCGCTGACCATACTGGAAGTGTTGATTCACTATCTCTACCAAAGAAAGCTACTCCTCTTTTTGTGCAAATAGGAGCATATAAACCATATCTTGGCCTTGGATCTGCATTCAATAAGCCATGTCCATCAAGAACAGCATATTTAAGACCTGATTCAGCCATTAATTCATCTAAACCTTCGTAATAAGCGCATTCAGGTAACCAAATACCTAAAGGTGAGTTTCTGAAAATACGTTGATGTTCTCTTACGGCAGTTTTTAATTGACCTTTAACTGCTTCGGGGTTTTCTCTTAAAAGAGGAAGATATCCATGAGTTGCGGCGCAAGTAAGAATATCAATAACATTTGTTGTTTGTAATTTTTCAAACCTTCCTATTAGATCTCCTCTACAGTTTTCCCAGCTTTCTAATTGTATTTTAAAATAGTCTGATAGATGAACAGCTGCTTTTATATGTTCTGTTTTTAAAGATTTGAGAAGTTCTAGTCTTATTTCTATCCATTTTTTAAAGCGATTTCTTAAAACTTCATCTTCCATTAAGGAAAGCAAAGTAGGTGAAAGCCCTATTGTGATTCTTGGTTCTTGATTGTTGGAGTTGGATGCCTCTTCCAGTGTTTTTAAAAGTGGTAAATAACATTCCACTAGAGCTTGAAAGAACCAATCCTCCTCTAGGGAGCCAGGTTCCTCTGATCTCACGTAAGGTAGATGTGCATGCAGGACTATGGCGAGATTGCCTTTAGTCATTAAAACTTCCAGATTTTTGTATTTTATCCTTGGATACTTATACTCTTTAGCCGCACGATAAAAGATAAACTTTAAGTTATAAAGTAATTCTAGTAAAATTAGATACTCAAAATAATTAATTTGATATTTATTAATTAGATTCTTTTTATTTAAAAATCTTCTTTAATCTTATTTTTACTATTCTAAAAAAATATATATAAAATCATCGACTTAATAGTTAAAAATAAATAGTTTTGGAGAAATTAGAATTGTTTATACTATAATTAAATTAATTCCTTAATAGATCTTAGTAAGGTCTAATTATTTTATATATTTTATCCCATGGCCAAAGATCCAGGCCGAGTCTTGATTTTCGACACTACATTAAGGGATGGAGAGCAATCTCCTGGTGCAAGTCTTAATTTAGAAGAAAAATTAGCGATAGCTCAACAATTAGCAAGACTTGGTGTAGATGTTATTGAGGCTGGATTTCCTTTTGCCAGCCCTGGAGATTTTGCTGCGGTTCAGAAAATTGCTGAGCAAGTGGGAGGAGAAGAAGGACCTATTATTTGCGGATTATCAAGGGCCTCAAAGGCTGACATAAAGTCATGTGCTGATGCTATTGCTCCTGCTCCAAAGAAAAGGATTCATACCTTTATTGCGACGAGTGATATTCATCTTGAGCACAAATTAAGAAAATCCAGAAAAGAAGTTCTTAATATTGTGCCTGAGATGGTTAGTTATGCCAAGAGTTTTGTAGATGATGTTGAATTTTCATGTGAGGATGCGGCAAGAAGCGATTTAGATTTTTTATATGAAGTAATTGAGTTAGCGATATCGGCAGGAGCTAATACTATAAATATCCCAGATACAGTTGGTTATACAACACCTTCTGAATTTGGGGATTTGATATCAAATATAGATAGAAATGTTCCAAATATTAATGAAGCAGTCATATCAGTCCATGGTCACAATGACTTAGGGCTTGCTGTGGCAAATTTTCTTGAGGCTGTAAAGAATGGTGCTAGACAGCTTGAATGCACTATTAATGGAATTGGAGAAAGAGCTGGTAATGCTGCTTTAGAAGAATTGATTATGGCTCTTCATGTAAGAAGGTCATATTTTAATCCTTTTTTTGGTAGGTCTCCTGATTCTCCGACCCCTCTAACAGCAGTTAGGACAGAAGAAATTACAAAGTCTTCTCGTTTGGTTTCAAATTTAACTGGTATGGTTGTTCAACCAAATAAAGCAATTGTTGGAGCAAATGCATTTGCTCATGAATCTGGAATTCATCAAGATGGGGTATTAAAAAATAGACTTACATATGAAATTATTGACGCAAAAACAATTGGGTTGTCAGATAATAAAATTTCTTTGGGAAAATTAAGTGGTAGGAGTGCCGTTCGGTCCAGGTTGGAGGACCTTGGATATGATTTGAATAGAGAAGATCTTAATGATGCTTTTGCTAGATTTAAAGATTTAGCTGATAGAAAAAGAGAAATAACAGATCGTGATTTAGAGGCCATTGTTAGTGAACAAGTTCAACTCCCAGAAGCTTTGTTTCAATTGAAATTGGTACAAGTAAGTTGTGGAACATCTTTAATGCCTACAGCAACAGTAACTATTGTGGGAGAAGAAGGAGAAGAAAAGACTGCTGTCTCTCTAGGAACAGGACCTGTTGATGCAGTCGTAAGGGCTTTGGATTCTTTAACTGAAGAACCAAATGAATTGATTGAATTCTCTGTAAAGTCAGTTACAGAAGGAATAGATGCTTTAGGAGAAGTAACTATTCGAATAAGAAGAGATGGAAATCTCTTTTCTGGTCATTCTGCTGATACTGATGTTGTTGTTGCGGCTGCGCAAGCATACATAAATGCACTTAATAGGTTGGTAGCGGCTGAGGGAAGGAAGTCCATTCATCCACAACATGATTTTGCTCAGCTAGATAAAAAAGGAGTTTGATAATAGGAAAATCAATTTTCATCAATTTTTCTTAAAGACCTTGAACCGTTTTCCGTAAATATTTTTTAGAAAATACTTCTTAAACTCCAAATTTAAGATTAATATGTATTGTGACGATTTGATATGCGCACATAAATGGCTTTAAAAAAAAATCTTTATCGACTTACTGGTCTTGATGGCGCTCCTCATCATGTTCTAGATGCTCCCTATGAAAGTATTGATGCAGCACTCGGGGCAGCAAAGCTATGGTGCAATGGACAAGGATTAAGTTGCACAATTAAAGAGCAAGGTATAGGGGTAGAAGTGCTTGCAGGAAATGGTACTTGGAGAACAGTTTGTTATCCATCTAATTGTTTGCAAACTTCTTTTGCATAAAAGATTATTGGTATCAATCTTATGATTTTATTTAAGAGAATATTTTTTTAAAAATGGGTTCAGGAATGCGCGGTTACTGGACGCTTACTTGGTGTGGTTTGATCTCAAATACACTTGCAATTCCTTTTATTGCCTATGTCGTTGGATCAGGCCCTCCACTTCAAACTGCAAATATTTCACTTGCTATTAGTCTTGCGTGGCCTGCTGCAATAACTGGAATTGTTGCATCAGCGGGTTTATTCGCTCAAAGAGGTTGGGGTGTGATTTTATCAATAGTTGCTTTATCCATGACACTCTCAGGGACTTTGCCATATGGAATCATCAGACTAATAAGAGTGAATGATCTTTTTGGGATTAGCGGCTTGTCATTACTTATTGCTCTGCTTAATTTATTAGCTTTACTTTATTGGTGCAGACGTGGTCATAGAAGAATAAGGCTTTAATTGAATTGAATTTTTCTTAAATTCTACTAGTTCTCTATCTTGTATTAAAGCTTGGATATTTTAATCTTCTGTGCCTCATCCTCCTCCATACAGAGACAAAAGCTCTAAGTATTATTTCTATTTCTGCTCTAGTTAAACTGCTCTCTTTTAATTGACCATCTAGTTGACGTGATTGAATTATTTTTCTAACTGTTTGACATGCATCACTATCAGAAGAAGAAGCATCAAGAGATCTCAATGCTGCCTCGCAACCATCAGCGAGCATAAGGATACCTGTTTCTTTGGAGTGAGGAATAGGCCCTTTATATCTGAAACGTTTTTCAGAAGCAGAGGGATCACTTTCTCTAGCTTTATGAAGGAAATATCCCATTTTTAAAGTACCTTGATGTTCTGGTATGAAATCAGCAATAGGTGAAGGAAGTCGATATCTTCTTGCAAGCTTTAGTCCTTCATCTACATGAGCTTGAAGAATATCGGCACTTTTATATGGATTTTTAATTTCTTCATGTGGATTTATTCCATCTTGTTGATTTTCAATAAACCAATTAGGGGCATGGAGTTTTCCAACGTCATGATAAAGAGATCCAGTTCTTATTAAGTCAACATCAGCGCCAATAACTCTCGCTCCTTCTTCTGCAAGACTTAAAATTGTTAAAGTATGTTCAAATGTGCCTGGAGCTTCTCTCGATAAACGGCGAAGTAATGGTCGTTCTTGATCAGCAAGCTCCATTAATCTTGCTCTAGTAAGTAAACCAAATGTATTTTCTAAAATAGGTATAATTAATATTGTTACCATAAGCATTGCACTTATAATTAGTGTCTCATAGAAAAGAGAATTTGGATCATAAGATAAGGTATTAAATTCTATATTTTCTGCCTTAATTACTTGGTTTAAAATAAACCATTGTCCTAATAATGCTCCAAAAGGTATAAAAACAGCTATTTGAAGAACTTGAGCTCGGCTTCTCATTCTTCTGCCTAAAAATGCAACAAATGAGCCTGCTATGCAAGCAATTAATAGTCTAACTTCACCTAATTGATCAAGAGATGTTGGCCAAATTAAGCTAGCTGTAGCCATCCAAGATAATGATGATATTGTACCTATACCTTGAGAAAGAAGCAATGTTGGAGGTAATATTAACTGCAATGGACTAGCTATTGGCCCCAACCAATCTTTTGCTAATTGAACTACAAATAATAAAGTCAAAGAAAGCAATCCATGCCTTGCCTTAAGCCTTGGCTTCTCTCTCCTCATAATCATAAGAAGTATTCCACAACATCCCAATGATTCTGAGAAAGTTATCAACCATTTCAAAAGTCTAGGACTTCGACTTACTTTATTGAAGTGTTCTAGGATATCAAATTCTTGTGAACTTATTAACTGCCCTTTTTTTGTTATTATACTATCTTTTTTAACCTTTATTGTGTTTAGACCTTCTTGATTAATTAAATTTTCGAGTAAAAGGTTTGTCTTTACTAAATCAACTTTTAAATTACTTTTTTGATGAAAACTTCTGGATAATATTTTTGCTCCTAATGATCTATTTGGAGAATCTTTTGTTCCTAGATCTATTAATTGTAGTGACGATGCTTGTTTTAACTGGTCAAGAGCAAGAGTATTAATAATTCCTTGTGAAAGCATTTTTCTTGAGGCTTCCTCTATTTCTTCTTCCCATATTTTCCATTCATTATCAGAAGCTGAAACAAGCCATTCTCTTTCTAAATTGGTAAGGTTGATTTTATTTATATCTATTTCAAAATTATTATATTTGAATGCACGAAGTTGTTTAATTTGTTTTATGACTGTATTTTCTAAAGTTTCAGATTGATTTATATCGATAACTTGAACAAAGCTTTCTTTTAAGCCTTTTTTCTTTTCTTTCAATGCTTGTGTATCTATAACAATTGCATCCTTAGGGGCTATTTCATTGAATGGAGCAATATCTCCTGGCTTGAGATCTGGAACTGCAAGAAACTTATAACTTGAAAATATTGCTACTAATATGCAAACCATCAACAAACCTAACTTGTCAGTGGATGACCAGCGAAGTATTGGACGCCTGGGAGATTGACTCCCTAACCATATTCTCCAGATTTTTTTTGGACTGGGTAATTTAGCCACAGACTTTTTACTTACGCATAACGCTAGGTTTAATAAGTTGATTAAGTGAAATTGAATTCATTGTATTTATGCCAAACATTTTAGATGGAAAAAAACTTGCTCAGGAAATTGAGCTGATACTTCATCAGACTATCGAATCTGGATTGAAAGTTGCGAAACGCCCCCCTGGCCTTGCTGTACTTAGAGTAGGTAATGATCCCGCCAGTGGAGTTTATGTCAATTACAAGGAAAAAGCTTGTGATCGAATAGGTGTTAGAAGTTTTGCAAAGCATTTAAAAGAAGAAATTTTGTTGGAAGAACTTATAGAAATTATTAAAAATTTGAATCAAGATAAAAATGTTGATGGAATTTTATTGCAACTTCCCTTACCTTCGCATCTTAATGAGGCTTCTTTACTTAGGAATATTGATCCTGATAAGGATGCGGATGGGTTGCATCCTTTAAATCTTGGAAGATTAGTAAAGGGTGAGAAAGGACCAAGATCTTGTACACCAGCTGGTGTGATGGCTCTCTTAAAGAGAAATCAAATCGATATCGAAGGGAAAAGAGCAGTAGTAGTTGGACGCAGCATCCTCGTAGGGAAGCCAATGGCTTTAATGCTTGAAGCTGCAAATGCCACTGTCACAGTTGCTCATTCAAGAACTAAAGATTTACCCTCTTTGACTAGGGAGGCTGACTTGCTTGTCGTAGCAGCTGGTAAGCCACATCTGATTGGGAAAAATCATGTTAGCGAGAATTCAATTGTTATTGATGTGGGCATACATAGACTGCCACCTGATACAAAAATCAATTTACAAGAGAGCAATAAAAATAAACTTTGTGGAGATGTAAAGATATTTGAAATTGAAGATAAAGTAGCTGCCTATTCTCCTGTCCCAGGTGGAGTAGGTCCTATGACAGTAACAATGCTTTTAGCAAATACAGTTGATAGGTGGCAGAAACATTGTGGATTACCTTTAACTATTAGTCATTTACTTCCATGAATCACAATGTCCTGAGAGAATTAAAAGGAATCGATTTTTTGCATGCAGGAGGCAATTGCTTCTTTTGACTTCTCTGAGTATCTAGAGAAATCTAGAACTCTTGTTGAAGATGCGCTAGATGCGTCTCTTGGCCCTGAAAAGCCAGAGGGACTAAGAGAATCTATGCGCTATTCCCTTTTGGCTGGGGGAAAAAGATTAAGGCCGATACTTTGTCTTGCTGCTTGCGAACTTGCCGGAGGTGAGGTCGAAAAAGCTCTGCCCACTGCAGTAGCTCTCGAGATGATTCACACAATGTCTCTTATTCATGATGACCTACCTTCAATGGATAATGACGATCTTCGTAGAGGACGCCCTACTAATCACAAAGTCTATGGGGATGCTGTAGCGATACTTGCAGGAGATGCACTTTTGACCAGAGCCTTTGAAATGGTATCAATTCGCACAGATGGAGTTTCGTCTGAAAGACTTTTGAAAGTAGTTGGTGAACTCTCATTAGCTGCTGGGGCGCCTGGATTAGTTGGAGGGCAAGTAGTTGATCTCGATTGTGAAGGGAAGGAGGTGGATTTAGAAACATTAGAATATATCCATCTACATAAAACAGGTGCGCTCCTTAAGGCATGCGTAACTTGTGGTGCATTGATTGGAGGAGCTGATGACAAGCTTTTGGAGGCATTACATGTCTATGCCAAAGGGATTGGCTTGGCTTTTCAGATAATTGATGACATTCTTGATGTAACAGCAAGTAGTGAAATATTGGGTAAAACAGCAGGAAAGGATTTAATTGCAGATAAGACAACTTATCCCAAATTACTTGGTCTTGATGAATCAAGAAAAAGAGCAGACTATTTAGTCTCTCAAGCAAAAAATGCTCTTCAACCCTGGCCTGAGAAATCAAAACCTCTGCTTGCTTTGGCTGATTACATTACTAATAGAGATAGATGAATATTAATACAGCTTCTGAAGCACATTTTATTTATATTTTTGATAATGCAGTTTTAGCATGGGGGCTTGCTGCATGCGGACTTGCTCAATTTTCTAAATTATTGTTTGAACTAATTTTCAAGCAAAGGTGGCGTCCGTCGGTGCTTCTGGAAACAGGAGGTATGCCCTCTAGCCATTCGGCTTTAGTAACAGGAACAGCTGCAGGAGTTGGACTTCAGCTAGGTTTTGATAATCCTTTATTTGCTTTGGCTTCAACGATTGCTTTTATTGTTATGTATGACGCTTCTGGAATAAGAAGATCGGCAGGTTTAACTGCAGCAAAAGTCAATCAGATTTCAAAAACTCAATTCAATGAATCATCTTCTGAAACGACTTTAAAAGAATCTTTGGGGCACACAAAAATTGAGGTTTTAGTTGGAAGTATTCTTGGCCCAACTGTTGCCTTGCCAGGAATTTTATTTATTGGATCTCCTATGCATTTTTTGCAAATGATCGGATTAGTTTCTGTGTGAAAGAATTAAAATCAACTGAAGAAAATATTGTTTTAACTAATGATCAAGAAAAATCCCTTGATTTATTTTGTGATTGGTTGAAGACTCCATATTCTTTTAAACCTTTTGTAATTAAAGGTTTTGCTGGTAGCGGAAAAACATATCTATCGATGAAATTATTAAAAAAGGTCGATGAGTTAGGTTTGTGTTGGACTGTAGTTGCACCAACTCATAAAGCTGTAGGTGTTCTTAAAGAGGGTTTGAAAAATGAATCTATTCAACCCACGTGGTTCCCTTCCACTATCCATAGACTTCTTAGACTCAAATTGAAAAGGAAGGCCGATGAAGAAATATGTGAAAAAACAGAACAAACCGAGAGCTCTTTGGAGAATTTAGGACTTGTCTTAATTGATGAAGCATCAATGATTGATTCCAAATTATTAGAAATAATTCTTGAGTGCGCTAGATGTAATTCGACACGTTTGGTTTTTGTTGGAGATCCTGCTCAACTGCCGCCTGTTGGAGAAAACTTTAGCTCGGTTTTCTTAATGAAAAGAGCAGTAAATGCTGAACTTAAGGAAGTTGTTCGCCATCAAGGACCTGTTCTGAAATTGGCGAAAATTATTCGAGACGGACAAATGCCTTGTTATCAGCCACCAATTTTGCCAATTATCAACTCTAAGAAAGGCAGAGTAGGCATATTAGATAGAAATAATTGGCTTGAAAAAGCCAAATCAGAACTAAGGTTATCTTCTTTGAATAATGATTATGATAAAGCAAGAATTTTATGCTATACGAATCGAATTGTTGATAATTTAGTTCCTCATGCAAGAAGAGCTATTCATGGTGAAATGGCTAATCAATATCAGGTTTTGCCAGGTGAGGTCTTGATAAGTCGAAAGGCCGTAATGGTAAATGCATCATTAAATGAGAATCAACTTGGAGAAGAACCAGATATTTTGATTAGTTCAAATAGAGAGATGGTTGTTGAAGATGTAATTCCAAATAGTTTTGATTTGTCTTCGTTAGGAATCTTTCAGGATTTTGAATACACACTTCCCATCATTAAAACTCAGATAGCTAAGGTGAGCTGCGATCAAAAAGAATTTTCTTTGAGATTAATGCCTGAAATAGGATCTAAATCACGAGGAGATTTAGATTGTGCTTTGAATGAATTGAGCAGTCAGGCAAGAGATAAAGGAAAGAAAAATAGTTCTTCAATTTGGAAACTTTTCTTTTTTGTAAGAGATTCATTCGCTTCTTTAGGTCCCGCATCGGTGCTTACAATTCATCGGAGTCAAGGAAGTACTTTTGGTGAAGTTTTCATAACTTCTGATGTCTTTTGGCCTAAAGATCTTGAATTTAGAAGACGTCTGGTATACGTTGCTGTGAGCAGAGCTAGCAATGGAGTGTGGATAGTTGGTGATGATAGGAATAGAGAGAATCAAGCTCTTATTGAGAAATTATTAAGTTAGTAGTTTTAATAAATTTATTTCTTTAAAAGATTTCTTCTAAGTACAACTAAGAACACTTCTTTTCCAATTATCTAGAATATTTGGAGAACTTGCCCAATGAAGATGTATCCAGCTTGCGTGAATTAAATGATTACAAAAACCTTCATTCTTTATTGCTATATTCCATCCTTTGAGATCCCATAGGGGATTTGTGTCGGATTTAATGTTTTTATTTGTTATTTCCCATCGATGGAATTCATGTCCTATTAGTTTATCACCAGGAATAGTAATAGGACTTTTATTTTTACTTATTGCTTCTCTATAACCTATTTTTAAATTTCCTTTTTTAGCCTTAAAAGGTAATATTCCACACATTGGATGTTCCCTTCCTTCAATATCAAATATACTTTTTCCTAAAAGCATCATTCCTCCACATTCAGCATATATAGGAAACTTTTTTGCAAATATTTTTATTGACTTCAGGCTGACTTTTGAATTACTCAATTGTTTTGCATGTTGCTCAGGAAAACCACCAGGGATTATTAATCCTTTTGCTTCGTTTGGGATCTGTTTATTTTCTAGAGGTTTCCAAGTTATAGTTGGCATTCCATTGTTTTCTAATAATTCTTTTGTTTCCTGATACCTGAAATGGAAAGCTTCATCTTCAGCTATTGCAATGGGGTAAAGAAGATTTGACTCTTTTTTATGAAAATATTTTATTTTATTATCCTCAGACTTAGGAGGTGACAAAAGTTTTTTAAAACTTTCAATGTCTAAATATTTCTTGGCTATTGATGCCCATTTCTTGACTTTTATTTCTAAATCTAAGATTTCATGAACTGGAGCTAAACCAAGATGCCTAGTTGGAAGATATAAGTCATTGCAGCTTGGTAGGCAACCTAATGATTTTATATTTATTTGATTAAGAACTTCTAATAAAATTTCTTCATGTCTTGTGGTTTGCACATTATTGAGAACTATTCCAGCAATTTCTAAGTCCTTGTCATGTTCTTTGAACCCTTTTATTAATGCTGCTAGTGAGGCAGCCTTTCCCCTAGCATCAACAATTAAGACTATTGGCAGACGTAAAACTTTTGCTAATTCAGCTGTGCTTCCATTTGTACTACTACCGATTCCATCAAATAATCCCATTACTCCTTCAACAAAAGAAAAATCAGTTAATCCTCCAAAGTGATTAAAACTTTCTTTCACCCAACTTTCACCGGAGAGAATTAAATCAAGATTCCTACAAGCATTATTTGATACTGCGGTGAGTTGTTGAGGGTCTAGATAATCAGGACCAACTTTAAAAGTTTGAACTGTTTTGCTTATACTTTTTAACCAAGAAATCAAAAGAAGGCTTAAAAGTGTTTTCCCACTATTACTTGATGTTGATGAAATTACACATGCCATCTGGTGAATAAATTTATTCGTATTGATTAACTAAATTAAGCATCTCCTTGGCTATTGGTGTTGCATTTGCAAGCAAAGGACTGGTATTGCCTCTGCTGCTTGAGAGCAAGCGAGCAACATCATTTTCTAAAGTGGTTTTTTGAATAGGAACTACTTGCTCTATAAGTTCCATTCTTGCCATGCCCCCAGCTTCTAATCTCATGCATTCCCCAGATTCTGAAGCGAGAATCACACAAATATTATTTTTTTGATTGTTATTAGATCTTGCAATTAATCTTAAGCCGACTATTTGACCAGGGTTAATGCTTGGTTTACCTATTGGTAGGGAAGTTAAACAAACAGTTACAAGCGCCTTGTCAGGACGAATGAAATTTACTTTTATAAGATCCTTATTTGATGAGACACAATTTTTTAGTTTCCAATTGAGCCGTTCTGCAATCCATGCCGCAAGTAAGAGTCCTTGAACTGATTGAGACCCTTCAATATCAATATCAATTTTTTCTAAATTATCAAGAGCTTTTCTTCTATGAATTGGATCAAAAACCATTGCTAATGTCTCTCTCCAACTTCTAAGACGAAGCCAGTTTAGATCGTTTACAGCTTGTCCAGATTTAATCCGCTGACATAACAAATTTAGGCAGTCTTGAGGTTCGCCTAGTGCAGTATCGATAATTAATCGTCGATTTGGTAGCGCAAGAGCTTGAAGAAATTCAGGGGCCTCATCAATTCTTCCATTCCACCATAACCAAGATGGAAGTTCATCTGGAACAAGAGTCTCCACAATTTGGAGCCCATCATTAATTGCAGTTTTATTGCCTCTTAACACAATAACGTCGCCACAAGCTGATTTTCCACCACCTTCTTCAGGAAGAGGGCAATATGCGGCTACTAAAGTTTCTAAATTATGTTCTTTATCAATTGTTGGTGCAATTGTTATTAATCTTCTGGGCTGTAAATTACTAATTGAGGTGTCAATGTGTTGCCCCCTAAGGTCTTCGACATCTCTGATTAATTCTTCGCTTTTAATTGAAGATTGAACTCTGAAATCAAGTGGAGAAGTACTGTTAGGAAGATCACCTTCCAAAATAATTTTTCTTGCAGCTTCTATTAGATCAATTCTTTGACTCCCAACAATGGGCCCAGATAGTTTTCCACTCTTTACGAGTTTTTGTTCAATCCATGCTGGTTGCCAGATAATTAAACAAAAGGTATTAGCTCCTTTATCTCCTCTCTCATCATGCGACCAGAGTTGATCTAGATAGGTAGGTATTTCAGCTGGAGGTAACTGAAGAGGTGTTTGTAGGGTTAATTGCGGAGACATCTAATTTGATTTTAATTAAAGATTTAGATTTAGATTTAGATTTAATTTCTTCTAAGGTCGTCTCCATAGAAGTTGATCTTTGCCAATAAGCAAATCTGATTCAGTTGGTCCCCATGTTCTTGATTCATATGGATAAATAGGCAATTCCCATGGAGAATCTTCAATCATTTCAAGAAGAGGAGTATATAAACGCCAAGCAGCTTCTACTTCATCACTTCGCGTAAACAATGTTGGGTCTCCAAGCATTGCATCAGCAAGAAGTCTTACATAACCTTCATCTGAAGGCTCTCCAAATGATTCGTCATATGAAAATTGCATATTTACAGGTCTACTTCTCATCCCAGAGCCTGGAGATTTCACTTCAAAACTAAATTCGGCCCCTTCGTTGGGTTGAATCCTGAGAATTAATTGGTTTGAAGTTGGACATCCTCCAGCTGCATCAAAAAGATGGACAGGGGCTTCTCTGAAGGTTAGAACCACCTCACTAAGCCTTTTTGCTAATCGTTTACCTGTCCTTACGTAAAAAGGTACTCCTTGCCATCTCCAATTATCTATGAATAGCTTCATGGCTACATATGTTTCGGTTGTGCTGTTTGGATTAACTCCTGGCTCTTCTCTATATCCTATGAGTGGATATTCATTACTACCTCCTTTTGAGTACTGTCCTCTAACACAGCATTCCCAAGGCTTTTCTTCGTTAGCAAGTTTGGCTGCTTGAAGAACTTTTGCTTTTTCATTTCTTATTGCTTCAGGATCAAAATGTCCAGGTGGTTCCATTGCCGTTAGAGCAAGCATTTGAGTTAAATGATTTTGAACCATGTCTCTAAGAGCCCCTGAAGATTCGTAGTAACCTGCTCGATCTTCGACTCCAACTGTTTCAGAACTAGTAATTTGAACACTTGAAATGTAATTTCTATTCCATATAGGTTCAAAAATTGTGTTTGCAAACCTAAGAACAAGAATATTCTGTACAGTTTCTTTTCCTAAATAGTGATCTATTCGAAATATCTGACTTTCATTTGCACAGCTTTGAACGAGCGAATTGAGTGTCTGCGCACTATTGAAATCCCTTCCAAAAGGTTTTTCAATGACAACTCGGCTTCGTTTTGGATCTATTAATAAACCTGCTGCTGCTAAAGCTCTACAACCACTTCCATAGAACTTTGGAGCTACTGAAAGATAATATGTTCGATTTCCGTGAGTTGCTCTTAATTTATCTATGATTTCAAGTCTCTTCCCAAGCTTTACAAGGTGATCGGGTTGTTGAAGGTCAACAGGTTCATAAAAAAGATTTTGCGCAAATAATTCCCATTCTTTTGGACTTTCTTTTATTTGAGAAGAAAGAGCCTCTTCCATTTTTGCTTTAAATATTTCATCAGTCCACGGTCTTCTTGCGCAGCCTAAAATTGCAAATTCACTTGGTAACCTTCTTTGTTTAAAAAGTTCAAATAAGGCAGGAACAAGTTTTCTATGTGTTAAATCCCCTGTTGCACCAAAAATAACCAGACATTGAGGAGGGACCACTCGCTCTTGGCGAAGTCCTATCCTCAATGGGTTTGTTACTGGCATGCTCATTAATACTTTCCTTGCCAATTAAGAGTATTAATCTAAAATATTTCTAATCATTTCACTCATTATGAGTAGGATATGATCAAAAACAAAATAGATTTTGATTGATTAAATATAGAAAAAATATTTCTAAAAGTAATTAATAATTATCGCTTTCCAGATTTTTTCTTTCTTTTAGTATGTCTCAGCATGCCATCGTCCTGCTTTTCTTAGTTTAGGTCTAAGTTCTGACCAATCTAAACCTTTTGCCGCTGCCGCGGTGGTCATTGCTTCATCAATTCCTGGTTCCATTCCTTTTAATCCACATAAATAAATATGAGTTTTTGGATTCTCAATCATGTTGAAGATTTCTTCTGCATGTTCAAGAACTCTATCTTGAATGTACATTCTCCCACCTTTTGTATTCTGCTGCTCTCTACTGATTGCTTTTGTGTATCTAAGATTTTCAGGGAATTTTGATTTGTAATGTTCAAAATCTTCATCGTAAAGTAAGTTTGCTGTCTTAGGTGCACCCATAAACAGCCAAGCTTTGCCTTTGAAATTCCATTTATGTTTTTCTATTTCAGTAGGTTCAAACATTCTTCTTAAATACGCTCTCATTGGAGCTATTCCAGTACCAGTTGCAAGCATGATGATATTTGAATCTTCTTCTTCAGGAAGAAGCATTTCTTTACCTACAGGTCCGCTGATTTTTACTTTGTCACCTGGGGATAAGTTGCACAAATAGGTTGAGCAAACACCATTAACTGTCTCACCATCTTTTTCATATTGAAGTTGGCGAACGCATAAGGATAGTGTGTTGCCAGCAAAGTTATCACCATATCTAGTACTTGCTATTGAATAAAGTCTTGGCCTATGTGGTTTCCCTTTGGCATCTTCTCCGGCTGCAAGTATTCCGCAACTTTGACCTTCAACATAATTGAATTCAGGGTCACCTCCTGAAAGATCAAAAGTTATGTGTTGAACTTTCCCAATTGCCCCTTCTTTAAGGGCTGAATAATTTTCAGTTACTGTTCCTGTGAAAGGTGCTTTTGGCTTGTAAGTGTTTACTGGTACGTCTGCATGAGGCTTCTTCGCTGTTGATACAGGCTTGGCAGCTGGAGGAGCTGTTGGCTTAGAAGGAGCAGGAGCAGGCTTCGCAGTGGCATTAGCTTTCGAAGGAGAAGTTTTAACCTTTTCGCTTAAAGCATTTTTCCCAGTTCTCAACATCGCACCAAATGAATATTGTCTGCGAATTAAATAGAAAAAACCTATTATGATGGGAATATGTGCAAGACCACCAATAACTACCTTTGTCTCTGAGTAAGCCATAAAAACTTAAATTAGAACGTGAGATTACCAAGAAGAGGTAACTTTTAGCTGTTTTTTCTTGAGATTACTAATTTATTGGTTCACCTTTTGAGACCGTCACAAGATCACTTATATTCTTAGATCGTTCTATTTGACTGGGGTTTTAAGGGAATGATTTCTTTTGGATTAGCTAAATGTTATTTTTTTCACGAAGCTTTTATGTGATGAACCATTTAAAAAAGAAAATATAATTAGTTCTTTTTTGCAAAAGAAAAATTAAGAATGGGAAACTATTTTTTAAAATTATGAACTAAAAGTAAGTTATCAAAAAATAAGGAGATTTTATTTATAGCCCCAAGGGGATTCGAACCCCTGTCGCCTCCGTGAAAGGGAGGTGTCCTAGGCCTCTAGACGATGGGGCCAGATGCAGTGATAAATCTCTAAAAAAGAAATTTAATCACAAATGAAAGTTACGGGTCAGCCTTGCCACTCGTCAAGACTTCTTGATTCTTCTTTTGACCTCGCCATACAGGAACTGTGAAATAGAAACATGCACCTTCAGTTGGTTTAGAAACAACCCATATCTTCCCTCCGTGAACTTCAACAATTCTTCTACAAACTGAAAGACCAATGCCAAAGCCGATTGTCTCCTGAGAAGTTTGCGGAAGCCTTACTCGATCGACAAATATTCTCTGTTGTTCTTCTGAAGGAATACCAGGTCCATTATCTCGAACAATTACTTCAACCCATTGATTTGTTCTGTGAAGCATTGTTATAAAAATCTCACCTTCGTCTTCGGAAAACTTCAAAGCGTTTTCTATGAGGTTCAACAAAACTTGCCTCATTCTTCTTTGATCCGCAAAAACTGGCGGCAAATCGGATGGAATATCTGTATTTATTTTTATCTTGCGATTTAGCCAATGTTTTTCTAGCTCGAGAATTGCTTCTGCAGATATATTTGCAAGATCAACTTTTTGAGGATTAAACAAAGTTTCCCAACGAGTACTTCCAACTTCCAATAAGTCCTTCGAAAGTAATTCAATTTCTTCCAGTCTTCTTTTGAGGACCTCTTGAAATTTAGTCATGCTAATTTGACCTAGTTTTTGGCTTTGAAGCGCTAAACCAGCTGCAGTTAATGGAGTTCTCAATTCATGAGCAACCATCCTTAATAGACTTTCCTGAGAATGTATTTTATTTGCAAGAGTCTCGTTCTCTTGTCGAAGAACCAGAAGATCATCTTCTAGTAGAAGTTCTTTTTGTGTTTGATTTGATTCAATTGTTTTTGGCCTAAGACTTACTCCTATCCCGTTAATCAGACCTTCATGTTGCCATCTTGGGAGCCATGTTTTAACTTGTTCAAGAATCGAACTTCCTGCAAAAATTTGTTTAGGTGAGGGCTCTAATTTTATTAGAGCAGGAATTGCCACTAGTCTGTATAACTCAAGCAATTCAGGGTTTTTACTAGGATCTGATAGTTCAAGGGTGACAGTAAAGCCGCAATCTTCTCCTTCTAAATAATCAATTAACGAGCGAATATCTCCCCTTGAGAGATGGTGGCGAGATGCCACAAGCAACAGCTTTAACTGTCGTCTATCGTTAGCTTCGGCACTATTCACAGTGTCGAGCAGTTTAAATAATTACGTATACCTTAAGGTAATGGGACTCGTTTTAGGTATTAGCTAATAATTAAATGAATACTTTTATATGACTCATTTCCAGGTAAATGGCTATTTCTTATTCATCTGGTACTGGGGAAACTAAAAAGTCTTCAGTGGGAATTGATAGACTTAGGATAGATTTCGATACTAATTTTAGACGATGGTTTGGACGAAATATCGGCTTATGGCATTCTAAACGACAATATTTTTTTGATAATGAAAAGGCTACTAATTTAGAAATGTACATCAATGTTTCTAAGCCAAATCAAGTTGACTCAGGATTTGAAACCTATCAATTTAAATGGTGGTGCGAAGATGAAAAAGATTTTTTTATTAAAAGACCAAGTTATAAAAGTAAAGGAGAAATTATTGCTAGACTCCAAGGTCATCAACTAATTCGAGATTGTTCCTATTTGTCTGATTCATCAGGTATTTCAAACATAAGACAAGTTGATGAGCATGAATTGATTTTTGAGTCTAATTATGACAATTGGCATGTATTAGAACATACTCGTTTAATAGATCAAGATAAATTTAGGTCCAGAACTATTTATAGTTGGTTCAAGGATAAGTTGAAGATAGTTGAAAACCATCATGAAATAAGGATTAAGAATCCCAACTGATGAGCTTATACAACCTATTTCGATGGAACTTAATATTATATTATTAATAAAGTTTGCAAGTGAAGAATTCTTGATAGGTTTTTTGCTGCATAAAATGTTTACGGACTAAAAACACTTGATTAAAATTAAAAAGTCTCCAAGAAAAAAAATCTTGGCTATATCTATTTTTGTCGCTTCAATACTTTTATCAAGTTGTGATTCTTCCATAAAGTCAGAGTCTAATCGTTCCAATATCAGCTCTGAAAAAAAGGAGATTAATTTTATTCCTGCGAGTAAAAAAGAAATGAATCTATATAGGCAGATTGGCATTAGTTATTTTTGTCTTGCAAGGCAAGCTAAAGTTAAATTTCCTGAATCAATTTCAATAGCTTCTAATAATTTTGCTTTAATAATTTCTAAGAAGCATGGAGGTCTTATAGAAGAGATAGGAGATAAAAAGTTAACAAATGAACAGATGTATCAAGGATCTTATTTGCAATTAATTGAGGGTGCTATCCAACTTTGTCCAGATCAAGTTCCTGAGGAGGATAAGAAGAAATTCTTAAAAGCTGTAGAAAAATTAAATCAATAGAATTAAATTAAGACTTATCTAGCTAGAGAAAATATTTAATATGTCAACTCAAAACTCTATTAAACTATCAGATTATAAAGCATATCCTTTCCTTATACCAAGCATAAATTTGGATTTTAATATTGGTGATGATGATGTTGTTGTGCAAGCTTCAATGATAATCAAGCCAAAGGCAATAGAATCTTCAAAGCTTATTCTTAAAGGTAACAAAAATAAATTATTATCAATCTCAATAGATGGAAAAGAACTGGATTCAGAAGAATACATTTTCACTGATAATGATTTAGTTATTTATACTTCAAAAAAATCAGAATTTGAATTAAATATTTTATCTAAAATAGATCCTTTTAGTAATACATCATTGGAAGGTTTATATTTAAGCTCTGGAATGTTAACCACACAATGCGAAGCAGAAGGTTTTAGAAGAATCTGTTATCATCCAGATAGGCCAGATGTTCTTAGCAAGTATACAGTAAGAATTGAAGCTGATAGGTTCAAATATCCAATCTTATTGTCGAATGGTAATAAGAAATATTCTGGTAATCTAGAGAATAATAATAATAGAAATGAAATCATTTGGGAAGATCCTTTTCCTAAGCCTTGTTATTTATTTGCTTTGGTTGCTGGTAATTTAAGCTTAGTATCTGATAAATATTTTACTAATACAGGAAGATTGATTGATATTAAAATATATGTTGAAAGAGGGGATGAGAAATATACACGACATGCTATAGATTCTCTAAAGAAAGCTATGAGATGGGACGAGGATAAATATGGTCTGGAATATGATCTTGATGAATATAAGATTGTTGCAGTAAGACATTTTAATATGGGAGCAATGGAAAATAAGGGGTTAAATATCTTTAATTCAAAATTGGTTTTAGCTGATACAGCCACTGCAACTGATGATGAATTAGAAAGAGTAGAAAGTGTAATAGCACATGAGTATTTTCATAATTGGACTGGAAATCGAATTACATGCCGTGATTGGTTTCAGTTGTCATTAAAGGAAGGATTAACAGTTTTTAGAGATCAATCTTTCACTGCGGATCTTCATGGCTCTGGGCTGAAAAGAATACAGGACGTTTCATTACTTAGAAATTTCCAATTTGCTGAAGATAAGGGACCTACTTCACATGCTGTAAAGCCTAAAGAATATGTTGCTATTGATAACTTTTATACCACCACTATATATGAGAAAGGTTCTGAATTAATAAGAATGCTTGAATTATTACTAGGTCATGAAAGATTTATGAGAGGTATTAGTTATTATATTCAAGCATTTGATGGTAGTGCTGCGACAACTGAAGATTTTATTGATTCTATAATTAAAGGAGCTAATTCAGGAGATGTTGATTATGTATTTGACATTGAAAAATTTCAGAATTGGTATTACCAATCAGGAACTCCTAAAGTTTATATTAGTCAATACTGGGACTCAAGTAGTTCAATTTTAAACGTTTCTTTCGAACAGAAATTAGATAGTGATAATACCAATGAGAATAAAGAAATGGTTATACCAATTCTTTATTCTTGTTATAGTAGAGAAGAAAATACTAAGCCTATTGTTGAGAATAATTTATTTGTCTTAGACGAATTTAAAAAGAAGCTAGAAATTAAAGTTTCACCAGGTGAAAAACAACCTCCTGTTTTATCAATCTTTAGAAATTTTTCTTCTCCTGTTATATGGAAATCTGATTGTTCTATAGATGACTATCTTTTCCTTTTTCTTAATGATGATGATTACTTTACAAGATGGGATTCTTGTCAAAGTTTGATGAGTCAGATTATAAAATCAAGGATTAATAAGCAGACTAATCACTTATTAGAGGAAAGATTTATTAATGCTATTAAAAAATCGATAGAATTTTTAGGAATTGATGATCCGTTTTTCTTAGCCACTCTTTTGACAATACCTGGCTTTTCAGAATTAGAATCTTTGTTTGAAAGAGTGGATCCAATAAATATATATAAACAGTCTTTAAACTTCAAACTTTCAATGGGAACTAAACTCCTTAATGAACTAAAAATATTATCTGAAAATCTATTATTCAATATTAATCAGGCTTGGCCGTTGGGGAGAGGGGAAAGAAAATTGTTAGGAACTACATGGTCATATTTATCTCTTGCAGGAGATAAGAAAGTAAGAAAGCATTGTGTTAACTCAATTGCTAATTCTTCGATGACTATCGCAAGAGCAGCTCTAGAAGCATTGAAGCCACTGGACAGCACTGAGACAAAAGAAGCATCTATTTTATTCTATAAAAAATGGGAAGATAATCCTGTTGTTTTGGATACATGGTTTGCTTATCAGGCTTCAAGACCTTGTAAGCAAGGAATTGATATGATTGAAAATTTATTTTCTAATTCTAAATTTGATTGGAAAGCTCCAAATTCTATTCGTGCCGTTTTGGGAGGGTTTAGCAAAAATATTGAATTATTTCACTCATTAGACGGACAAGGTTATTTATATATGTCTGAAAAATTAATTGAGGTAGATAAAATCAACCCAATAACTGCTTCAAGGATGGTTAAAGTTTTCAGCAAGTGGAATACTTATATTGAACAAAATAAGGAAGAAATGTATAAAGCAATTTTAAAAATAAACAAAGCAAATATATCTTCAAATACGAGAGAGGTAATTGAGCTCATTTTGAAGTAAGTTCATAAAATCATCTGAACATTGAACTAACTGAACTTTCTTCGTGAATTCTCCATATAGCTTCGCCAAGCATATTCGCGACTGATAAAACTTTTAGTTGTGAGAAATGTAAATTATTTGGTACAGGGATACTGTTGGTGACAATAACTTGTTCAAAGAGACCTTCTTTTGAAAGCCTCTCATAAGCAGGTGGGGAGAAAACAGCATGAGATGCACATGCTATAACTTTTTTTGCACCCTCTTTCCTTAATAATTCAGCTCCAGCACAAATAGTGCCACCTGTATCTATCATGTCATCAATTAAAATTGCTGTCTTGCCAGAGACTTCTCCTATGACTGTGAGGCTCTCCGCAACATTATGACCTGAGCGTCTTTTATCAATAATAGCTAGAGGTGAGTCTTTCATTTGTTTAGCAAAAGCCCTTGCTCTTGCTACTCCCCCTACATCAGGAGATACCACTACTATTTCTTCAAGCTCCATTGTTGA
This sequence comes from Prochlorococcus sp. AG-402-K14, assembly GCA_003216815.1. Classification (GTDB taxonomy): domain Bacteria; phylum Cyanobacteriota; class Cyanobacteriia; order PCC-6307; family Cyanobiaceae; genus Prochlorococcus_B. The sequence goes on along the minus strand of QCIG01000001.1, from coordinate 154,600 downwards.
TAGATAATCTACTAAGACTGGTGAACCATATATGTGATCACAAGGGATATCAAAATAACCTTGTATTTGAGCTGAATGTAAATCCATCGCAAGTACTCGATCAACTCCTGATTTAACAAGAATATTTGCTGTGAGCTTTGCGGTTATTGACTCTCTGCCTGCAGTCTTTCTGTCTGCTCTTGCATAACCAAAGTATGGAATTACTGCCGTGATTTGTCTTGCCGAGGCTCTTTTACAAGCATCAACCATAATCATTAGCTCCATTAAACTGTCATTTACAGGAGCACAAGTTGGTTGTATCAGAAAAACATCGCATCCTCTAATCGATTGCTGTATTTGAACATAGAGTTCTCCATCAGCAAACTTTTTTGAAACAAGAGGAACATTGGTTATCCCCATGTAAGTAGCAATCTCTTTTGCTAATGCTGTATTAGATGTTCCACTTATTAACCTGAGCCTATTAGTCTCATGCGAAAGACTTGTGTTTTCAGGATGTGCTGCAGTGATAAAACTGGTCACGGTTCCACCGCAAGCAAGAAATTATATTTACTAATCTACCTTTATGTTCGTTACATGATCATGAAAAAGCTTTTTTTAATTACTTCTTAGGAGATCTCATTTTCTGTGATAAAAGAAGAAATCCTTACCCTGTCTTATTTTTGGGGCTGTGATGTAGAAGTGATTTCTTATGAAGAGTTACCTTTTGAAAACTTTAATAATATGACCTTTGCTAATGGATTAATACTTTTCAAGGTAGATACCCTTCGAGTATTCGAATTAGCAAGTTTACTGGCTGCTGGAAGATTGATGTTTTCACCCTTTCCCTATTCCTGTTAACTGTCTGGTTTTAGAAGATTATCCTAGATCGACTTTCTCTCGTTACTCATGATCTAAAGAGTGATCCTTCCTTTAATAAGGTTGTATGAAGTAAAGCAGGTTTGGTAAAAAATAAGAAATCTAAAGATAACCTTCCTTCACTAGTAGGAAGGTTTTTTTTTAAGATCTCTGGGTGAATGAATAAATTATTTAATTAAAGTAGAAAATGATCTATGTTTTATTGAATATAATTTAAGTAAAGGTGCTAATACTGGCCATCGGTAAGAACTTATACATTGATTTATTCTTGTTAATACGTGGTTTTCATTTTGCTTTGAATTTTTCTAATTTTTTTAATTTAATGAATCTATAGAGGAAATCTAATTAATTTTTTCTATAGGTTGAAGTACTCTTTTTCTGCTAAATAATCTCTATATGATAAATTCAATTTTCTTGATATTTAACTAAAAGTTTTTCTATTTCAAGAGGAGCTTCATTTTGAATTTAGTAAAAAAATAGCTTTATCAGATTTTCTTTTCTATTTTTATAAATAATACAAAGTGAAAATTGGAAAGAAACTCAGGAATCCTTCTTCATCCAACATCATTACCTGATTCGCCTTTTTGCGGTACTTTTGGAAAACCTTCTCGACAATGGATTAATAATCTAGCTAAATGTGGAATAGGCGTTTGGCAATTTCTTCCTCTTGCACCGCCTGATTCATTGGGATCACCATATAGCTCTCCATCCAGTTTTGCTTTTAATCCATGGTTTTTAGACGAAAATGATTTAGTGAGAGATGGCTTTTTGGCTAATAACCTAGAAAATTCCTCTTCTGAAATTGTTAATATAGATAGGAGAGTTGATTTTCAATTAGCTAATTCAAAAGTTCAATCTTTAAGTTCTTCACTAGTTAGTTATTGGGAAAAACAGAATTCAAATATTAAAGAAGATTTTGAAATATGGTGTAAAAAACAATTTTGGCTAGATGACCATTCCACATTTATGGAATTAAGGTTTCAGAATAATAATCTTCCATGGTGGCAATGGCCCGAAAAATTTGCAGTTTGCGATCAGAAAGAATTAAAAAGTTGGAAAAAAGATAACCAAAAAGAATTATTAGCTCATAATTTGATCCAATGGCATTTGTACAGGCAGTGGAAATCAATAAGAAAACTGGCAAAAAGTCTAGGAATCTTTTTATTTGGAGATGTCCCTTTTTATGTATCTAAAGACAGTGCAGATGTATGGAGTAATCGAGCATTATTTTCTATTTTAACTAACTCAGATACATACCTTCAAAGTGGAGTTCCTCCTGATTATTTTTCTGAAACTGGTCAACTTTGGGGGAATCCTGTTTATCGTTGGAGTAGGCATAAAGCTAATAAATATAGATGGTGGAGAAAAAGAATTTCAAGACACTTAGAGCAAGTAGATTTTTTACGTCTTGATCATTTCCGTGCTTTAGAGGCTTTCTGGGCTATTCCTGGTAATGATCAAACAGCTGAGAACGGATTTTGGCTGCCTTCACCTGGAAAGGAGTTACTAGGCTTAATAAAAAAAGATTGCTCTGGTTCTCTTCCTTTAGTTGCCGAAGATTTAGGTTTAATAACCTCAAAAGTAGAAAAGTTACGTGATGATTATGAATTAGCAGGGATGAAGATACTTCAGTTTGCTTTTGATGGGAATTTAGATAATCCATATTTGCCTGAGAATATAAGGGATGAGAATTGGATTGTTTATACAGGAACTCACGATAATTCAACTTCGCTTGGTTGGTGGAATGAAATTGGTCAAGAGCAAAAAGAACAAATTAAGGAGAGAATTATTGATTATGAGAACTTCTCTTCTTGGGATTTGATTCGTATTGGCATGGAAACGAAGGCAAAATTATTTGTGGCTCCTATGCAAGATTTATTAAATCTTGATGATGAATCTCGATTAAATAAACCTGGAACTATAGAAAATAATTGGTCTTGGAGGTTAAAAAGTAATGATTTAAATATAGAAGACGCTTTGAAAAAATATGGTAATTTAGCTGAGAAATATCAACGATGAAAATCATTATTAATTTTGGCATTTAATTGTATTTCTATTTATTTTACATGTATCATTTATGAGGACTGGTTCAGTGGAGATACTATTTATTTTCAGCAGATATTTCTGTTGACTATTTAGAGCTAATATTGATGAAAACATTAATATTAAATACAATAAACTTCCAACCCAGCTATTAAGAAAATCTATATTAATGAATTTAATAAATTTAAATTTTGATAGTTTATTTAAATCTGTTTTTTGGGATAACAAATTATTTAGACTTCCTCTCTCTAGTTTGAGCTCAACTTCAAGCCTTTTGAGCATTGAAGCTAAATATGTTTTTTCTGGTAGATATTTTTTCCATCCATTTTCAATAGCTATTAAAACATTTCTTGAAATTTTTGTCTTATTTGATAAATCCTCTAATGAAATACCAAGCTTATTTCTTTGAGAAATGAATAAATTAACTGCCTTGGAAAATTCATAATCAGGATCTGGCTTGCCTTTCATATCCGAAATGCCTGAGGAGGGCTTTTTAAAAGGAAAATTTATAGCCATAAAAAAATAAATATTTTAATCGAGGAGTGAAATCCATTCGTTTGTATTTAACTCACGCCATTTGCCTTCTGGCAATCCATTCAATTTTATATTTGATATCGCTATCCTTTGAAGATCTTGAACAGGATGTCCAATCAAGGCTGCTATTCTTCTGATTTGTCGATTTCGGCCTTCTTTTAGAATTACTTTAAGAATGGTCTGGCGATTCATTATTTCAATGACTTCTATATACGCTGGCATTGTCATTTTGCCATCAAGTGAAATTCCTTTTCTCCAGTTATCTAGTATTAATTGACTAGGTTTACCACTTACCCAAACAAGATATGTCTTTGTGTGGGAATACTTTGGATGCGTAAGCCTTAGAGTTAAGTCTCCATTATTAGTCAATAGAATTGCCCCTCTGCTATCTGAATCAAGCCGACCAACAGGATGTATACCACGACGCAAATTTGATGGAATTAGACCTAAAATTGTTTTCCTTCCATGGTTATCTTTGCAGCTAGATATTACTCCTTGAGGTTTATTTAATAAGTAAACTTTTGGATTTGATTTTTTAGGCAGATCTTTTCCATCAACTAAAATATGATCTGAGAAAGGATCTGCTTTTTCTCCAATAATAGCTTGTCTACCATTTAAAGTTACTCTTCCTTGTTTTATTAGTAAATCAGCCTTTCTTCTTGATAATAGACCTGAGGCAGATATTATTTTTTGTAATCTACTAAGTGACATTACATTTAAAATATTGTTTTCATTTTAATATAATTGGTATTAAAGACTCGAGAAAATATTTTATTAGAATTTATTAGAAAAAATCATCTATTTCCTTTACTGTGCCAGATTCTACTTGAATCAATAAATCTTTTATAGCTTTCCACATACTTACACCAAAAAGTATTGAAACTAATGATGAAAAGACTAAAGATTTTATGATTGAGAAGTTTATTAAACTTAAGGCGCTTAAGAAAATAATTGTAAGGCCTGTGAAGAATGAGAACCAACTTGATATAGTCCTTGGGTTCCCTAAAGGTAACGGAGAAATTTTCTTTAAAGTCCAATTATTTAATTTAGATTTCATAATATCTGCAAAAATTAATCCAGACATTAGACAAATGAATGCACCACAAGAAAGCCAAAAGACAGGATCTTCAATTGGCTTTATCTGTGGATAATCAGAAATGAATTCATTTAAATTGGGTAGATCTGAATCTTCTAGACTAGCTGTAATAAATGTGATCAAATTTTGAATATTGTTGTTAATCATATTTATTATTTTTTTTATTATATTTTATTATAATCATCTATGCAACTTGTGTATTATTTTGTTTTAAAAGATCAGAAGCTATTCTTAAAGGATTAAAGGTTTTGCGAACAAGTTTGATTAGTTGTTTCATGTCTTTTGTATCTAGTCTCTCATCTTTAATAATACTCATTAATAAGTTCTTTCTGATTAATGAACCTCTAGAACTTGTCAAGAGTTTTATACCTGCTCCTGCTACAGGGATCAGTTCTTTTGCAGGAGTAGTTGAATCTTGTACTAGTACATCAAATAAGTTTTCGATTCGTTCAACTCTTATATGACCATTTTGATCAAATATTACGTCCAATAAAATATTTAACATCTCATTTGTATCTGATGTTAGTAATCTTTTTGCTACATATGGATAGGCTAAATCAATTATTTTAAAATCAGGGTCTAATCTTAAAGCGAGCCCCTCTTGACTTATTACTGCCCTAATTATTAAAGCAAACCTTGCTGGAACTCTAAAAGGGTAATCAAACATTAATTCTGAGAATTTATTAGTAATTTCTTTGAAATTAAATGAAGAAACATCTTTACCTATGGCACTACCAAGAACTTCCTTTAATACTGGAATTAGAGGTTGAAGATCTTGATCTTTGTTTAAGAAACCAAGCTTTTGAAAGTCTTTAGCTACTGAGTGGAAATCATTATTGATTAAGTGAACAATTGCACCTGTAAGAGTTAATCTGTCTTCTTCTGATATTGAGTCCATCATTCCGAAATCAACATAGGCTATGTTCCCTAAATCACCATTGTTACCCTTAAGAGCAAACATATTTCCTGGATGAGGATCAGCATGGAAGTAACCAAACTCTAGTAATTGCTGTATACCGCTAATCACTCCAGTTCTAATTATTTTTGATGGGTTTAGATTATTTGAAATCAATACACTTCTATCTTTTAATTTTGTACCGTCAATCCAACTAGTTGTTAATACTTTTATTGATGATAAATGTCTTTCTACTTTTGGAATGGTAACAGAGCTATTCTTATGAAAAAGATCAGAAAACTTTTCAGCATTATTTGCTTCTTTTTTGTAATCAACTTCATTAAATAAACTTCTTCCAAATTCATCTATTATTTCACCTAATCCAAATCCAAGATTTAAGGGAAGGATGGGCGCACTAAGAACACCTAGTATTTTAATAATTACAATATCTCTTCTGATATTAAAAATCAGGAGAGGCCTTTGGACTTTTACTGCTACCCAATAGCTTTTGGTTAACTTCGCTTTATAAACCTGCCCAAGACTTGCTGAGGCTATTGGTGAAGTTGGGAAGTGTTCAAAAAGGTCATTCGCTGGCCTTCCTAGCTCACTTTCAATAATTTCAAGAGCTTTTTCGTGGGAAAAAGCGGGTAAATTGTCCTGTAAATTTGTTAATTCCTCCAGCCAATCTTTTCTTATTAAATCTGGCCTTGTTGAGAGTGCTTGCCCTACTTTTATAAAACAAGGACCTAGTCCAATAAGAGTTTTAAGTAGAAATCTCGCTAAATTCTTTTGAGTCTTATTGTCATTACTTGAACCTTGAAAAATTAGTCTTGCTAAGAGAAGTGAAATTGCACCAACGATCTGAATAAATCTAGGCACTAATATCCATGGCCTTAAAATTAACCAGATTAAATCTCTTTTGAAATCGTATTTCATACACTCATCATAAGTTCTGTTAGCTATGGCTCTGAGAGGTTCTCTTGATTTGCTTACTGATTAATTTATTACATTTAGTTTAAGTAAACCTTTTATTCTATGGGGCTGATGAAGTTGCTTTCTAGTAAGGGAAGCGAAAACCTTTTCTTGCCAGCTCATGGAAGGGGTATGGCTCTTCCTGAAAAACTAAAAGAATTACTAAAGCTGAAACCAGGTATTTGGGATTTACCTGAGCTTTTTGAAATTGGTGGACCATTAATAAATGATGGAGCAATAGCAGAAAGTCAAAATGCTTCTGCCAGCAAACTTGGGGTTGATAGATGTTGGTATGGAGTTAACGGTGCAACAGGTTTACTTCAAAGTTCATTACTAGCTCTGGCGAGACCTGGTCAAGCTGTACTTATGCCAAGGAATATTCATAAAAGCTGTATTCAAGCATGCTTGTTTGGAGGCTTAATACCAATACTTTTTGATATTCCTTTCCTATCGGATAGGGGGCATGCTTCTGTTTTTGATAGAAAATGGTTGCAAAGGGTTTTTAAAAAAGCAAAAGAACTGGATGAGGATATAGCCGCAGTGGTTTTAGTTAACCCTACATATCAAGGCTATTCTGCAGATATTGAAGCTCTCATTAAAGAGATTCATTCCCATTCATTACCGGTACTAGTTGATGAAGCACATGGCGCTTATTTTATAAGTCAAATCAGACCAGATATACCTAAGTCAGCACTTTCTTTTGGTGCAGATCTTGTTGTTCACTCTCTACATAAATCTGCGCCTGGATTGGTTCAATCAGCAGTTTTATGGTCTCAAGGTGAAAAAGTTGATCCTTTTAAAATTGAGAGAAGTATAGAGTTACTTCAAACTTCAAGCCCAAGTTCTTTGTTATTGGCTTCTTGTGAAAGCTCTATAAAGGAACTTCTTGAATCTAAAGGGAAAAAGAAATTGATTTCCCGTATCCATGAGGCTGAGTCTTTATCAGAGTTTCTGATTAGTAATGGAGTTCCTCTTCTTGAAAACCGTGATCCACTAAGAATTATTCTTCACACATCTAAATTCGGTTTGAGTGGTATAGATGTTGATAAAGACTTTATAAAAAAAAGGATAATTGGTGAATTAGCCGAGCCAGGAACATTAACTTTTTGCCTTGGATTTTCTTCTCACAAAAAATTGGGAAAAAGATTTGTCAAAATTTGGAATGAAATTGTGAAATTATCTTTTAGCCAAAAAGAATTTTCTTTTTTTAAGAGACCACCTTTTAATCTTGTCTCTAAGCCATTTAAACCATGTTCATCTTCTTGGGGGTCAAATTTTGAGAAGGTAAATCTGAAGGATTCAATTGGAAGAATTTCTGTTGAGATGGTTTGTCCTTATCCTCCTGGGATACCTTTATTAGTTCCTGGTGAGATTTTGGACGAAGCTCGTGTTAGTTGGTTGTTAGAGCAAAGAAACTTTTGGCCAGATCAAATTCCTGATTTTGTAAGAGTTATTTCTTGATTAAGAAAATCAACTTATAAGTTATCAACAAAATTATTAATAATAACCCTTTTAATGTATATTTTATAAAAGAAAGCTATATTTTTTTATCTGATTTAATGTTTTTAGCTGTCTCTAATAAAAGATTATTAAGTGGACTTTTGGTCGGTGCGTTTGGGATCTTAATAGTTGCACTTGGAAATTGGTGGTTTTCTATTTCAATAAGCTTAATTGTCCATTTGGCTCTTCTAGAGTTTTTTCAGATGGCAGAATCAACAGGTATAAGACCAGCCACTAAGACAACATTAGTTGCCTGTCAAATATTACTTTTTTTTACTCAATTATCTTCTTGTGGATATGTATCTATAGAAATATCAGACGCAATTTTGCCATTATCTGGAGCTGCTATTTGTGGCTGGTTATTACTTCAACCAGTCACAGGATCAATAGCAGACATTGCAGCTTCAATATTCGGATTATTTTATTTGGGATTCTTGCCTAGTCATTGGATTAGATTAAGAAATCTTTTAGAGTCTGATTTGACAAGTAATGTAAACTTAATCCCCACTGAATGGTCAACATCTATTACTTTTGGAATGCTAATTACATTTGCCACATGTTTTATGATAGTTGGATTTGATATTGGCTCATATTTTGTTGGAAAGAAATTTGGCAATCATTCATTATCGCCAATTTCACCTTCTAAAACTATTGAAGGTGTTTTTGGAGGATTACTTTCTTCAATATTAATAGGATCCTGTTGTGGCTATTTGCTTAGATGGGAGTTTGGCGTCATTATTGGTATCTTTATTGGCATTTTAGTTGCATTATTTTCTCTTGTTGGAGATCTAACTGAATCAATGATGAAAAGAAATGCAGGATTAAAAGATTCTGGTAATTTCTTGCCAGGTCATGGAGGGATTCTTGATAGGATCGATAGCTATTTGTTTACTCCAGCTATAGTTTTTTATATTGTGCTTTTACTATCACCATTAATTATCTCTTGATTAATTAAAAACTAATAGAAGAGTTAGCGGAAATAATTATTATATTATTTTTTATATTTACATCTCTAATAACAATTTTATCTTCTAGTGGAATTCTAATAGATTTATTATATACTCTATCTTCTAAGTAAATCTTACCTTCTTTTGCTTTTATATTTAAATTTTTTTCTTCATGAAAAGTGTTTTTGTCTTTAAAAGACTTTACTATAATTAGATCATTTCTTATTTTTATAACTTCTAATTCTTCTCGATTAAGAAACTCGTTACTTATTATATTTCGAATCCAACTGAAGTTATCAGATAATAACATTTTCGCTATTGAATTATTAGATAATGATATTCTTAATTGTATTGTTAAATTGTTGTTGAAGTTTATTTCTTTATTGTCAAAATTGAAAGTCATTTTTACTTCATTTGTTTCTAATTCAATTTCATCGAATAAAAGATCTTTGTAATTTATATTATCAGCTATTATTTTTATTTTTTGGATCATACCTTTAATAATTTGTATAGAACTAGCGTTAATATCTACTTTCAGTGTGCCTATATTTTTACACTCCTTTTTGATTAAAGCCTTTATACCTCTCTCTAATAATTTAGCAATAATCCCCATCTCCTGAATCAGTTTAGATATTATTTGATCTGAATTTTTCCCAAGCTTCAGCTACTAATTCTGGTTCTTCTAAATGAGGTAAATGCCCTGAATTTGTTGCTATTTGAATATTTGAGTTATAGATTTTCTTGGTTTCTTCTTTTTCATTTTTTGGGATAATTCTGTCGTACTTCCCTAAAATAATTTTGAGAGGTTGAGTTGGTATTGGTTTTCCGCAATCAGATACTCCTCCTTCCGCAGCAAACTCTGCAAGAGATGATTGCCAGCCAGGAACTTTTAAATGTATTGAGGCAATTTGTTCTTCTGCAGGACCAACGCTTTTTAATGGATATGCGAATGCCTGTCTACACAATCCACTACGAACAAAAGGTTGCCGAAGGAAAAAAGCCCCAAAATGATTCAAGGGCCATGGTATTTTTGGGTTTTTTCCTGCTAAACCTGCGGGCGATAAAAGAAGTAACTTATTAATCTTTTTGGGGTTTTGTCTTGCGAGCTCTAGAGCTAAAGCTCCCCCCATTGAGGCCCCTATTATTCCTATAGGTTGATTCTCTGAGAAATAATTCAGAATAGAATTCAAATGTTTCATCAAATATTTAAATCCATATTTGTTACCACTAGATCTAGGACAAAAGCCAAAACCATATAGATCTGGAATAATTAATTTGTTATTATTTTTTAGAAAAGGTGTGAGACGTCTATATTCAAGGAAGCAACTATCAAAACCATGTAAAAGAAGAGTTTTCTTTCCTTTGCCAGTTAAAACTGTCGGGAATAAATCTGATTTATTTTGTGAAATATCTTCTAGTTCTATCCACTTAAGATCTTCAAAAAGTTCACTTGCTTGTTTGTCAATTATTTTTCCTTTTATATTTTCTATATAATCTTTTGTAGTATTAGTTGGATCGCTAGTAAAGACTTTTTCTTGATTCAATGTTTTTAGAGATTACTTTAAACGTATGGTAGTTGAAGGCATAGATTGATAACTTAGAATTGCTTCTAGAAGATCTTTCTCATGTATTGGGAAAGGCAATTTATGTATATCTGAGTCGTCTTTGCAAGCAAATTTGCATGCTTTATATAGTTCATTTGAGGTTTCATCTTCGAGAGATATAGACTCAATAGATACAGGAAGATTTAGTTGCGATAAGAAATCAATAAGTTGTAATTTTGCTTGTTTTGGTAATTGGCTATCTGAATTTTTATCTTCTAAATATAATTGTACAAGCAGACCAAATCCAACAAGTTCCCCATGAAGTGGTTTGTCTTTATATGCCAGTTGGGTTAATCCATTGTGTATTGGATGAGCTGCTGCTGTTCTACATTGGGCACCTCCTAATCCTCCAATTATTCCAGCAGTAAGAGCACATCCCTCTGCAACAGTTTCCCAAGAACTGCTTAGAGGATCTTTGTATGCCTTGTAGCCGTTTATAAATAACTGATCTCTTAAGACTCGAGCCATTTGGACTGCTTGTTGAACAAAACCTTCTTGGCTTGTCATGCTTGTTAAGGATGATTCATACCATTTAGCGACAGCATCTGCTATACCGCTAGCAAGAGTTCTTGGTGGGGCCGTTCGAACAATGTTGTGGTCAAAGATTAACAAGTCAGGACATTTCTTTATAGCTACATCTTTAATGAATTTTCCATCAGTGGTATAGATATTAGACAAGGCAGTCCATCCAGCACAGGTAGAAGCGCTTAAAGGAACAGTAATGCAATTTATATCAAGTAAATCAGCGATTAATTTTCCTGCATCAAGAACTTTTCCACCTCCTGCAGCAATAATTCCATCGCAATTATTTTTTTTTGAAAATTTATATGCATTTTGTATGTCTAACTCACAACAATCGTGAACCAACTCGAAGGATTTCGGTTGAATACCTTTTAAAAGAAGATCATTTTTAAAAGAAGTTCTTAATACTCTAGTTTCTCTACTTCGTCCAATTAATAAAGGCCTTTTAGTCAATTTAGTTATTATTTCTATTGATTTGAACCAAGCCTCTTCTCCCCTAACTAACTTTGCTGGTGAAATACTTTGAATATTTAGGGACATATTGTTAGATTTTCTTCTTTGAAATTAAACAGCTGCACTTGCTAATTCGGGAGTGGAACTATCTTTACCGAGATGTTTAACAATTACTTTTTTGCTTTCGTCAATATCAACCTCTGCTTTGTCTCCATCTTTTATCCTTCCAGACAAAACTTCCTCAGCGAGACTATCTTCTAGAAGCCTCATTACTGCTCTTCTTAGAGGACGCGCTCCATAAGATGGATTGTAGCCCTCTTCGACTAACCTTTCTTTAAAATCATCAGAAACAGTTAATGATATCCCTTTCTCTTTAATTCTTGAGAATACTTCTTTGAGCATTATTTCTGCTATGTCCTTAACTTCATTTCTGGAGAGTTGTCTAAATACAATAATTTCATCTAATCTATTAAGAAATTCAGGGCGGAAATATTGCTTAAGTTCTTCATTTACTAAAGATTTAATTCGATTGTATTGAGTATCCTCTAGATTTTCGCCTGAGAATTCAAAACCTAATCCTCCGCCACCTTTTTCTATAACTTTAGATCCAATATTGGAGGTCATAATTATTAAAGTATTTTTAAAATCTACAGTTCTTCCCTTTGAATCAGTCAGTCTACCTTCCTCTAATAATTGCAGTAGAAGATTAAATACATCTGGATGAGCTTTTTCTATTTCATCGAACAAAACAACGGTATAAGGTCTTCTTCTAACAGCTTCTGTTAGTTGTCCACCTTCATTGAAACCTACATACCCAGGGGGTGAACCTATTAGCTTACTAACAGTGTGCCTTTCCATAAATTCAGACATATCGAGTCTTATCATTGCTTCTTCACTACCAAAGAAATAGGCTGCTAAAGCTTTGGTAAGTTCTGTTTTTCCTACACCGGTTGGTCCAGAGAAAATAAAACTAGCAATAGGTCTATTTGGATTTTTAAGACCTACTCTTGCTCTCCTGATAGCTTTAGAAACAGCCTTTACCGCTTCGTCTTGGCCTATCAATCTTTGATGCAATGTATCTTCCATATTTAGAAGTTTGACTGACTCACTTTCAGTTAATTTCTGAACAGGAACACCTGTCCATGAGGCCACGATATGAGCAATATCTTCTTCGTTGACTATTGGTTGAGAAGCTTTTGCTTCTTCTGGCTGAGTAGTAACTTGGTTGGATTCTTCTTTATTTAGATCTTTGCTAGTTGAAGAATCACTTGGTTGTGAGTTTGAGGATGTTTTTTGTCTAATGTTCTGTAGAAGATTTCTAATTTTATCTCTAAGTTCAACTTCTTTTTCTCGTAGTTCTCCAGCCTGGGTGAAATCTTGATCTCTAATAGCTTCTTCTTTGTTTTTTTGTACTTTTCTTAATTCTTTATCAACCTCTTTAGCTTCAGGGGGCAATTTTGAATTTAGTAATCTAACTCTGCTACCTGCTTCGTCTATTAGGTCTATAGCTTTATCAGGTAAAAAACGATCTGATATGTATCTATCCCCCAGATTAGCTGCAGCATCTAAAGCTTCATCAGTAATTTTTAATCTGTGATGTTGCTCATATCTCTCTCTTAAGCCTTTTAAAATTTCAATAGTATCTTTTATCGAAGGTTCTCCAATCATTACAGGCTGAAACCTCCTTTCAAGTGCAGCATCTCTTTCAATATGCTTGCGATATTCATCTAAAGTTGTAGCCCCAATACATTGAAGTTCTCCTCTTGCCAGAGCTGGTTTTAAAATGTTGGCAGCGTCAATAGCTCCCTCAGCAGCTCCTGCTCCGATTAATGTATGAACTTCATCAATAACTAAAATTACATTTCCAGCAGATTTAATTTCTTCCATTATTTTTTTCAATCTTTCTTCAAATTCACCTCTATATTTGGTTCCTGCGACTAGTAGACCTATATCAAGAGTTAGAACTCTTTTTTCTTCTAAAATGTCAGGAATATTTCCTTGTTGAATTCTCTGAGCGAGCCCCTCAGCTATTGCTGTCTTACCGACTCCTGGCTCACCAATTAAAACTGGATTGTTTTTAGTCCTTCTTCCCAATATTTGTATTACGCGATCAATCTCTTCATGTCTGCCTACTACAGGGTCTAGCTTGGATTCACTAGCCAATTTAGTAAGGTTTGTGCCAAATTCATCAAGTGTCGCGGTTTTGGCTGAACCTTTAGATGAGCCTGACCCAGTAGTAACCTCAGCAGTTTCACCAAGCATACGTACAACTTGTGTCCTGACTTTTGTTAGATCAACTCCTAAATTCTCAAGAACCCTTGCAGCTACTCCCTCGCCTTCTCTGATAAGCCCAAGTAATAGATGTTCTGTTCCAATGTAATTATGTCCTAATTGACGAGCTTCTTCTAATGACAGTTCAAGTACTCTTTTAGCTCTTGGTGTGAAGGGGATTTCGACAGCAACGAATCCTGAACCTCTACCTATTATTTTTTCAACTTCTACTCTTGAATCTTTTAGGTTAACCCCCATTGATTTAAGAACTTTAGCTGCGACACCAGTTCCTTCTCCAATGAGCCCTAAGAGTATCTGCTCAGTTCCTACAAAATTATGTCCAAGGCGTCTTGCCTCTTCTTGAGCAAGCATGATCACTTTTATTGCTTTTTCTGTAAACCTCTCAAACATTTACCTTTGACCATTAACTATTTAATCTAATTTATCAGGGTTAAGTGTGAAATGTGTACGGTTAGGTTTTTTTTTATAAAGGGTAAATATTAAATGTTCGTTGAAAAATAATTAAAAGTATTTATTGATGCAAAGAACAGCAATTTATTTGTTTTTAATTTTCGGTTAACCGAACTTAATTATTGCTTTTCTGATTCGTTTTTGAATTCTTTGGCCAAAACAAGAGCATTACTTCCGTCTTTATAAAAATCGGATCTATTTGCAATAACTTTGAATCCCATTGATTTGTAAAAAGCTTTAGCTGGTTCGTTTGTATCCTTGACTTCTAAATGCATATTTTTGGTTGGTAGGGAGTATGAACGTTTGATTAAATCTGACAAAAGAAATTTACCCAGTCCTTTCCTTTGATGTGTTGGATGAACAGCTATTGAAGTTATATGTAATTCGTCTATCACTATCCATGCAGTACATAGGCCTAAAAGCTTTTTGCTTTTAAGTTCTATGACACCCAAACAGATCCTTTTAGGGTCAGTTAGTTCTCTTTTCCATTGAGATTTTGTCCACAGCCCTTTTAGTGATTTTTGGTCTAGGTCAAAACATGCATTTAAATGCTTGTTTTCAAGCTCAATTATTTTGTGATTCATATCCAACTTTTAATTGATTAATCGCTCTTTCTTCAAAAAATAATACTAACTTGGTTGCTTGATCTCTAGATTGGCTAAATATTCAAGATGAATTTTCTATGGTTGGCTCAAAATCTTTTGAACTCAATAGGGATATTGATAGTCCAAATCGAAATATAGCTCCAGTCTCTACGGAAATTAATGAATGTGAGAAATTAGTAGTAGGAGGTTGCCAGCTAAGTGAACTTGCTAAGAAATACGGAACTCCTCTTTATGTTTTCGATGAATTTTCACTTAGAACCGCATGTAAAACTTATATTTATTCCCTAAAAAAGCATTATCCAGGAGATTCGCTTCCTCTTTATGCATCTAAAGCTAATAGTTCTTTGTCATTGTGTGCACTTATTGCCTCTGAGGGGTTTGGACTTGATGCGGTATCAGAAGGTGAATTGCTTACTGCATTAAGGGGTGGGATGAAAGGTGAAAATATTGTTTTTCATGGAAATAATAAATCTTTTAATGAATTGAAGTTTGCCTACAAAAACAATGTGACCATTGTTTTAGATAATCATCATGATATTGAGTTGCTAAAGAAAATTGCTTCTGATGAAAAACCTGCAAAGTTAATGTTGCGGCTGACTCCCGGTATTGAGTGTCATACTCATGAATATATTAGGACTGGACATTTAGATAGTAAATTTGGTTTTGATCCTGATGAGGTTGAGACTGTTTTAAAAGAATTAATGAGATATAACTGGGCAAATTTAACTGGTTTACATGCTCATATTGGATCTCAAATCTTTGAGGTTCAACCACATGTTGATCTTGCTGGTGTCATGGCTGATATTTTAAAACTTGCTCAGAAAATTGGACATCCAATAGTTGATTTAAATATAGGCGGAGGTCTTGGGATCAAATATGTTAAGGAAGATAATCCACCCTCAATTGAGAAATGGATTGAAGTTATATCTAATTCCGTTGTGAAGGCTTGTAGGGAAAGAAATCTAGATTTACCAAGATTAATGTGCGAGCCAGGTAGATCTTTAGTAGCTAATTCGGGATTAACCATCTATAAAATTGGAGCTAAAAAAGTTGTTCCTGGAATTAGAACGTATTTATCTGTTGATGGAGGCATGAGTGATAATCCTCGTCCAATAACTTACCAATCTCTCTACAGTGCTTGCTTAGTAGATAAACCATTGAATTTGAAATCTGAAAAAGTCACTATTGCAGGTAAGCATTGTGAGTCTGGAGATGTTTTATTGAAAGATTTTTTTCTTCCACCATGTGAAAGTGGTGATTTCCTTGCTGTATTTGGAACTGGCGCATACAACTATTCAATGAGTTCTAACTACAACAGAATTCCGAGACCTGCGACTGTCATTGTTAGTAAAGGTGGGGTCGACTTGATACAAAAGAGAGAACTTCCTGAAGATCTATTGCAATTAGATGTATTACCTGATCGCTTTATTCCCAAGAATTAGGTAAGTTAAAATAACGTTGGGGTCTAGGAGTGAATTTTTGGTGGCTTATAAACTTGCGTGTCCTACTTGATGTCTTGTTTGCCTCCGCTCTTGGAGTCCTTCTTTTCACAAGAGTTAAAGAACAAAGGACATTATGGCTTTTAAGGGGTTATCTCTTTTTGGTTTCATTGGCATGGTTCGTTCAGCGATTTGCGAATTTACCGATTACTTCAAAACTTGTTGATGCTTTAGTTTTAGCATGCTCATTATCTTTAGCAATTTTATGGCAAGGAGAATTAAGGAGATTAATGGAATTATTAGGAACTGGAAGATTAGCTGTACTTCTTGGTAATACTCAAAAAGAATTTAGGGCTAGCTCTAATACTTTCGCTCAATTAACCGAAGCCGCAGGTCGTTTATCGCAAAATAGAAAAGGGGCCTTAATTGTTGTTGACATGGGAAGTGACTTGCGCCCCGAAGATTTCCTTTTCCCCGGTGTTCCTATAGATGCTCAGTTGTCATCTGAATTGTTATTAAATCTTTTTGCAGCAGATACTCCTCTTCATGATGGAGCGGTTTTGGTCAAGGGTAATAGAATTATTTCTGCAGGGGTGATTTTACCTCTTTCAAGGCAAGGGATTAGTAGATATGGAACAAGACATTTAGCGGCTCTTGGGATAACTGAACGATTCGATAGATGTATTTGTGTTGTGGTTTCAGAAGAATCAGGGACCTTGTCTTTAGCTAGTCAAGGACGTCTGGAAAGACCAATTACAAGCAGTAGATTGCTTGATCTTTTAAAAGAATTGTTAGACCCTTCCAATCCCTCTTCTTCTAAGTCCACTAGCATTAATTCTTCATTGAAAACGTCTTCCTCTAATATTGAGCCTAAAGTTGCTCAGCCCAGACTTAATCTTGAGAAAATCAATGAGAGTAAGGAGTCTTTGAATTGACTTACCCTTCTGTAATAAGGACTGATAATTCAAGAAAGGTATCACCATTACCTAAGGAATTGGATCGTCTTCGAATGCCAAACCATATTGCGGTAATTATGGATGGAAATGGTAGATGGGCAAGAGCAAAGGGCTTGCCAAGAACGATAGGACATACAGCTGGCGTTGAGTCTTTAAAAACTACTTTGCATTTATGCGGTAACTGGGGAATAGGAGCTTTAACTGTTTATGCATTTTCAACTGAAAATTGGTCCAGGCCTAGCGAAGAAGTAACCTTCTTAATGACACTTTTTGAAAGTGTTCTTAAGCGTGAATTGTCTAATTTAAAGCTTGAAGAAGTAAAAATTAATTTCTTGGGAGATCTTGATCCATTGCCTATTGCATTAAAAGATTTAATTAACGAGTCGGTTGAAGCAACTTCTAATAATAATGGGATTCATTTTAACGTTTGCACCAACTATGGAGGACGTAGAGAATTAGTGCGCGCGGCTCAAAAACTTGCGGAACGTTCAGTAAGTGGAGAATTAGATCCTTCTTTGATAGATGAAAATATTTTTGCTTCTGAATTGTTTACAGCGAGTGAAGTAGATCCAGACTTGCTCATTAGAACGAGTGGTGAAAAAAGGATAAGTAATTTTTTGTTATGGCAATTGGCTTATGCTGAAATTCATGTCACAGATGTACTATGGCCAGATTTCAATGAAGATGCTCTTACTAAAGCACTTCTTGATTACCAATCAAGAAGAAGAAGATTTGGTGGAGTATGACTAAATTAATTGGATATATTGAAATCTATGATTTTTTATAGATGATTAGCTAAAACTAAAAATGATTAACACTTTTAATATTCAAAATTTTTTATGACACTTATTAATCCTAATATTCAAGAATCTAATAAATTCAATGCAACAAAGGAATCTTTTTTAGATTTTAATTCGATAAAAGGTGGCGATATCAGACATGATTGGACTCTTAAAGAAGTTAAAGAGATACTTGACTTGCCATTGATGGATTTGTTGTGGAGAGCTCAAATAATTCATAGATCATACAATCCGGGTTATAAAGTTCAACTTGCTTCTCTTCTAAGTGTGAAGACAGGAGGATGTTCAGAAGACTGTGCATATTGTCCCCAGTCTGTTCATAACGAAACGAAGGTTGAACCTGTTCCAGCCCTTCAAGTCCAATCAGTACTTGATAGAGCAAAAGCTGCTAAAGATGCAGGGGCAGATAGATTTTGCATGGGTTGGGCTTGGCGTGAGATCAAAGACGGACAGGCTTTTGATTCTATGCTCGAAATGGTGAGAGGTGTCAGAAAACTTGGTCTAGAAGCATGTGTTACAGCTGGAATGATTACTGATTCACAAGCCTCTAGATTGGCACAAGCGGGGTTAACAGCCTACAACCATAATTTAGATACCAGCCCTGAACATTATTCCAATATTATTTCAACAAGAACATATCAAGATCGACTTGAAACACTGAGAAGAGTTCGTATTGCTGGTATTACAGTGTGTTGTGGTGGGATTATTGGGATGGGAGAATCTGTATCTGATAGAGCATCTTTGCTAAAAGTTTTAGCAACTTTAGATCCGCATCCTGAGAGTGTTCCCATTAATGCTTTGGTTGCGGTTGAGGGCACACCTCTGGAGGAGTTATCTTCAATTGATCCATTGGAGATGGTTCGGATGGTCGCTACTGCAAGGATTATCATGCCTAGAAGTAGGATCAGACTCAGTGCCGGAAGGCAACAGCTTGGTAGAGAAGCTCAGATTTTATGTCTACAATCTGGAGCTGATTCTATTTTTTATGGAGATACACTTTTGACAACTAGTAATCCGGAGGTTGAGGCTGACCGCAAGCTTTTAGCTGATGCTGGCTTGAATGTTAATTTCTCTCAAGAATAATTAAACATGAATACAGGGGATGGCCTTAAGAAACTCAAATACAAAGTTGCTGCTTTTTATAATTTTTTATCGATTAGTGATCAAGACATTATTTTGCTTAAAGACCAATTAACAGACTTAGCAAAGAATTATGAGATTAAAGGCACTATCTTAATAGCTTCTGAAGGTGTCAATGGTACGGTTTGCGGAACTGAGGTTGCAATTACATTTTTTCTTGAAAGATTAAAGAAGATATTAAAGATATCTGATATCAGTTTTAAATACAGTTGGACCGAAAAACAGGCTTTTCGTCGTTTCAAGGCACGGAAGAAAAAAGAAATCGTCACGATTGGTTTAAAACAAATTAATCCTTCTAAAACTGTTGGTAAATATATAAAAGCTAGTGAATGGAATGAATTTTTAAAAGATCCTGATACTGTCATTATTGATACTCGTAATGATTATGAAATAAAAATTGGAAGTTTCGAAGGAGCTCTCAACCCTCATACAAACTCATTTCGTGAATTTCCTTTGTGGGTACAAAAGTATTTGAAACCATTAATCGATGAGAATCCTTCATTGAAAATAGGGATGTATTGTACTGGTGGAATAAGATGCGAAAAAGCTACTTCTTATTTAATAGAAGAGGGCTTTTCAGATGTCCACCACCTTGAGGGAGGGATACTGAAATATTTAGAGGATGTTTCGTCTGAGAAAAGTTTGTGGGATGGTGAGTGTTTTGTCTTTGACCAGCGTGTTTCTTTGAACCATGAATTATTACCTGGTTCACATAGGATGTGTCATGCTTGCGGCTTACCTGTCTCTCCTGAGGATGTAAAAAAAACTACTTATATTAAAGGTATGCAATGTGAAGGTTGTGTAGATAAATTTACCGATAGTGATAGAGCTAGATTTGCTGAGAGACAACGTCAAATAGATGAAATAATGAAACGTCTACCTGATAATTCTATTTGGCCCTCGTCATGAATAAACCTAGTTTAAATATTTTAGAAAAAGAAGCTTCTGATAGAGGAATGTTGCTACGAATACAAGTCAGGAGACCTCTAAATATTTGGTCGTTTAGACTGGTTGTAGGTGAAATAACGAGTAAGGACAAACTTCAATTATTGGGTGAAATGAAAGGATGGGCATATCAAAATACTAATGGTCTTCAGCTTGATACTATGAAGGTTGGTAGAGACGCTAAATCTAAAGTAGGTGATATCCTTTGGGCTGCGACTATGGCTTGGGCTCTTGAAGAGACTCCATGTAGACGTGCGAGGCTATTGGCTATTTATGATGAAAATAATCAACATAAAGTCTTACAACGTTACTTTCGTAGACGTGGATTTAATACTGTTCGTCATGTTGGATCTTCCCCCTTGGATTTACCATTAAGACTTGTTTGGGGAGGCGCAGGTGCATTTATGGTAGGTAATTGTGAGGAAGTGCTTGATAAAAATTATCGGAGCTGGACTGAGTAATTTAATCTCTTTAGAATTATTCTTATTAGCTCTCACTTGCGTGATAGCTACTTCTTACTAATGGACCGCTATTTACTTTCTTAAAACCTATTGCCTTTGCTATCTTTGCAAAATCATTGAATTTTTCAGGGGACCAATAATGAGAAACTGGTATGTGAGCAAGCGAGGGTCGTAAATATTGACCGATAGTCAGATATTGACAGTCGACTTCTCTAAGGTCTTTAAGTGTTTGAATTACTTCATGAAATTTTTCTCCCAGTCCAAGCATTATTCCTGATTTTGTTGGAATTTCTGGAGCAATTTCCCTTGCAGATTTAAGAAGATTAAGTGAGTGTTCGTAAGTAGCTCCTCTTCTAACTTCTCTTTGAAGTCTCTTTACAGTCTCAAGGTTATGGTTGAAGCATACAGGATTAGAAGAGAGAACTAACTTAAGACGCTCTCTTTGTTTGTAGTTATTGTCTTTGTTATTGCCACCCCAAAAGTCAGGTGTTAGAACCTCTATCGAGATACTGTGATTCAATGATCTAATTGCCTTAATGGTTGTCGTGAATAAACTTGCACCATGATCAGGTAAGTCATCTCTTGCCACCGCGGTAAGGACCACATATTTGAGATTCAATGCCTGAACCGCTTTAGCAACCTGTTCGGCTTCAAAAACATTTACTTTCTCAGGTGATTTCCCTTTCTCTACCTGACAAAATGCACAGCTTCTTGTACAGATTGAGCCACCTAATAAGAAAGTGGCTGTACCAGCGGCATAACATTCACCTCTATTAGGGCATCTACCTTCCTCGCAAATCGTATGTAATCGATTTTCCTTTACGAGTTTTTGAACTTTTTCCAATTGAGAGGCATTACCAATTGATGGCTTGATCCAATTCGGCAAACGCTCTTCTGGAAGGAAGCCGCTATATTTTGTTGTTTTTCTCGTGGTGGTGGTCATTTTTAAGGATTAATCTAAATCTCTACGTCCTTCTAGAGCACGCGAAAGTGTTACCTCGTCTGCATATTCCAACTCACTTCCTACAGGAAGTCCATAAGCAATACGAGTTACTTTTGTAAATGGTTTTAATAGTCTTCCTATATAAAGACTTGTCGTATCTCCCTCAATACTTGGTGTTAAGGCAAGTATGACTTCTTTGATATTTTCTTTATCGACTCTTTTTATAAGGCTAGATATTTCTAGCATTTCAGGTCCAATGCCATCCATCGGAGAAATCAGGCCGCCAATTACATGATAAAGGCCTTTATACTCGCGAGTTCGTTCAAGAGCAAGTAAATCTCTCGACTCGGCAACAACACATATAAGATCTTGGACTCTCTGTTTATCTAAACATATTCCGCATTGTTCTCCGGCAGTTAAATGAAAACACTTCTTGCATTGACCTACTTGGTTTTTAGCATTAATTAGAGCTTCTGAAAATAACCTTATTTTAGTCTCAGGCTGACGTATTAGATGCAGAGCTAACCTTTGAGCAGTTCTGGGCCCTATTCCAGGTAACTGCTCAAATTGATCAATTAATTTTGATAGTGGTTTAGTGAAGGCGCTCAGAGGTCAGAAGCAATTAATTAGAATTTAGTCAGAGTTTTATCTGGGTTGCACTAATTTAAAGAAGATTACCGTCAGTTAAATTAGAAATATATCAAAATAGTGATGCTCGAGTCTTCCAAAATGATCAAATTTCTCAGAACATCCTTCAAGTCTCTTTTAGCTATAGCTCTGGTTTTAATGCTTGGAGCATGCTCTACAGGGGGGGCTGCAGGCTTGGAACCATTTAAAAGTCAAGATGGACGATATGGTTTCCTTTTCCCAACAGGGTGGACGAGAGTTGCGGTAGATAATGGTCCAGAGGTCGTTTACCATGACTTAATTAATTCAGATGAAACTCTCAGTCTTGTGATTTCTAGATTGGAGAATGATGTGGATTTGGATGATTTAGGTGGAGCTGATGCAGTCGGAGAAAGAATATTTGGGGAAAATGATAGTAAAAATCCTATTCAACTAATTGAAGCAAAAGAAAGAAAGGTTGATGATCGGAAATTCTATGATCTTGAATATTCTATCAATTTAGAAAATAAAAGTAGACATGAATTTGCAACCGTTGTGGTAGATAGAGGATATTTGTATACTTTGGCCGCAAGCACTAGTGAACAACGTTGGTCCAAAATGCAAGACATTTATAGAAGAGTTGTTAGCTCTTTTACTTTCTTTATCTGATTTAAATGTTATTTTCACCGGCTTGAATCTTCCATAAGTAGTAATAAAAATCTTTATTCTTAAGTAATGACTGGTGTGTTCCTTTTTCAATAACTTTACCTTTATCTAAAACTATTATTTCATCGGCATCAATTACAGTGCTTAAACGGTGGGCAATCACAATTGTAGTAAAATTTTTAGTTATCTTCTTTAGAGACCTTTGAATCGCTGCTTCAGTTTCATTGTCTACTGATGCTGTAGCTTCATCTAATATTAATATTGGTGCATTCTTTAAGATTGCTCTTGCAATAGCGATCCGTTGTCTTTGTCCTCCTGATAGCTTTTGTCCTCTTTCACCAACTATTGTTTTGATACCTTTTGGCAGTTGATTTATAAATTCAGTCGCTTCTGCAATGTCTGCGGCATTTGTTAATTTAGATTTATCAACATTTTCAGATCCATAAGATATGTTTTCTTCAATTGAGCCCTGGAATAAATATGTTTCTTGACTAACTAAGGAAATACAACGTCGAAGACTTTTTAAATCTAACGATTCAATTGGGTTCCCATCAACTTCTATAGAACCCCCTTGGATTTCGTAAAGTCTCAGTAGTAGTTTTACAAGTGTGCTTTTACCAGAACCTGTTGCTCCTACAATGCCAATTTTCTTACTAGGACTAATATCTAGATTAAAGTTTTTGATTATTTGAGATCGTCCTTCATATGTAAAATCAATATTTTTAAATGAGATTTTACCTTGAACGTTATTAGGATCTAATTTAATTTTTCCAGTCTTAATTTTAATTGGAGTATCAATTAGATCTAAAACTCTATTTGTTGAGGCCATCGATCTCTGATAATCATCCAAAATATGTCCTAATGTCGTAAGGGGCCATAATAATCTCTGAGTAATGAAAACTAAAAAACTATAAGTTCCTACAGGCATAATTCCTTTCCAAGTTTGGAATCCACCAGCTATTAATATTGCAAGGAAAGCAAATAGTATCGCAAATCTAATTAAGGGAATAAAAGCAGCTGACAATTTAATCGCTTTTCTATTACTTTTTTGATAAGAATTACTATCTAGCTTTAATCTTTCAAGCTCCCAATCTTCTGTAGCAAAACTTTTAATAGTAAGCATTCCACTAAGATTATTATTAAGTCTTGAGGCAAGATCTCCTGCTCTTTCTCTGACTTCACGGTAGCGAGGTGCTAAGTTTTTCTGAAACTTTATTGAACCCCAAAGAATAAATGGAATAGGGATAAAAGCTAGTAATGCAATACCTGGAGCTAAAAGAATCATTGCCCCGCCAACAATAAAAACAGTAATTATTAATTGAATAATTTTATTGGCACCTTCATCCAAAAATCTTTCAAGTTGATTTATATCATCATTAAGGACAGTCATAAGTCGTCCTGTATTATCTGATTCAAAAAAAGTCATTTCTAATTTTTGTAAATGGTCATATGCTTTAATTCTTAAGTAGTGCTGGGTCTTTTGAGCTAAATTTCTCCACATTAATCCATACATATATTCAAAGAATGATTCTGCTGTCCAGATTAAAAAGGATATAAATGCAAGTGCAATCAACTGGTCTGGGACTGTACTAAATCCAATTGAGCCAAGCCATGAGCTCTCTTTTCTTACAACAACATCAACAGATATACCAATTAAGACTGGTGGTGCAAGATCAAAAAATTTATTTAATATAGAGCAAATAATAGCTGAATATATGAGACGTTTTTGACTTTTAAGATTACTTAAAAGTCTTATCAATGGTTTTTTATTTGTTGTTGAATTTGATTTATGCATTTTATATAGATTAGTATTAGTTAGAGATTGTATTTCTCTGCAGCTTTATTTCTGCAGTAAATACGAGAGTTTTTTATTGAATATCCAGATTTATATTTTTTTAAAAAACATTCACATGTGAAATGACTGATTTCATTAAGCTTTTTTTTATCTGTGAGATTAAGTTTTGATTTTAATGAAGCAATACAAAATTTATTTATCAGTGTATTTTTATGTTCTGCTAAAGTTTTTAATGGATTGACTATGTCTATGATGACTAAGGAAATCATGCTGCTGAATAATAATCTAAAAAGCATTATGCTGTTTTAGTCGGTTCTATTTATCTGTAATTCTCTATTCATTACTTTAACTTTCTTTAGAGCTTGAAATACTTTTTCAGGCATTTGTTTTGGCAAATCCACCAGACTGTAATTTTCAAATATTCTTATCCTACCGATCATTCTTCCTTTTAATCCAGCCTCATTTGCAATCGCTCCAACTAAATTTCCAGGCTTAACCCTATCTCTGTGCCCAACTTCGACTCTGAATCTCTCCATCTCATCTTCAAGTCTATTGCTATCAAAATCACCTCTGCGTCGTTGTTTAAATTTATTTTCTCTTCGATCAGATCTTGTATTCCTTTGAGCTGATTGCCTGATCCAATCCTCACTTCCTTGTTCAAGAAGTGGATTAAAACCAACTGCTAAATTTAATGCAGCAAGGGTCAAGTCTTTAGGATCAATATCTAACTCATTTTCAATATTTTGAATTAATTCTTCTAGAATATTTGTCTCATCAGGGTTATCTCGATCTGTAGAGGCTGCCTTTACTAATTTTGCTTGAAGTTTTTTGATTCTGTTGCTGTTAATAAGTTCATTATCTGGTATATCCATTTTTTCAATAGGTTGACCTACAGCTCTCTCAAGATTACTTAAAAATGATCTTTCTCTTGGATTAACAAAAAGAATAGCCTCACCATTTCTTCCTGCTCTTCCAGTTCTACCAATTCTATGAACATAGGCTTCGCGGTCAAATGGCATATCATAATTAATAACTAAGCCAATTCGATCTACATCGAGTCCTCTCGCTGCTACATCTGTTGCTACCAAAATGTTGATAGAACCTTGTCTCAATCTTTCAACAGTGCGCTCCCTTTGATTTTGAGGAATATCTCCATTTAAAATAGCTACGTTATATCCAAATGATTCTAATTTTTCAGCTACTACAATCGTGATAGCTTTTGTTCTAGCAAATATGATTACACCTTCTTCTGATACAGCCTCAAGAACTCTTTGAAGTGCATTAACTTTATAAACATTTTGAACGGTTATATACCTTTGCCTAATTAGCCTTTCTTTTAATTCTGTTGCTTTTATAGTTATTTCTGCAGGGCTATTTAAATACTTTTTTGATAATCTTCTAATCTCAGATGGCATCGTCGCTGAGAACAGTACAAGTTGTCTCTCATCTGGTAATTGCTCTAAAATCCACTCAACATCGTCAATGAAACCCATTCTTAACATTTCATCTGCCTCATCTAGGACTAAACAACCCAGATGACTAGTGTTAAGAGTTCCTTGGCGCATATGATCCATGACTCGCCCAGGGGTCCCTACGACGACATCAACTCCCCTCTTAAGGGTGTTAATTTGATTTCTAAAATCAGAGCCTCCATATATAGCTAGAACTCTTAAGTGAGGATGACCAGCAGCATAAGAGCGAAATGATTCGGCTACTTGCATGGCTAGTTCTCTAGTTGGGGCTAGAACTAAGACTTGCGGGTATCCAATGTTCCTTTTCAGTCTTTCTAGAATTGGTAACGCAAATGCGGCCGTTTTACCTGTTCCTGTTTGAGCTTGTCCAACTAAATCTCTACCTAGAAGCAATTCAGGAATTGCAGCTTTTTGAATTGGAGTGGGTGATGAATATCCTTTGTGAGTGAGGGTTTGAATTAGCTCTTCGCTAAAGTTGAATTCTGAAAATCCGTTTACTGGATTTTGATCATTTGCATCCAATATATCCTCAGAAGATTCTTCCAGAACATCTTGATCAACTGGACACGAGGAATCCTCATGTGAATTTTTATTTGTCATCTAATAATGGTTGCCTTTTTTTCCTTCAAATTAGGCAGACAACTTCCGATCGGTATATAACCGTGCTTTGCTGACTCGCCTTGTTAAAGGGATTATAAAAATAATTTTATCATCTCAAAAATCCTTTTAGGAATAACTCGATCACATTTTTAAAAGTCTTCTTCTTTATTGGTAATTAACAGTAATTTGTTTTTTGCACGAGTTATTGCGGTATAAATCATTCTTTTTTCATAATCATCAGAATATAATTTATTTAGCTTATTCTCTTCTGAGATTTTTGAGCTATTTGGCCAAAGTAAAATAACTTGATCAGCTTCACTGCCTTGTGACTTGTGAATTGTCATTGCAAATGCAGCATCGAACTTATTTATTCTTGAAGGGTTTATTAAACGAGTCACTAATCTTTGCTCCTCAGCAAAGACATTAAATAAAAAACGTCTTTTGTCACCGTTGCCAATTATTATCCCAACGTCTCCATTGGCTAAACCTATTTCAGGTTGATTGCTTTTTGCCATGATAGGTGTTCCCTGCCCCCATTTGTTTGTTTCCTCCTCAAACCTCTTCCCTAAAAGTAACTGGTGGATTTTTTTTATACCCCAGGGCCCATTTCTTTGAGGAGAAAGTATAAGCAGATTATCTATAAAGTTAAAGAGTTTTAGCATCTCTACTGATGGCGCTATTTCAATCATGCTTGATTGCCATGCTTCGTTCGGGATATGATTAATGCATTTTTCGGTTAACTCTTTGAGTTTCTTTCTATAGTTAAAAAGAGTACTTACTACTGGGTCTGGAATGCTTTTTAAGGATGAAAGGTGTTGACTTGTATTTGATGAGTTTTCTTTTGTCGCAAGTAGGTGCCAAAAAGCATCTAATCCTTCATCTTTAAGTGTATTTCTTAATAAAGCAATATCTCCTTTGTTTCGGTATGACTTTGTAAGTTTGACTGAGTTTGATTGAAAGTTCTTGTTCATTCCTTTGTCATGCAAAATTTGCCATATGCCACCACTTCCTATCGGTAATAATTGGTCAGGATCGCCTACTAAGATTATTTGACATGACTTTGGCAATGAATCGAGTAATCCATTGATTGTTGATAAGTCAACCATTGACATCTCATCTATCACTATTAAATCTAGTTTTAGTAGGCGTTGAGAGTTCCTTCTGAATCCATTTGGCCCTGCTTCTAACCATTTATGCAATGTTTTAGAAGGAATCTTAGAAAGCTTATTCTTTATAGGATCTTCAAAATTTTCAATTCCTAGATTAATAGTATCTTTAAGCTTTTTGGCTGCTTTCCCTGTTGGAGCAGCCATTCCAATATGAAGTGTAGGATTTTTTGTTAGTGCTTGTAAAAGCATTTGAAGGATAGTACTGGTCTTGCCTGTGCCTGGTCCACCACTTAATAGGATGATTTGTTCGCTTTCAACAAGATTAACAGCTTTTTTTTGTTGAATATTTAGATTCTCTAGATTATTTGTATTAATTCGAATAGGTTTCTTCTTAGATAGGTTATCAATAGGTTGATTCCTTAAGAGTATTTTTTGAATCGTCTCAGCTATCTCATTATGTGTTCGACGCCAACTAATCAAATCTCCATTTAAAACTATTGGGGAGTTATCTCCTGTAGTCCAGCCACTATTTAATAAGGCTTTCATATGAATGCTGGGCCAATCCTTATATTTAAGTTCAAGGTTATTAGGGGTTTCCCTCATGTTTATATAAACATCACCTCTTGATAAGCCATCCATTAATACATTTACGACATCAATTAAAGCTTCATTAAACTCTATTGGTGGATAATAGCGAGCTAATGTAGCTAATAATGATTTACATAAATCAGTTGAGAATTTTGTTTTAAATGGTTCTTTCATTATTTTGACTTTTAATCAATTGATTTAATTTTTTAATTCTTTTAAGGGGAGCCGGTTCGATAATTAAACCTGGAGTCCTTTGAGGAGAACTTTTTTCTTCTAAATCTTTTTTATCTGGGAGACCTCTCAGAAACACGTAAACATAACCTCCAAGATGTTTTTGAGCTGAATAATTAGGGAGTCTCCAGTTTAAGAATCTATGTAATGCAAGTAAATATATATGGGCTTGTAGTGGATAGTGATGTTGGTACATCTCTTCATCCATTCTTTCCCTTGAATAATTTGATGGGCCGCAAGTGAAACGACCTTCTTCTGATATCTGACTACCTATCCAATTACTTTTCCAATCTAAAACCCACCATTTAGCATTTTCATGATCTGGGTTATCTGCAAAAACCTGATCAATTGATCCGGTTAGGAAACCGCTACTGTAGATATTAAGATTAATTAGTTTATTTATATAATCCGAGCCATATTTTTTTTGGACATCTTCTCTAAATATTGATGATAATTCGAGAGTATTAATTGGATTTCTATTATGACAAATTGGAATATCAAATTTTAATTCTTTTATCGAGTCTTCGGGATTTAAATTTTTTAATTTAAATTTACCTAAAGGACCACCTAAAGGTATATTTGCAATTCTATTTAATAAAATATTAATTGGCTTAATAAATGAACTACTTATATTAACTGAATTTAACTCTTCTTCTATTATAGAAGAAACTCTTACTTTATTATCAATATTATTAAAATCTACTCTTTCAAGTATTTTATGAAGACAAGTACCTGCTATAGGACCACGAGGAAAATTTCCAATAGGACTTTCTTTTGACCATTTTCGACTTGATAATTTATCAATACTTTGATCTTTTTCTTTAAATACTTGATCAAATTTTTCTACAGATATTTCATCAACCTCATCTTTAAATGCAAGATCTTCATTCAACTCGTCTGATAATTCTTTATAAATTGAGTTGTTATTTTCTTGTGTTATCCATTTTGAGAAACTAAACCTTCCCCAACTATTATCAAATTTGTGTTTAGGAGTTGCTCCAAGAGATAATTTTAATTTGCTTTTGGGTTTAGTCCAGGTTTTATTAGTTTGAATTGATTTTACATCTTGAACATCAACTTTTAATTCTCTCTTTTTAAATGATTGTTCCATAATCTCTTTCGTATGGTCTTCTATATTTAAATTTATTGACTCAGATCCAAATAAAAATCCTGAAAGAGGATTCCCTTCTTGACCAGCACCCTGTGCCCATAGGATTATTAATTGCTTTTTTGCTCTCGTAAGAGCAACGTAAGCTAAACGCTCTGCTTCGTTTAATGATTCTTTTCTACTGAATTCTTGATAATCATTAAATTTTTTATGCCATTGATACTTTTTAGAAATGAGTAGATTTTGATTGTCTTTCCATAAATGACTTTTTTGATCTGGAGGCTTTTGCCACAAGTATGGACATATTACTATTTTAAATTGAAGTCCTTTACTCTTGTGTATCGTAATTAAATTGATAGAGCTATTACTTATGACACTGTTTGGTTGATATTCTTCAGGTATTGGCTCAGTCGACTTGAATCGTTGACTACTAAGCCATTGAGATGCTCTTAGAACATTAAGTTTCTCTCGATGGATCTGCTCATCTACTAACTGAGCGCTTTGATAAAGATCACTCAATAAAGTTCCTCTATGAGAAAGCTCAGCTATTGATTTCCCTTCTAGAAAGTTAGATAAGCAACCTAATAATCCAATCTTTGGAAATAATTGAGCAAGTTCAGATAATTTCGTGGATAGTGAATCAAAATCACCATTGAATTTTGATTCACAAAGCTTTTCCTTTTTCCATTGCATTAGCTCAGAACAAGCTAGTAGTGCAAGTTTTTGTTGGTTATAGGGACTGACTATGCAGTTAATGAAAATTTGCAGAATTTGAGCACCCTCTCTAGTAAAAATGTTTTCATTGCTAAGAAGTTGTGATGGGATTTTTATTTTTGATAAATAGCTATGGATGTTTTTAGCTTGATCGTGTCTATTGACTAGTATGCAAATATCTGAGGGGGTTAGATCTTTGGGATTATTGCTTAATAGTTCTAATAAATAGGTTCCAATAACTTTCGGAATTCTTTCCTCTATTTTGCTTTTTGACTCTAATTTTATCCTTTGTATATTTTCTTTTTGATTATTACCTATTAGATTTATGATTTTTAATGGCTCTTTTATTCCATTAAGTTTTAGTAGGTCTTCTTGTGAACATGGATTAAGTTCTTGAGTTGAAAGATTTGACCTTATTAGTCCATTAATAAATAATTTATTGAGTGTTAAAATTAGAGATTTGGTACTTCTATAGTTTGAATTCATCAAATCAATTCGATCACATGTCTCTCTGGCTTTCATATATGTATTTAAGCTTCCCCCTCTAAAACTATAGATTGCTTGTTTTGGATCTCCAATCATAAGAAATAGATGTGTAGATCTATTTCCAAATGCTTCTGTTAGTAATCTTAATTGAACCGGGTCTGTATCTTGGAACTCATCAATTAGTGCTACTTTATATCTAAATTTTAAGTTCTTATAGATATTATTAATGTTAACTACATCATTAGTTTTATTACTATTTAATGTTTTTGGATCTAGTAATTTAAGTAGATCAGAATAATTTATTAATCCCTTTTTATCTTTCCTTCTCTCAAGTTCCCTCTTTGTCCATAATAAAGCATGTTCCCAAACATATTCACATGGACCA
This sequence comes from Prochlorococcus sp. AG-402-K14, assembly GCA_003216815.1. Lineage (GTDB taxonomy): Bacteria > Cyanobacteriota > Cyanobacteriia > PCC-6307 > Cyanobiaceae > Prochlorococcus_B. The sequence continues at coordinate 123,388 of QCIG01000001.1, read as the reverse complement.
TCATATAACTCTCCTATAATATCAAGTATTGCATCCATTTCTTTTGAACATGAATTAATTTTATACTTAACATCTAGATGGTAAATATTTTTAGGATGAAAATATTTATTTATAAGGCTATTATTTTGAATATCTTCATATGAAGGTCGTTTTTTATCTTTATATTTTTCTACCCAGTTATTTAAAAGTTCATAACGATTTTTCCTAGGCTTGGATGAGTATGGCTTTGTATCTTTAATACCTTGAGATTTAAGATTATTAGTGAATTCTATGAAATAATCTTCTAATTCCTTTCCCTTATCTTCCCAAATAGTTATGAAATTCATCCATAAGGATTCAATATAAATGTTTAACTGATTTGTAAGATTCTCTTCTATTTTCAAGCCTTTAAATGTTTTCTTTAATATATTATTTGGATCATTATCAAGTGTATTAAGAACTTGAATTAAATTCTTACGATTGAAATTAGTTTTAAATATCCCTTTTAATTCTGAGATTTCCATTTCTAATATTTCTTTTTTCCAATATTCTTCGACTATTTCATTTATTAGTGTATGCGAATCTTTTTCTATTGTTGGATTCAAGTTGCTCCCATTCTCAATAGCTTCTCTTTGGAGTGTTTTGCTGCAAAATCCATGAATTGTCGTTATGTCAGCATTGTCAATCCTCTCTAATGCTTGTAAAAGTAGCGAGGCTAAGTATATAGCTCTTTCTTGAGATGTTATATTTAATTCGACCCATTCATTTAATACATTGTCAATTTCAGATTGCTCTGTTTTTGTATTTATTGATTCTATTGTTTTTAATGCCAAAATTAGTCTCTCAATGATTTTTGCTTTTATTTCAGATGCTGTTGCTTCTGTAAAGCTGACAACTAGTATTTCATTTATAGAATATTCTTTTTCTGTCAAAAGCCTTAAGACAAGATGAGAAAGAGAAAATGTTTTTCCAGTTCCAGCACTTGCTTCAATTAAACGCATTCCATTCGTTAAAGGATATTTATTAGGTTGAAATACTTTTATATCCTGCATAATTATCTCATGGTTAAAAAATAAAATAATTACTAAAGAATGATTTCTTTAATATTCTTTGATTTATATATTTGAAATCTTTTGTAATTAACATTCTATTATCTCCAATCTAAATACTTTATATTTCTTATAATAGCTGGTACTTCTTCGATGTATTTTTTGTATTCAGGAAATTTAATTTTTAATCTTTCTTCTTCTTTTATAGCTTTTGTTTTTAAATTGTAAGCTAACAATATAAGTAGAAATAGATGTATTAGACTTAATGAAAAAATACATATTCCTAATGAAATAAGTAATAATCCCTTATAAAGTGGATGTCGAGTCTCTTGGTATGAATTATTTTTTATAAGATTTGAATCATCCATTGGATAAGGAAGCGGTGTAAGATTATTTCCCAAATCTATAAAGGCTTGTAGGGTAGTAAGTAGACCCTGAATTGAAATTGTTAATCCAATAATAATATGAAAAATATTTATTAAAAATGGTATATTTTCTATCTTTGGGTAGGGAGGTGTTAGATGTAACAGGATTAGTAATATCTGACAACACAAATACCATTCTCCCTTGGAATTTAGTAATAGCCCATTCTTGCTAAATCCCCACCTTGAGAAATTAGCCTTAATTTTCTTAAAGAGTTTGTTTTTACCTGGTTTCATTTTTAGATTTAATAATTAGATTAGTTTGTATTTTTTAGAATTGGTTTATATAGACTCATTAATACATCATTAAATGATTCATCGTCTAAAAGTGTAGAAGATTTACACTCCTTGCCAAAGCAAAGCTCCATCGACAAAGCCTCTCTTTCACCTTTAATATATAAATCACCTTCCCATTTTTTTCGAAATAAATCTTGCTCGTTCTTATTCTGTTCGTTTATTGCTAGGGCATAGGCTAGACCACTTTCTGGTGGTATGGGCCAACAATTTTTTCTTCCCTCGGCTGCTATTAGACTGATTTCTCTGAGGGTTTCAAGCGCTTCTTGAGTGTTAATTGGTAATATTTCCTTGGTAACTTCGAAGTTGATTTTATTACTATAATCCTTTTTTTTAGATATTATCAAAGTCTTAGAATTAAATGAACTATTTGCGGATAAATATAAATGATTTAGCCATCCATTCATAAGTGTTTTATATTTTAAAATTCCAACTTCAATAAGTATTAAATTATTCCCTCCAAAGTAAAATTCACCCTCTAACTCTTCCATCTCAATACTTTTTTTAGTTATTTCACCGTTAGCATGAATTGCTGATATTAAATTATTCCACCGCTCCTCAAGAAGAAATTCCTCTATTAATCCGGAGGCTTTGAGAGGGAAAATACCCTTACCCGCAAAGTTTTCTTCCCAATAATTTTTTTTATCTTTTATTTCCTTAATTTTTCTAATATCACTATTTTCTAGTCGATGTTTAAGAAGTTTATATCTATCTAACTCTGAAAGCTCCAGCAAGTCATTATCTTCAATAAGATTGACAAATTCTTTTGATTGGATTTCGTTCTCTTTCAACCAAGTTATTTGTGGATTCAGTAACCATTCTTTTGTTTTCTCGAAGGAATATGAATTTAATTTGCTTCCTTTTGGCTCTTCCCAATTTATTGGCAATATTGGTGAGACATTTTTGATTTGTATTGATTTTTCAAGCCATTCTCTCGCTTCTAGATTTTTCCTATCACAACTCATGATTTGCGAATTGTCGGTTTTTATAAAATTGCTTTGATCAAGAGGATTCGCTGGTGGCTCAATAAGAATATCTTCAAATGCATTGGGACCTAATTTGATTTTTAAGTAATTCAGCCATTGTTGAATAGGACTTGGGGGGGCAAGATCTTCACCTGTCTTTTCATCTTTTGAATTCCAAGAAAGCAAAAGATTTTGTCGAGTTGAGATTAAAGCTTCTAGCAATGAGTAACGGTCTTTGTCATATTGGTTAGGGTCTCCAAGTTCTTTTTTCCTTTCTAGGAGATTAAAACTTCTTCTATTATCTATTCTTGGGAAAGTTCTACTATCTAGTCCCATGACGATGATGATTTCATGAGGGATTGCTCTCATCGGTTCTAATGCACTGATTGTGATCTTCCCTGTTCTATGACCAAATTTTCCATTTGTAGAACTTAATGCTTTTGAAATTATGTCTTTGACCACTAAACAATCAATTTCTAGTTCACAATTGACAGTTATGAGCCCCCAATTGTTAACAATAGTTAGTAGTTGTTGTGCTTCCCAAGCCCATTCACCACCATCTCCAAATAAATCATTAATAAGTGATGTTATAAGTTTTATCCATTCTCTACATGAACGTTTACTTCGAATCTCATCGATATAATTGCAAAGTTTTGAGAGAGTACTCCAAGCTTTTATAAACTCTGTATTTGAAATATTCTCGGAATATGGAGAGATATTTTTTACACCATTTATTGGATCGTCCGGTAGAACAAGACCGAGAAGAAACCTCTCTAGACACCAACATAGGCTATGAGTTTCTTCTCCAAATCTTTCTGAAGAATCAAGTCCCCAAGTAAACCCAGCAGATTGAAGACCTCTGGTTATGTCACTCACCTCTTCAATACTTATTCTCTGTTGCTTTTGTAATGCTGGATTAGTTAAAAGGAGTTCAAAAATTGAGGCGGTTAGACGAGATGCTGAAATCTCTAATAGGTATAACACAAAATGTATTAAACCAACTTTCTCCTCTTGACTTCTGTCTGTAATCACCCAGGGTAACTTAGTTGTATCATGATTTAAATTGTTAAATACTGAGGCAAATATTGGTGCATAACTATCAATTTGAGGTGTCATTATTAAAACATCTCTGGGTTGTAGCTTCTTATTCTTAGCGAAGAGCTGTAAGATATGGTCTCGTATTAATTCTACTTGCCGATACTTTCCTGGAGATTTAAGGAAAAGTAGTGATTTGTCAGATTTTTCCTTAGTTAAAATAGTTTCACTTTTTGTGGATAATAATTCTTGTTGTAGTTGTTCTAAGATATTTGGTTTATTTCCTTTATTAGCAGCGATATCTGCTGTAAGAGAAAAAATATCTTCTTCATTTCTGTCACCTAATTGATATTCCCCACTTCCCTCAAGCAACTGTTGGAATTCGGCCCCCATCCTTCCTAGGAAAGCCTCAAGTCTTGGAGATTCTAGTAACCATTGCCTGTCAGGAGGTGTATTCCATGCGTTTCTAAATTGTAGTCTTCTTGCTTCACATCTTTGCCAAAGATCATTGCATGGAGAAATCAGATAAATTTTTATATTTATTACTTTTGAGAATGCCTGTATTAAATCTATTTGCAGTGGTGCCAGACTGCTAAGTCCATAGATATATAGATTTTTTGGATAATCTAGTTTAGAAATATCAGCTTTCTTTAAAACTTCAATAGCTTTTTCTACTTGGATGCAGAAGGGGTCTTTATTTATCTTTTCATGTAATAAGTTGAATAGTATTTCTTGCCAAAGAACATTCTTATTAACACTAATGTCACTCGAAGCTTTTTTTTTGTTCTTGATTAGCCATTGTTTTATAACTTCAGGTCTATAAAGTATGTAATCATCAAATATCTCTGCAATATGATTCGCAAGATCCCATGAATCTAGATTGATATGTTCATTTTCGACCTTGTTTTTTTTGCACCATGATTTAATTATCTGAGCTTCTTCTTTTTTGATTAATTCTGGTAATAATTCTAAAATATTCCAAACAAGATTATGCTTTTCCCATGGATCTTTTTCATTGGGATCAATACCAATAAATTTCTTTACTAACCTTTTTAAATATGTACCGGGGAAAGGGTATTTAACTAATGCATTGATATCATTAATAATTGAAAGTTTTTCACTCAGCCATCTGCTTGAGGGCCATGTACTTACAATAATGTTAACTTCTTCTGTTATTTCAGGAGGATTTAATCGGAGTTCCTGTCCCAGTATCTCTACTAACCATTCAGCTTTATTACTTCGATAAATTGTTAGCAAGGATCAAAATGCGATTTAAAGATATTTTTAAATTAAGAAGTTGTCTTTCCTTGGATGGATGATTAGGTTTTTCATTTCTTTTACTGCTTGAGATAGGCCTACTGAAAGGGCTCTAGAAATAATTGTATGGCCAATATTTAATTCTTCAATCCCATCAATAGCTGCAATGGCTTCGACGTTTTGATATGTCAGTCCATGCCCTGCATTTACTCTAAGTCCATAGGATTTTGCTTTCGCTGTGCTTTCTTTAAGAATGGATAATTCCAATGCTCTTGCTTTGTTTTTTGTAATTGCATATTTACCTGTATGTAGTTCTATCCATGCTGCCTTGATCTCTGCACAGTTTTCCAATTGCTCCTGTACTGGATCTACAAAAAGACTTACTGGAATAGATTTTTCTGAGAGGCGTTGAATTATTTCTTTTAATTTTTCTTTGTGTTTTATAACATCAAGTCCTCCTTCTGTAGTGACTTCTTCTCTCTTCTCTGGTACTAGTGTAACCATATCTGGCTTGGTATTAAGTGCTATCGCTGTCATTTCTTCAGTGGCAGCCATTTCGAGGTTTAGACGAGTATTTACGGTTTCTTTTAAAAGATTTAGATCTCTATCTTGAATATGCCTTCTATCTTCTCTTAGGTGAACTGTTATTCCATCAGCTCCCCCTAATTCTGCCAAAAGCACCATTGTTACTGGGTCTGGTTCAAATGTCTTACGAGCTTCTCGGACATTTGCTATGTGATCAATGTTTACGCCAAGGCTTGCCATGAAAATTAAAAATATACTTGGATTGTATGCATCAAAAGCATAATTAGGTTTAGCCGCTGGAGTAACTGCCCAGTGCAAGAGTAAATAATAAAGCTTTCGGCGTTAACTTCATTATAAGGATGATTAATGAGGGTTTCTTTGCCCCTTCTTCAGAGAGAAAAAAAAATATGTCTTGGTGTTGATCCCCTCTGGAGTCGTTTGGCAATGGTTTCGACTCAAGATATTGCTTTGAATTGCTTTTTTCGGAGAAGAATAGTTATTGGCTCTGAAAATTTACCTTTGAAAGGTTCTGTTGTTCTCGCTCCTACTCATAGATCTAGATGGGATGCTTTGATGTTGACCATGGCAGCTGGTAGAAGAATTACCAATAGAGATTGTAGATATATGGTCACCAGGTCAGAGATGAAAGGTTTACAAGGATGGTTCTTAAACAGGTTAGGTTGTTTCCCTATTGATCAAGGAAGACCTTCTTTAACTACTCTTAGATATGCAGTGGATTTATTGATATCGCGACAGCAATTGGTTGTATTTCCAGAAGGTAAGATTAATAGAAGTAGTGAACCTGTAAAGCTTAAGAAAGGATTAATTCGGTTGGCTCAACTTGCTGCGAGTAAGGGATTAGAAGTGAATATTGTCCCAGTTGGTTTAGCCTATAGTGAAATTATTCCAAAGTTTTGGGGTTCAGCCTCAATTTGTTTTTCTAAACCAATAATTATTACCAATGATTTTACTCAATCAACAGATGATTTTAATCTTGAACTCTCTAAAAGTATGCGCTCTGCTGAACAATCGGCTTTGTTAGCTGTTGGTCGACGATAATATGATCAAGTAAATTCATTTATTCCTTAGCAGTCATTTAAAAATTTATTTTTCATTAATTCACCTTAATTCCTTATTTGAAAATGATTACAACCGAAGAAGTTACACTTCTGATAAAGCAATCACTTCCAGATGCTCAAATAGATGTAAAAGATTTGGGAGGGGGGGATCATCTTGAGGTCAATGTGGTATCTAACAAGTTCTCTGGTTTATCTCTTGTCCAGCAACATCAACTTGTTTATGGTGCTTTAAAAAATGAATTGAAAACTGAAACAATTCACGCTTTGGCCCTGAAAACCTCAACCCCTAATTAAATTTTTCCATCATGGATTCCAACACCCGTTCGAAAATTGAACTTTTAATTAATTCAAAACCAATATTTGTTTTCATGAAAGGCAATAAGTTGATGCCACAATGTGGTTTCTCTAATAATGTTGTTCAAATTCTAAATTCATTAGGAATGAGCTTCGAAACTTTTGACGTGCTTTCAGATATGGACATTCGAGAGGGAATAAAAGAATATTCAAACTGGCCAACAATACCCCAGGTTTACGTAAAAGGAGAATTTATTGGAGGGTCAGACATATTAATAAGCATGTATAACGCTGGGGAATTGAAAGAAAAACTAGAAATTGCACTAGCTTCATAACCTGTTACTAACTTGTTACTTTTTTACTTATTAGTTAGTTTTCCCTTTGAAAAAAGAGGTTATTAATATCCCCATCAGGACCAATAAAACTTGATGGATCCATGATCCATCTATCAATTAATGCCTCTAACCTCTCTTGATCTCTAGGCCCTAAACTCTTGCAATTCCTAAGAGAATGCAAATATCCATCAGCATAAATCCTGAGTTCAGAGGGGCTGTGGTAACGACTTGTTAGTTCTTGACAGGCATCACAAATTGATTGGAAGTGTTTGATTGTTTCTGGAGCATCAAAAGATGTCATGGTTTGCTAAGACACGGACTATTCTTGGTAGTCAGTGAACAGTTTGCTTTAATATCTCCTCTAGTCTAAGGGTCTACTTTTCTGGCTTGTGACATTAATACCTGCAGATCAGCTTGCTACTGAGCAAATTCAAGGATCCTCATCAGGTTCTTCTCCTATTCAAGCGACCACACAATCGCCTTCCAAGGTGCTTGTGGTCGAGCCACATCCAACCCTCAGAACAGTTTTGGTTCAAAGGCTTAGGCAGGATGGCCAACTCGCCGCCGCCGTAGGTTCAGCTGAGGAAGCAGTAGACCTTTGTCGTGATCAATCACCAGATTTGTTAGTAAGTGCTGAATTGTTAGAAAAGAGCTCGGCGCTTCGACTTTCACAACAATTGGGTTGTTCGGTGATTGTTTTAACAGCAAGAACTGGAGTTGAACCGGTCGTGGGTCTTTTAGACGATGGTGCTGATGATGTTTTAAGGAAACCTTTCGGCCTAGAGGAATTAGCTGCTCGTTGCAGGACTTTGCTGAAAAGAGGAAGGATTGGTTTGCAGGAACGTGTTGCTGTAGGACCTTTGGAAGTTCACCTTCTTCTCAGGCAGGTTACATTAAGAGAGAAACCCGTAGAATTAAGTCCAAGGGAATTCGCTTTGTTGTGTGCTTTGTTGATGCCTCCTGGCATGGTAAGAAGCAGACATGAGCTACTTCGCATGGCTTGGCCTCCATTTAGTGGTGGTCCTCGATCTGTAGATACTCAGGTTTTAACGCTTAGAAGAAAACTAGAACAAGCAGGTCTTGGTGATGGCGGAGGAATTACAACTGTTCGCCAGCAGGGGTATAGATTTAGTCTTGATAACTTGCCTTCGTAGCTTTTGGTAGGTTTTTGATAATTTATTTAGGAAGTTCCCATTTGTTAAGTCCAAGTTTTGCACCTATTTTGTGAGCACATGCATAGCCGCTAAAGGCCACTGCATTTAATCCTTGACCAGGGAAAGAAGAATCACCAACACAATAGAGTCCTTTTATCTTTGTAGTATTAAATGGCATAGGAAGAAGACCAGGTAATCTCATTGAAGGTATTGGCCCATAACTGCCTTTGTTTCTAGCAAGAAACCTTTTATGTGTTCTTGGACTACCTATTTCCTTGTGTAAAATATTTTGACTAAGATTTGGAAATAATTTTTCTAACTTTGATATAAGTTTATCTCCATCTTCTTTTTTCTTGTCAAGATATTCTTTGTTGCTTAAGCCCTCCCAACAATCCATTGAAGAAGGCGTAAAGGCATGAACAATGTGGCTATCTGAAGGTGCTAATGATGGATCTAATAGAGTTGGGATTGATAGAAAAGTAACTCCTTGTTCATGTTCCATTTCTTCCCAAGTATCGAGAAGTAAGTGATGGCAATCTGTATTAGCAGGAATAAAGTCTTTCCCTACTCCCAAATGAAGAGATAAAAATGAAGGCGAAGGTATGTATCTATTTTTCCATTTTATCTCGGTTGTTGGAGTTTTATCTGGCTCCACAAGTGGATCATTGATTCCTTGGCCACCAAATGTATCCCATCTTGTGGCATTAGAGACTATTGTTTTACCAAAAAATTCTTCACCATTATCCAATGAAACACCTATTGCCTTTCCGTTCTCAAAAATTATTTTTTTAACTTTAGCTTTATATCTAATTTCTCCTTTGAAATTTTCAATTCCTTTCACTAATTTTTCTGCAATAATACCAACACCTCCTTTGGGATAGTTAATACCCCCATAATGTCTATCGGAAAAGACCATTCCTGCATTTATCATTGGTGTTAAGTCAGCGGGCATGACTGACCAGCAAAAACATTCAATATCTATAAATTTTAAAAGTGCGGGATCTTTTATATGTCGTCTAGCAACATCTCCGGCATTAACTGGTAACCATCTTGCGAGCCCTAGGCATGATAAGGGTGATTTGAAAAAAACTTTCATTAGATAACCTGGATCCTCTATTGAAAGTAAAGGCATCGAATTCAGACAATTAAATACATCCCAACATGTTTCGTAGAAATGATTTATTCCTTTCTCTTCATGGGGAAATAAATCAATTAGTTTAGTAATGAATTTTTTATAATCTCTATCAACTGTGATTTCTAAATGATTAGGTAGATGATATGCCAATTGTGTTGGGTCAGGAACTGTTTCACATTCTTGCCCAACATCTTGTAGAGCTCGTGTTAATAAATTAGTGTACCCCTTCTTACCAAAGCCGAAAATCATAGATGCTCCAACATCAAAAGTAAATCCTTTTCTTTTAAATGAACCGCCACTTCCACCAGGAATTTTGTACTGTTCTAGCACAAGAACTTTTGCACCCTTGCTGGCAAGTTGACTTGCAGTCACTAAGCCACCAAGACCGGAACCAATAACTATTGAATCCCATTTACAAGAAGCCTTAGTTTTATTTGTTAATTGAGCCATGATTTAAGAAATTTTTTAATTGGGCGGTTGAGTAGAGTTTTTATCTAATAATGTTTCTCTTAACTTCTTTACTTGACTCATAGCTCTATCTCTATATTTTTTGTATCTTTCACGTTTGTTGTTAACTCTGTTCTCGAGTTCAGGCAGTAATCCGAAATTAGCTGGCATAGGTTGAAAGTGTTTTTTATTTTGAACTCGTAAGCTTTCTTGACTATTACTGACAAAGTTTGTCAATGCCCCAATCATGGTAGAGGGTGGCAAAGTAATTGTATTTAATCCCTTTACCAACAGTGCTGCGTTAGTTCCTGCTAACCAACCTCCAGCTATTGCTGCAGCATACCCCTCTGTACCTGTGATCTGTCCAGCAGCGAATAAAGTTTTTCTATTTATGAACTGAAGTGTTGGCTCTAATAGCTTTGGAGATTCAAGAAAAGTATTTCTATGCATTACTCCCAAGCGAATAAATTCTGCATTCGACAAGCCAGGAATCATTCTGAATACACGTTTTTGTTCGCCCCATTTTAAATTTGTTTGAAAACCAACGAGATTCCATAGTTGACCTGCTTTATCCTCTTGTCTTAATTGAACGACAGCATGAGCTCTTTTCAGCCTTCGAAGGCTTTTGTCGTTTACATCTCCCCATCTTGGATCCCAGAGGCCAATTGGCTTTAATGGGCCATAACGCATAGTTTCAAGGCCTCTTTTCGCAAGCTCTTCTATGGGAAGGCAGCCTTCAAAAAAAAGAGCTGATTCTTCTTCAAAATCCTTTAGTTCAGCTTGCTCAGCTTTGATTAACGCAGAGTGAAATTTATGATACGACTCTTCATTCATTGGGCAATTAACGTAATCAGCATCCCCTTTGTCGTATCTACTAGCCCGAAATGCTGTTGAAAAATCAATGCTTTCCCCAGTAATTATTGGACTAGCCGCATCAAAAAAATGACATTCACGTTCTCCTGTAAATTTTTGGATGTCTTCAGCTAGCGATTCGCTTGTTAGAGGACCTGTAGCCAAAATTGTAATTTGTTCAGCATTTGGTAGGCACGGACATTCATCTCTAATGATTCTTATTAGGGGATGAGAGGAAAGTTCATTTGTGATTGATAGGCTGAATTGACTTCTGTCTACTGCAAGTGCTCCTCCTGCGGGGACAGAGTGTTGATCAGCTTTTGCGATGACAATAGATTTTAAATTTCTTAACTCTTCTTGTAAAAGTCCTGCAGCTCTATCACTACTAAGCGCTCCAAAGCTATTGCTGCAAACAAGTTCAGCGAATTCGGATGAGTGGTGAGCTGGAGACTTCTTCTTTGGTCGCATTTCAAAGAGAGTTACTTTGACTCCAGCACGTGCTATTTGCCATGCTGCTTCTGAACCTGCGAGACCAGCGCCTATTACGGTTACCGATGGATCTTCTTTCAAACTGTCGTGTTCTCTTTTTAAAAGCTTAATTAAATAATATTCTCATGTCCCTCAACTATTTATTAAGACTTCAATACTATCTAAAAAGTCAATGAGGAAGGAAAAAAAATTCTTCAAATTGTTTTCTACTCCTCAAAAAGGAACATTAAGGCCATTAATGCTTCAACAACATGATATTTTTCATATTGGACTATTACTATTGGTCTAGGAGGGTCGCTAGCTCAGTGGTAGAGCATCCGGCTTTTAACCGGCTGGTCCTGAGTTCGAATCTCAGGCGACCCATTTAAATTTATGGCAATTTCTAGAAAGCCAAATTGATTTATATCTTTTAAGTTTTGAAAAGTTCTTTTTTTTTAGTTTTTTTTATTTTCAGTTTCACATCGGCTAATGCCGGCTTAAATAATTTTACTGACTTGATTTTATTTGAAGACTGGCTTATTGAGAGGAAGGTTGATTTATCTAATAATGAGATAAAATGCAGAGCTTCAATTCCTTCTCATGCAAATTGGTTTGGAGCTCGTGTAAGACTTGGACCCAATAATGAACTGATAAAACCTATTTGGGTCTCTGTAAATGCTAATCAATTGCTTGATTCAAAATTAGCAAAGATAAAAAAAATACTAGAGGAGTGTCGATCTGGATTCCTTTTCCTTGTTGATGATCTATGAAGTTCGTATATTAATGTGTTGATGAGAATATAAATACTTTCTCTAAGGAAATTTTGTTGCTGAATTATAAACATAGCAATTTACTTTATTATGAAGAAACTTTCAGTAGGTGCTGCAATTGCTGTAAATATATCTTTGTATATGTGGGCTTTAATGGAGTTTCAATTAACCTTTAATTAGTAATTAAAGATTTCGATTCTCAATCTTTTAGTTATCTTTGTCTATGTCTAAAAAAAAACTATTTTCTTAGTTGTTCATTTTTATTGATGAATTAATAAAAATTAAATATTCTTGGGTTTCATGCATTTTATTCGTCTTATTCTTTTTTAAGGCACTTTTTTAATTTTCATTTTTTTTTTGTTGTTCAATCCTTTTTTTTGCTTATATCCGGTTATGGTCTTTCTGAGGTGAATATTTGCCTCTTGTCTTATGGAAATGGGGGTATGGTTAAGAAATCTTCTTCAATCACAAAATCCAATTCTAATTGGTTATGGAGGTGGGCTGAACCTGAAAGCGAGCTATCAGTTATTCCAAAATCAAAAACTAAACGTTTAGCTCAGCAGGCAAAGTTAGCCAATGTTGATGCTGAAAGAGCGGTTAGTCGGGCATACCAAATCGAATTATCTAGAACCAAGGCAATTGGAGAGGCAATGTTTAAATCTGGGAAAGCTTTGAGGTTTACGCTTTCAAGTTCTGGAAGGCAATTATTATTAAGGACGCAGGCTGCACGTAGACAATTTGAACCTGGTTTTAGGAATAAAAACTAATCCTCAGATACAATTAAATTACTAAGTAAAATTAAAAATGCAGCTTTATATAGTCACTTGGAAATTTGAATCTTCTGAGGACCAACTTTATTCTTCAGATGCATTTGTAGATTATGTTGAAAGTGGGAGATCCAATGATCTTATTGATGGCTATGAAAGAATTGCATGGGCTCATACACCTCAAGATGGGACAGGTGTAATAATTTGTAGAGCTTCAAGTGCATCAACTTTATTCAAAGTATTTGGCCCCTGGAGAGATAAATTTGGAATGACTTGGGAGTATAAACCTGCTTTAACTACTGAGGAATTTGTTGGTTTAATAAAAGAAAAATAAAAGTAAATTTTTAGTATCTTTTCAATTCACTGTTTTGAAAAATAAACTTCTGTCTAAAAAACTTTAAAGAATGTTCCATTCAACTTAGTCTTGATGAAATTCATTTTGGACTTAATGTCAGTTCCTCTTTTATTTGCTTTGTCTGCTAGTGAAATGGGTCTTAGTCCAGCAATACTATCTTTAATTATAGTTTCATCTATTGTTTTTATTGTTGGATTTACAAAAAGCTCAAGAGAGAATGAATACAAAAAATTAATGGATTCATTTATAGAGAACAATGATGAATCTGATTGATCATTGATTTATTCATATAAGTAAGAAGATCTTCGTGAAAATATAAATTCTCATATCTAATAGGGCAGGATGGTATGAGCGTTGTTTTGAAATTGAACAATTTTTTAGCAAAGGAGAGAATTGTCTCTCCCTCTCGTGATGTTCTGGCAGGTCTTGTTGTCGCATTTGCAATGATTCCAGAGGCAATAGCTTTTTCTGGGATCGCAGGGGTTGATCCAAGAGTTGGATTGTTTGGTGCCTTCTTGCTTTCTGTCACCCTCGCAATTTTTGGTGGGAGAATGGCCATGATTACTTCGGTAACTGGTTCAACTGCTCTTTTGATGACTGGTATTGTTCAACAGGGCGAAAATATTAGCCCTGGTCTTGGTCTCCAATATCTTTTAGCAGCTGGATTGCTTACAGGAGTTCTTCAAATCGCTTGGGGGTATTTAAGACTTGCACATCAGATGAGATTTGTTCCTCAGCCTGTGATGGATGGCTTTGTAAATGGTTTGGCTATCTTAATATTTTTAGCTCAATTACCTCATTTAGGTATTGACCTTGCTCATTCTGCAAAAGTTGTTACGGCAGTTCAACTGCCAGCGGTTTGGGGATTGACCTCTCTTACTTTAGTAATTATTTATTTACTTCCAAAAGTTACTAAGGTTTTACCATCTGCATTAGTTGCAATTTTTCTTTGCACTGCTATTTCTATTGGCTTTAAATTGAATGTTCCCACTGTTTCCAATTTAGGAATTCTTCCTAATGGATTGCCTAGTTTTGGTTTCCCAAAAGTCCCATTTAATTTAGAAACACTTGGTTTGATTCTTCCAACAGCTTTAGCAATCTCTTTGGTAGGTCTTATGGAGACTTTTCTTACTCAAGATATTCTTGATGATTTGACTGATAAAAGTACAAATAAAAATGTTGAAGCGAGAGGGCAAGGTATAGGAAATATTGTTAGTTCTCTTTTTGGAGGCATGGCTGGATGTGCTCTTGTTGGTCAATCGGTTATGAATGTGGGGTATGGAGGAAGAACTCGCCTTTCAACCTTAAGTTCTGGCGTATGTTTAATAGCAATGATTCTTGCTGCAAAAGATTGGGTAAATCAAATACCAATGGCTACATTGGTTGGAGTAATGATTATGATTGCAATTAATACTGCAAATTGGATTTCGATAAAAGATATTCGCCGTTTACCAAGAAGCGATAGCTCAGTTATGATTTTAACAGTATTCGTAACTGTGATAACACATAATTTAGCGTTAGGACTCCTTTCAGGTGTTGGTCTTGCAGCTATATTATTTAGTAGGAAAGTGGCAAAAGTTATTAAGGTTGAGTCTTCTTTAAATGATGAAAATCACAGGATTTATAAAGTTAAAGGTCAGTTATTTTTTGTTAGTAGTATTTACTTTAGGCAAGGTTTTGAGCTACATGAGCATCCTAAAAAAATTACAATCGATATGGCTGAAGCTCATATTTGGGATCAGAGCGGTGTGACCGTCCTTGATCAAGTAATAAGAAGGATAAAACTAGGTGGGTCGGAGGTTGAGGTGATTAACTTAAATGATGAAAGTTTAAATTTATTCTCTCGGATAGGTCAAGCAAAAGAAGCAGGAGGAAGAGGCGGGGAATATAGGTCGGCTCACTAAAAATTTATGAGCTTTTACTTGAAATTTCTATACATTTTTTTTATTGCTTGTATGAAAGGCTTATAAGGGTTCATTTCCATTTGATTAAAGTTTGTATGTTTTGATTCAAATGAATGTATAAGCCAGAGCTACAAATAATCAAGCTTTATATCTAATGATCATACGAGTTATAAGCTTTCCTTATGTATTTTATTTTATTTACCTCTCTAATATCTGCTGATGTCAGATTTCCTAGAAACTAATTTTTTTTTAGATATTGCTTTTTAGGGATTATTTTTATGAGTAATTTAATTACAGCTAAAAAAAAACAAATTCCACCAAGTGCAAAGTCACTTAATGGAATTGGAGTTTTCTTAAAGAATGTGAATCCCTAGAAGATAAAAATCTAAAATCGATTTTTTATTTAGGTAGTTTGCTAGTTGATGTTGCTAGCAGCTATCTACCTAAGCTTCGGAATCAAATTTAGATAGATTTGGCCCTGCAATTACACCAACTAGTCCAAAAAGAACAAGGGATACAACTCCGACAATAGTCGCTGAGAGGCTTCCCCCTCCTAAGGCAAAGGTTAAGAATGGCAAATGAAGCATTTTTTTTTAGATGCAGGTATATATATAAACCTAAAATTGCCCAAATTTAATGAAGTTGTAGCACCTTGATAAATTCAGACATTTTTTGAAGGGTTTCTCGAGAGTTAAGCGGTAGGAAAATTGTTTGGAAACATTGTTGCTGTGTCGTCTTTAGTTGCATTAGTTGCTCCCTTTAGCCAGTCCTTTACTCCGTTTGGCTTTACGGCTTGAGCGTTACGAGCTGCAAATATGATTACATGAAATGGAATTACAATGGCAAAGAAGAAAAAATGAAGTAAATACAAATCCCAAGGGATACCTTGGTAACCATAATCTGGGAAAAATATTGCAGTAAGAAATGGAAGCACCATGTTGTTCAAATTTTTACTGTATTTATCATTATCCATAAAGCACTAATTCTCGCGATATGGCTAGATATTTTAACTTCTAGAAATTTTAAGTATTTTCTAATTGCTTACGATTAGGTTTTGTTACTTAGTCCCCTAGTAGAGATATAGATTAATTCTAATTTAAATTGATTTAATAATAGAAATATATTTAATAGTCTGATGATATAAATATCTATTATTTAAATCAAAAATTACTTAACAATAGTTTTGATTATGTTGAGAAAACCGTGTATAACAATTAAAAAACAAAAATTACTGAAAATTCTACTTTTTGAGAGCTGTTAGGATTCATTTATTTTTAATAATATCTTATTTTTTAATTAATTAGGCTTTCTATTAATTTAACCAATTTAAAACTTAAATAAATACTTGCTATTGTCCATATCAGTAGAATTATATTCCATGCTTTTTGATGTTTCAAAAGAATTAGCTTATCTAGAAGATAAGCCCCAGCTACTGGTATGGAAATTAATAATGTCATTTTCAAGAAAACTTCAATAAAAGCTAAGGCTGCTATTGGGTTTATAAGCCATGCTATTAATATCCCACTTAGCATGTATCCACCATATTGTCCTAGTTTCCTTATCATCATTAACTGCTTTTTTGTTTGATATTAACTCATTATATCTTCAATACCTTAAATCAATCTTTGGGCTTAGGATAAAGTTTTTGAATTGCATCAGCTTGACTTCGTTCTTTTTTTTCTAGTTGTCTTCTTTCATTAAACCTTCTAACAATTATTCCAGGAATGAACCAAATTACTGTTATTACAGCAAAAATAAAAATGGGATTATTTATTGTCATATTAATTAAGGCATTCTTTATTAATAGGAATAATATATTATTGACTAATAAAAATTGATAGTACATTTCAATAAAATGATCAAATTTATTGTACTTAAATAATAAGCACTTTTTATTTAATTTTTAAATATTTTTTAATCATAGCTTAAAGAATAGTTGTTTACTCTTATTCTTCTTTATTAGATTGATCATCTAAATAAATTTTAGATTCATCAGCAATCATTTTTAAATAGTTTGACTTCCCTTTTGATTCATTTGCTTGCCTTGAGCTGTTGTAATTTATTTTTATATCTTTTCCAGACCAGGCAGCTTGATCTTTGAAAAGATTCGTTTTTGCTAGATTAATTACTTTTTTCCCAATTAATAAAGTCACTATTGTGATTATTGATAATAAAAGCAATATTTTCATTTGAAAAAAACTATTAATTTAATCATAACTTCTTATCAACGTATAGTTGTTAGATGAAAAATAAATAAATATATAAATAAATATATATTTATATTAGATCATCCTTTTAGCTATTTGGCCTTTTCCCTGATTCCTTTTCAGCTTTTGCACCTTAGCTTTAATGATTCTATTAGATCTTTAAATTGATTTCTAATTTTTGTTAATTTTGATTTTAAATTTGCATTCTTTTTAATTATTTGCTAATTATATAATTATACATTATTCGTAAAATGGTTTCTTTTCTAAATCATAATAAATTTATATATATATTATCTAATTTACTTGTTTTACCAGCTATATTTATTCCTAATATTGATTTTTTATCAAATCTTTCTTTTCTAGCATCCTTTTTTTTGCTGATAAAATCAAACCTATTCCTTTCTGTATTCGTATGTGTCTTGCTGATTATTAAAAATAATTCAAACTACCGATTTAATATATTATTAAAACTAAAAGGAACTGAACTCTCTAAGTCAGATTATGATTGCGTTTATTTATATGCTTGGTGTACTTTATTGAGATATATTCTAATAGGAATCGCCGTAAATCAAATATTTATATTTTTAGATTGATTTTTGGTTTTCACTTATTAGTAAAAAGGTTTAAAAAGTTTTTTATTCCAAACTTTTTAGTTGGATTAATAATTCCTGTCTCTGCATTTATTCGACTTTTGATGTCTTGAATGACTTTATTGCGCTGCGCTTCATTTTTGTCTGGATCTAAAGAGGAAAACCAATTTTCCAAATTCCATGACTGATGACCATTTTTATCGACTTCAATTTTTACAAATCCCTCTTGGCCTGAAAAGTAATAATCTCCCTGTGAGAGTTTGCTGATATCAAAGTCTTCATCTTGTTTTTTTTTGATGTAACGCATTCTTATTGTGGTAATTTTTCACCATACAATATCCTAAGGTTGATCAAATTTCATTGAATTGCTTATTTCTTTGATTTAACTGCTCTTTCTATTCAAGTCCGATTTTTTCTATAGCTTGCTTTTCTCTTTTATCTAAATATTTAGGAATTATAATGTTTAGTTGCATTTACCTTTATTCCTGGGAATGATTAAAAATATACATTAAGTTTATGTGCCCTTTTAGTAAAGAATTTTCTCTTCTTGCCAAAACATTTGAATACTCTGATTATCTTGAAGATTCTGATTGGAAATTTCAGAAATATAACTTAGTAAATGCTTCTTGTTACTCTGATCTTTTGGAAGATACGGAATGGGGTACAAGATCAGATGATCTAACTATTGCTTGAAAATGTTTAATATTGAATTTTTAACCTGTTATTGTTAACTCAGAGATAAATTCTTCACTTATCCATTCAAGTTGATGATTTTCCTTTGGTGTTCTTCCTAAAATAATTAACGGTATAAGAATTTCTTTTTTTTCAATTATATTTCTATATCCAATTAGTAGTTCAGCGTATTTTTTAAATGTCCATCCATTATTCCCTTTAGATCTCCATTCAGATGATTTTCTAAGAGATCGATGAAAATCTTCAATTCCAAATTCATTCCAGCACTCTTGAATAGCGAATATATGATCACGACCTTCTTTGAGTAATTGTTCATATTGAATTAATTCTGGGGCTTCTTGTGAGTTGTCTGGCTTAAGTTCTTTTGCTAAATCTTGTAATTTAACTTTTTTAAGCCTGAACCAATCTCTATCAAAAATAAAAACCGGAAAATTCAATGACCATTTATTTCCACGTAAACTTTCAAAGGTGTCACTGAACTCTTTTAAGTGTTTGTGGAGAAACTTATAAGGTCTTTTCATGAATATCTTTTTTAAGTATTAACTTGTAGTTTTTAAATTTTAGAATTTAAGTTAAGCATCTTATCGCTAGAGTCAATTCTTAGATATATTAAGTATATTATATTTATAAGGGGGTATTAACATTAATGACTAATGGTAATAGGCGGCCAGCCTGGCTTAATTGGATTTATCTTGGAATATTTTTGTATTCTTCTTATTTTTTATTTAATTATTGGTCGGTGATTTTGGATAAATAGGAATTGTTATTGATTATTTACATAGCTTTAATTTCATTTATATAATCTTTGATTTGTCTAAGTATAAGTTTTATAATTTATAATAATTATTATAAAATTAAATAAAATAACTTTTTCCTGTCAATTAATACAAAGCATTTCATTAATCGACTTATAAGTTAACTTATCCAGCAAAGACAGGCAAGCCAATCGTCGCTGTGCTAATTAATGCCCCGGCAAATATAAGAAATGGTAGAAGAGGGTACTTTTCAATCATTTGGACTTTGCCTTTAAAACTTATAGGTAATTATACCATACTAGGTATTTATACCCCAGCTTGAGCTGAAGATTGTCATTATTGCTTGTTCGTTCATGCGGGGGGAGGTCCGACTTTTTACGTCTTCTACCGCCCTTTTGTAGTATCGATATTTTTTCTGGTGATCACTAAAGATTTTGATTGCACGCCACTGGTCCATTGGGAATCTTTTTTTAACTTCTGCGGCAAGTTTTTGTTCTGCCGGGCTTAATTTTGTTTTCTTTAGTTTATATTCTTCGCTTAGCCATTTAAAAAGTATTTCCAGTTCACAAGTGATTTCTCCGTTTTGTATCCATTTTTTTATGTATTTATCATCGCCCTCTTCTAGAACAAAGCATTTTTCTGGTGATGGTAATTTAATTTTGTGAAGTAGCTCAGCAAAATTTTGTATCAGTTTCACTTATTAGGCAAAACAATTATATGTTTAAATTATGAATGATATTTTTTGTTTCCGAGATTTAAATCTAAAAGGTTATGTCTATTATTTCAAATCTATACAGCTGATTTGATAAGGTCTTCAAATAAGGGAAAAATTAATTATGGAAAGAAGGCAGTTAAAATCAAATAAAAAAACTGCCTTCATTTCTCTCACAGAAAGAACTCGAAAGCTTTTTTCGAATATGTTCTTCGCCTTCTACCAATAACATCTTTCTAAGCTTGAAGTCACTAGCTATTTATTCTCATTAAATTAATTTAACCGTAGATATATAATGATTATTTATTAGTACAAAAAATAATCAGATATAACTAGATTTCACTGAAATGTTATTGATTAAAATTTTAAATCTTATGTTGATTCTTAATACAGTATATGTATATGTAAATATATTAGATAAAAAAAAATGATTAAAAAATCATAAATGTATAAATTATAATAAACCTATGCTACCGGCAGTAAAGCCGACAGCGCAGAAGAAAATAAATTCAATTAAATCTCTACTCCCTAATGGGATGGAAGTTAAAGCAACGTTAATTCGTTGAGCCATTTGACCTTGTACTCGCAGGTAAAAATAGAAGTTAATACAAAATTTTCATTATCGAGGGCTTTTTTATTGGGCTTAGCCGTACTTTAATAATTTCTACTAATTTGAATTGGTTCCAATTGATTGATAAACTCGTTGCTGTAATTTGTAATTACAATTTTATTTGTTTAATTTAAAATTTTAATTGCCAATATTTTTCTAATCAATCGATTTTACTTTTCTTTAATTATATCATCAACTTTTTTCCTGCTAACTAAATATTTTACCTCTGACTTGGTCAAGAGATGGCCCTCTCTTCTTTTCATCCTTTGTTAAAGGTATCCAGTTCCAGTTACAACTAACTGTAAGAAGATAGCCAACGAGTATGTGCCAAATCAAAATTAAAAAAGGATGGTGTAAATGAGGCGCCAATGTATTTTCTAATAGTTATACATATTCTAACAAATAGAGTGAGTTCCCACGAGTTCATAAATTAAAACTATAGATAGAAGATTTAGGTCAATAATTTATCGGATACATAATAATGAATCCTAAAACAGCAAAGTTAAATGCTCAAACTAAAACCCTTAACTTGGGTTTGGCATTTGCTTGGCTTCTTAAAATTTTTAATTAATTCAAGTATCTCTTGATTTACATAATTAATTTCAAATCCAATGACTCTTCGATAATGGATATCTCTTTTTGTATTTTCTTTTTTTATTATAGAATTATTTTCAGATTTTGTTTATACAATATATTTGTATAATTTGATTTCTTTGTATTTTCGGATTTTGTAATTGCATTCAGGATTTCTTTCCTAGGCTTTTTTCGAGTACTATTATTTTATATAAAATATGTTACTAAAAATAATATATATAATAATAATTCTATTTAAATCATTATTTTTACATTTTAAAAATAAACCCATAAGCTGAGATTTTCTTTGTATTCTGTCAGTATTAGAACTTAGTGACTCCAAGCGATGCTTTCTTCTTTGTCAGTAAGTTCACTATTTGTCTAATAGAGAATTTTTTTACTATGATTTTTAATATTGAATGGATTTTTGAATATCACTAATGAGTTTTCAATAATTGTGAATTTGGAAATAATTTTTTATTACAGGCAATTATTCGCCTCTTAAGCCTTAAGATTAAAAAGTCCGGGGCGTGGCGCAGCTTGCTAGCGCGGGTGCTTTGGGAGCAGAACTTGAGTCATGCGATTTCCCTGTGTTAATAGGGATTTTTTAATGCAATTAACTATTAGTAGTGATAGAGAATGACAAATAATAAATAGAAGGGAATGCCTCTCAATTATGCGTTTGAATTGATCAAACCCCTAGGAATTCAACTCCGAGAGGCATATTCTTTGCATGCTTATTTAAATATTTTTATATCCAATGAGTTTGAATGAGGCCAGGTTCTTAGTTCTTTGCTTCATCTTCTATGTATTTTTTAAGTGTATAACCATGACAGTCAAACGGATATTCAGCCCTAGTCATTTCACTGGCTTGAGTTCTATCTGCATCATTACCTCTAAACTTTCTACAATCACAAACAAAATCCATCCTAGTTCCATTTTTATAATCTTTTACTCTTGCATCAAGCCACTCTTTGGCATCATTGGGCATCTCTTTGCAAGCTACCCAAGAGTTCCAAAAAAGTACATCAAACATTTGTATCCCTTCTGCTCTTTTATTTGGCCCAGCTAGTTCCTCGCAAAAATTATGAACTGGGCAATCTTTTCTACTTATATAAAACTTCTTTGCTTCATTGTTGTAGCCAGTAACGTATCTCTTTTTGTCTCTAACACTGCCTACAGCCGCATCTAATTGATCACCACCAAAAGTATTTTGAAGAAGTGCCTTATCTGTTTTCATTATTCCAGGTCCGCTCTTTTCAGGATCAGCAGGAACTTCATCACGCCTTACATCAAATTGTCCTAGTACTTCAATTTGTTCGCTCATCCGAGTTCTCATCCTCTTCGCATAAATCCATCATTCTCAATATTAAACGTGTTTTTTGATCTCTATTTTTATGGAGATGATTTGCTACACGTAACTCAAGTTCGTAGAGCTGCCTTAGCTTCTTTGAGATTTCTTTCTCCTTTTACAAGTTCAGTATTGTTTTTTCATCTCTTCTATATATTTCGAGTGAGAACGCGAGTGATAAACGAGTGACAAAAAGGAGCCAATGGTTGTATTTGAACATTATTGAGTCAACCTTTAGAGAATTTATATTTTCTTAGACGCTATCAGGGGCTACAATTCTAGTTGGCGGGGCGTGGCGCAGCTTGGTAGCGCGGGTGCTTTGGGAGCACTAGGTCGCAGGTTCGAATCCTGTCGCCCCGATTAGTCAGAGACAGGTTTCCCAGCCTGTCTTTTTTAATGCCTTTAAGTTATTTATGTCATATTTATGTCATACGAGGAATGAAAGCCATTCCTGTAGAAGCGATTAAGCTTGAGGCTTTTTGTTATTTGAAGATACTGCGAGCTTCGGTATTTGATTCTCTGATATTTCTATCCAAACTAGATGGAGTATGTAAAAATTTCTTGAATTGATTTTTATTTGATGGCTAAGGGTTTTTGGCTCGTTACTACAACAGTTACGAATCCAGCTTTTGCTGAATATGTTGAAGCCTTTCAGCCTTGGGTTGAATCGGTAGGTGGTTCAGTTTTTGCCAAAGATATGGAAGCCGAAACTGTTGAAGGAAAGGGTGGAAAATTAGGAGTCATCATTGAGTTTCCCTCAAAGCAAGCTGCAATTGATGCTTTTAATAGTTCGGAATATCAAGAACTAAGCAAATTACGTTGGGCAAATTCAACAGATACCAATATCACCATCATTGATGGCGGAGTAACTCATTAATAAATGTTCAGTTTGATTTGACTGGATTTAACGGCTAAAGAAAAATGCTCTTAAGATGTTGAACCTACTTATAAGTACAAAGTGAAAAAGCTTATTTCATTGGTTTTTACTCTTTCAGTTATTGGAAGTCCTTCTTTTGCTTGGGGTTGGGGAGGAGAAGGTGGTTGCTCTTATTCAAAAGACAAAACCAATCAAGAAACAAAAACTGAACAAGTAAAAGAAACTGACGCCTAAGTTGGAAGAACAAGTAAAGCAGCCAGAATTTTTAATTGAATATTTTGCTGGTATAAAAAAGGGAGATTTCTACGAAGAACCAGTAGAAGGGGAATATCCAGATTGGTAGCTGCATTGAAAATTGAGTAATAGTGCCGAGAGCTACAAAAGAGATTTTGAGCCTTTAATAGTAAAAAATTCGACCCATTCAGGAAAATGACCAGAAAAGAGTTCATGGATAAGTTCTTTGATCTTTGCAAGGACGCTCAAGAAGAAATTCCTCCAAATGTGATTGCAGAAATTCTCAGAGATTATGCAGATAGGTTGGATTAGATGAAAAAACTCTTTGCTTTTGTTCTTGGTCTGCTTTTGTTTTTCTGTCCTTTTGCAGTTCAAGCGGAAGATGTTGAGCTAATACCGCAAGAGGCAAATGCTGAAACACCTGCACTTGAACCAATGACGGAAGAGCAACTAAACGATTTACTGGGTGAGGAAATGTATTTAGGTACTCTTGATTTGCGTGGCAACAAGGTTTATAGCAAGAGGGATTACAGCAAGACAAAGAAAAAATAGAGAGGAAAGCACTACCTCAACCGAACATCAGGACTATAAAAATTCTTTTTATATTTGTTTCATGCGAGAGCGAGTATCGAAAGGATGCGATAGCTCTAGTTAGAGAAGGGGACAGTCGTCGAAATCCTGTCCCTTTGCTCGCAAATCATAAAAAGTTCATTAAGTCTGCACTTTTTTTGGTAAACAAAATCTCAGGTTAAGCCTTGCATTTCCTACATACCGGGCATTATCAGTCTCTTCAATATATTGATTAGGCGCTTTGAGTAACTATTAAAGCTAGCGAACCCTCCCTAAAAAGAGGGTTTTCTTGTGTCTAGTCTTCGAGCAATAGACCATCGACTAATATTTTCAGATCAGTCGATAACGAAATCAAATCTTTGCCGATATAGGTTTTAAAAAAGGTTATCTAATAATGGATTCTCAACTATTTTTTCTTATTCTTCTCAATTCTGCAAAGATCGCAGTTTTCCTTTTTAGGGATAGTGAAGGGAGTAAATAGTCTCATAAGACCTCCTTTCTTACACCCTTTTTCTAATCCTTCTTTTTACTTGTAGGGAGTAGGAAAGCACTACTTAAATGTCGTAATGTCGGCTTTACCTACTTATTCTTATTTGTTATCCTTTTTGTACGTTCGCCCCAGATTTTGGGGTGCATGAGATGGAAGTAGGGAACGGGATTTCCAGTAATTGAATAGGTCATGAACAACCTAGCTTTAACTAAAAAGCGTATTAAGAAAGCAGATATGCTTCACGCTGCTCAACTTGCAACATTTAAGAAAGGAGTATTTACTTCTTACAAACCTTCAGTTTTTGAAGAAAGGCAAAAGCAAGCTCGTGAAGAAGTTGCAGCAATGGATTCTTGATTCAGAATTGAATTGTTGACAGTCGATCGCTAGGGGGCAGTTAGCCCCCTATTTTTTTGGTATAAATGAAGTACAGCACTTCGACTGACTGGTAGAAAGTAATCAAAGATTATTAATCGCTATGAGTGAAGAATGGAAACCCACAGCCGATCAAATAAATGGGGTAATTAGCAGCAGTTGTGAATTTATTAAAGACGAAGCCAATGACTTACTTGAAGAACTCCAATGCCCTCCCGACTATATAGCTGGTATTTTGAAATCAATAGCCAGCGATTTTGAGAGTAAGGAAAAGAAAGATGCATGAAATAGAAGAAGATCCCCTATTCCTTCAGGTCAAATCAAGAGACACCGTTTTAGTTGGCGAGGATGAAATCTGCAAAGTTCTCTCATTTGTTGGAGGTGCTAGAGATCCATTAGCCCCGACTCTTTTTCAAGTCGCAAATGTAGATACAGGCGAAATTAAATTTGTGCATGGGGAGGAAGTAAGAGAAATAGTTTCAACGTACGAGCAAGAAGTACAAAAAAGACTTGAATCTCCGACTGAAGGGCCCATAACTAACATCCTTCCAACGGTTGAAAACTATGAGAAAAAAATAGGCAAAAAGAAATTGAGCGGGAATTAAAATAACCAACAAGAAACCCCTCTAGAAATTCCAATAACTAAAGGGGTTATTAAATTGACTCGTACTATATGAAGTCAATCTATGTCTTGATGAGGTTTGGCCTCAATTAATTTATAGGGGAAATCAGCTTAGAAAACAAGTAAAGATTGGAAAGCCCTACCTCAACCGGCCTAGAGGAATAATGAATTTCTAGTTATGTTCCTTGAACATTGGTTATCAGTGAGCATTGATCCAATGAGAGTTAAGGAAGGTGTACTGCATAGCAACTTCCTTTTCTCGCTAAACCTTTTCTCTAATTAGAAATGACTTCAAGTAATAAGGCTGATAATCATTGGTCTGATTATTCCAGAGGATCAAGATTTGGAAAAATAATTGCATACGGCATTGGTGCAAAGCTAACTATTCTTGCAGGATTCCTTTTTTATATGATGGCCAACTAATAAAAAAGGACTGAGCTAAGTCAGTCCTGAGTATTCATTCAAAAATGATTTCAACTATGGATAAGTCAATTATTTAAGATGCGTAGATTTTTTTCGCAGTAGTAACAAATTGCTCGTCTGAGAACACAGCCTCTACTTCGCACATACATCCAAACCCTTTGATCCAAGGAGCAGCGTGTTCCCACATCTTGCTGATATCAGTTGCTTCAGCGACGAAGCTACCTGTTCCATTAAGTGGGTTGGTTACACGCCAAAGAATTTTAAAACCTTCAGTTTCGTCAGCTGGACCACCAGCTTCAAGATATTCAAGAAATTTTTCTCCTCCTGCAAATGATGATTCCTGAGTAGGAAATGCCCAGTCAAGTTTAAAAAGAGCCATTGAAGAAAATATATTTGAATTTGATTTTTAACGAAAATCGAGATGAAAGATGCAAAAAGTCTTCCAATTAACATCAAGTAACTTTCGAGGTGGCCTCCCGACGGATGAATTTGTGTAGTATTTTCCGTCAACTATATTCTTATCTTCTGTGAGAATATTTAGTGAAATTTTTTAGTGATAATTATGGATGCTCCCGTTCAACACATAAATTTATTCAATGCAATGCTTGCTTTATATGTAATTGGTTATCAAATAACCATTTGCGTTGATTGGAGTTGGATTCCTATGAATAAAGAGGATTACCAACTTCCTTATCAAGATAAATGGAGTGTTAATCAATAATGACTCCTGATATTTTTAATCAAGCAGCAGCTGAATCAAAACAATTTGGCCTTTGGCTTCCGGTAATAGGAGTCATCATTGTTTTTTTAGGAATGAATATGAGAGTTGAAATTAAAATCCAGAAAGAAGAAGAATTTGATAATAAGGATTGACTTAGTCATTTCATTCCTGTGTTTTCGATAGCAATCGGCGGTCAAACGGTGGAGGAATAATCTTATTTGGGCCGTTTTCTAATACCAAATATCTCAGCCATTTTTCCAGTTAAAGCAAAGTATCCAATCGCTCCAGAACAAGCTAAAAGCAATAAGGTTCGGAACGATGCCACCAAATTTGCAGACCGATAAAAAGTATTAGATCAATACTTCTCGGCTGCATTTTTTGCCTAAATAGTAGTCATGTAAGCAAGAAAGCCAACTGGTACGAAGAGTAAGGCAGCAATTGTAAAGCGAACAAACTTGCCTGTTCCTGAATCTCTTGAATAATCAGTGAAATGCTTTGTGTTGTTCCACTCGGACCAATTCTTTGGGCTGTTATCAGATGATGTCATTGTTAGTTAAGCAAATACGGATGTACCAACTTCATAAGCACCAGCTAATAAAAGAAGTGCAGGAAGATTCCAGAGAACGATTAGTTTTGCAGCAGTGGTTTTGTTGATTGCAAGCATGACTAAAAGTTTGGTCTAGGTGGTTTAAAAAGATGAGTGAAATATAGATAGAGGTTCTCAATAGGAGTAGGACGGTTGAAGTAGGGCTAACCAGTTCGGGCTATTTATACTTATGAGGGTTATCAATAGATCTAATCATTGGATAAATATCTCTCTAATTAGTTGATGTAGTTGGTATTTAAGGTTGAAGGCTGCTAAGGATTAGAAGAAGCCGTACCCGACCGTATCTTTGCGCTACAAAGTTAATACTTTACATTCATTCACATCAACGCAATTCCAGTAATGACAAGTTCAACTTCATCTCAGGTAATCACTGAGTACGGTAAGCAAAACATCTTTGGCCGTGAAACACAGCCTCAGCTTGTAGGGGACTACACCAGCTATCCAGAGGAAGCAGAAAAGACAAATGGCCGTTGGGCAATGATCGGCATGATCAGTCTTTTAGTTTCATACTTCACAACAGGTCAAATCATTCCTGGAATTTTCTAAGCGAATAACTACTAATAAGTAACTATTAAAAACAATGCAACCATCTAACAAAACAATTCTAGAAAGAAGCATCGGCAGACCAGCCATGATGGCATTCGTTCTACTAACAGGTATCTACCTAACAACTGGTCAACTTATCCCAGGTGTCGTTTAATGAAAAACCAAACCACAGAAACTCCAAGAGTAGAAGAAGGCAAAGTAATTGCTGAAAGACTCAATGGCTACGCAGCATTTGTTGGATGCTGGGCACTAATTGGTGCATATCTAACAACTGGTCAAATCATTCCAGGTGTTGTGTAATGAACAAAGAAACTAACTATTGGAAAACAGCAGAGCAAATGAACGGTCGCCTTGCGATGATGGGCTTCTTTGCAGCAGTAATTAACTACGGAATAACAGGCTGGATCATTCCAGGAATTGTATAGTTCTAACTTTTAAATCTAATAAAAAAAGGCCTCTTCTCTGTCATTACGGAAAGGGCCTTTTTTAGTGCTTTGGGAGCACTAGGTCGCAGGTTCGAATCCTGTCGCCCCGATCAGTCAGAGACAGGATTCCCAGCCTGTCTTTTTTAATGGGAAAGTGAGACTGGGATCTCAGCGGGATCTCCTGAGTCTTTACTCGCTAGTGATAGCTTTATTTCTTAGGCAAATACTGTCTGAAACTACTTGATTTAACAGACTTGAAATTTGGTCTAAAAGGATACTTCCCTTGCTTGATGGCTTTGGACAGAATGAACTTATGGATGAACCTTTATTTTTAAAAGTCAGACCTGGGGACGCTGTTCTATATGAAAAGGACCAAATTGGAAAAGTCCTTACTTTTGTTGGTGGCTCTCGTGTTCCTCATGCACCCTCACTCTTTCAAATTGCTAACGTAGATTCTGGCGAAATCCGCTGGATTCATGGAGAAGAAGTTACTGAGATAGTTAGCGAATATCGGACAACAATTAAAAAGCCTTCTATTTTTTATGAGCAAATTCAGCAGCAACAACAGTAGAAATGAAGCAATTTAAAAATCTATTCCCTTTTATCGCTGCCATTGGAGTTTTCTTCTTGGCTAGTAATTCACCTATGTGGAAACAAATGGTCGAAAACGAAATCAAATCTATCCCTGTAAAGGAATTTAAATAGTTAGAGAATGTAGCTGTCCCAGCGAAAGAAGTACACTCACGCCAACCGTTAGCAAGGACGAAGAAACCTTAAGTTCTTTTGCCATTATGGAGAGGTAACTCTTGATTTATTTGTATCGCACGCATTTTTAAGGTGCCGCATCCTCGGATACATTTTTGCAGCAGCAAAAAGAAGAGAGGCTATTTGCCCCTCTTCTGATTATTCCTTTTAATCCTGCAAAGATCGCAGTTGTCTCTTTTGGGGATGGTGAAGGGAGTGAAGAGTTTCATAAAGCCTCCTTTCTTACACCTTTGGTCTAATCCTTCTGTTTGCTTATTAGGAGTAGGAAAACACTACAAAAAGTTGAATAAAAAGTTAATTTCTACGTGATCCTTCGGTTGATTCTTTTTCTTAGTTCCTTTAGTTGAACATTAAATCTTAGTTGTTTTATATGCTCTAATTTTTCAGCCGCATCTATAGGCATTGATCTTGCTGCTTTAACCATTGCGAAAGCATACTTATGCGTATCCTTTGGAAAAGAACCCATAGTCGAAGTACGGATATATAAAGCACTCAAGCCAAAACGGTAACCGTTTGTAAATGAATAAAATTACTCATAACGCCCATCTCCGAATGGTAATTGGAGATACACCGTATATATCAGCTATCTTTTTCAAGTCCAACTATAAGAAAAGTGCTGCTTTAAAGTAAAAAATAAATTCTATTTTTTTAAATGCTTTATGAGAGTTTCTAATTCTTTAATCCTCTCTTCAGCGGCTTTTATTTTTTCTTGTCTTGTCATGATTTAACCTCTCATCATATAAAAAAGAAATACAGAAAAAATTGATAATTTAGCAGCTATGCCGTAGACAATAATTTTTCCGAATCTTTTGTTATTCCTAGTGGTGTTTGTTGAAGTCACTTGATTTCAGATAGTAGTCATGTAAGCAAGAAAGTCAACTGGTACGAAGAGTAAGGCAGCAATTGTAAAGCGAACAAACTTGCCTGTTCCTGAGAATAGTCATATAAAAGGACTGACCTGAATCACCCCTAGTTGTTTAGATGAGTAATTGGCTGTCAACTAATACTACTTTCTTTCATAGGAGTCGAGCTTGTAGTGAATTTTAAATTTTCTATTAGATTTTTCTAAAGTTTACTTAGAGCTTTTTTCTTAGATTTAATTGGATCTAGCTTAATCCTTTTAATCTGATCTTTTTCCCAAACCCAGTAAACAGGATTTTTCTTTTGAGCTTCTTGCAGATCTTTTCTGTCTCTTAAACTAACTGGTATAAATTCATTTTCAGGATTAAATTCTTCATCTCTTACGGCTTGGTTTAGAACAATACTTCCTTCTTTATTAGAGATTGATCGATGATATGTTCCGACAGGAATTTGAAGTGCGCCCATGGCACGATTTAAATAAATAATGTGATGTGGTTCATCCCATTCAGGATTGATCAAAGTAAAAACACGACTACCTTCAATTACTAAATTGTTATCAATTTGATGTCGATGTACATAATACTGTTCAAAATCACCATCGTTTGGAGGTGAGATGGCATTGCCGTGATGAATTACGACATCAGATCCATTACATCCTTTTACTCCTGCATCGAAGAAAGATACTTGAGGTGTCTCACGGAAAACATGAGTAGGAACAAAATTTAAACGCATTTCAAATCCTCCTTTACTGTTGTTTTCAAGGTCAGTCAAAAACGAAATCAAATCTCTGCCTATAAAGGTTTCTAAAAAGGTTAACTAATAAATGATTCTCGAATACTTTTTTCTTATTTTTCTGAATCCTACAAAGATCGCAGTTTCCCTTTTTAGGGATGGTGAAGGGAGTGAATAGTCTCATAAAGACCTCCTCTTTCTACATCTTTGGTCTACTCCACCTGCTTTTAAAAAGGGAGTGGGAAAGCCCTACCAAAACCGAACATCAGTAGTAGAAGGTTAGTTTTTATCTTTATGTCATTGGTGACTGGAATGTTCAATCCTTGTTTCACCAAAACCTTTTCAACTTCTACTTTTCATGACTTCAATCAATAATTCTTCAGCAGCTAAGTTCCTAGCCCTTTTCTGCATCCCTGCTCTTCTACTTGCATCAGGTTCATTTGATGTTGCTACTTCTGTAATCGTTTAATTAGCACAATGCCTAAAAATTTTTCACCTGATTTTTACGAATCCATCCTTGAAGCTTCAGACAAAGGTGAGCTTTGGGGAATAGAAAATATTGATTTAACCCCGCTAGAAATTCAGTTGCTTCTTTCTCATGACTTCAGCTGATAAACCAGCATTTGATAGAGCAGCATTCGAAAAGAAGGCTTTTAATTTTGTTCCATATCTCATTTTGGGAAAAGTTATTTTTACCGCTTGGTTTATTTCCTACTTGGTGAAACTCTAATTTTTAAGCCATTGACTACCGCCTAGCAGTAGTAGCAGAAACACCCCAGAAACATTCGCTTTGTACTACCTCACTGCTATAGCTCAACTGATTAGATTTTTATAAGTATTGGTTTTAGAAAATGTTTACTGCATATCACGCAATCATGTTCGCAGTTTTATTGATAGGTGGGGCTGGAGTTATTTTTCAAGCCTCCTCAGGAGATGATTCTTTAGCAAATAATCCAATTCCAGTTAAGACTACTGAATCAAAATTTGACTTAAACACTTACTAAGTTGACAGTCGATTTGCTTGGGGGCATTGGCCCCCATTTTTATGGATCAAGTAAAAACAGGTTAAAACAAGAAACCCCTCAAGAAATTCCAATAACTAAAGGGGTTATTAATCGACTAGTACTATATAAAGTCAATTATGTCTTGATGAGCTTTGGCCTCAATTAAATATTAGGCGAAATCAAGTTAGAAAACAAGAAAAGATTGGATAGCCCTACCTAAACCGAACATCAGGACTCATTAAATCCTTTCTAAACTAGTCACATATTGATGGCGTGATACGGAAGCATCATCAAGCTAGATCGGGGGACGGTCGTCGAAATCCTGTCCTCTCTTCGCTAATTCATTAAAAGTTCATTAGGTCTACACTTTTTTTGTAATCAAAACCATTAGTTAACCCTCCAACGTGGGGGTTTTCTTTTTCAGTAATCGTTTAGGACTAAAAAAATGGACATGAATCCTTTCAAGCCGTTACTCCAACATTGCGAAGAGTTCTACGGAAAAATACTTTCCATAAAAGAGCCACTAAACAATTTTTATTTAAAACTACTACTAAGCAAAGCTAACTCCAACGCTTAAAAAATTATGTACGGAATCAACGAAGCAACAATTATTGCAAGCTTGGCCATACCCGCTGGATTGTTCATCGGCTTTTCAACAATCCTTGTCAATAGACTTCGCCAGTGCATGTAATGACTTCATCTACTTCAGAACAACCAAAGAAGAAATCATTGTTCGGATTGGGTGAATTAATAGGTCAACTTTTGTTTGATTTTTACGCTCGCTACTAAGCAATAGACCACCGCCTAGCAGTTGTAGGACTATCGCTGTAAATATCTGCAATCTTTTTCCAACTCCAGCAGTAACTTTTGTAGCTTTTAATTCTTGTTTTTCCAGCCGAACATCTCAGCCATTTTTCCAGTTGAGGCAAAGTATCCAATCGCTCCAATGAATAATACAAAAGCAATCAGATTGGGAACGATTCCACCAATAATCTGAGCTTCTCCAAAAGTAAGAAACGTAATCACAACAAAAACCCTGGCCCAGTTATCAGCGAAGTTCATTTGTTCATTATGGTAAAAGATTAAGGCATATGATTATTCTCTATGGAAATAGAAATTGAGACTTTCTGATTGATCACATAAAAAAGGACTGACCTAAGTCAGCCCCAGTCATACCGATGGCAATCGGCTGTCAACCTTCTTTATTTAATCAGAAAGCGTTTATTTATTCAGTCGGGACAGTCGTTTCCTTACCTTTAGATCCGGCTGAGGCACTAAAAACCACCATCTCTTCATTGCCAATGTTTTGACAATAATGAGCAGTGTTCTGGGATGAAGCGAAGCTTTCACCAGCCACTACAGTCAAGGATTGTCCGTCATTAGTTTTACAATAAAGAGTTCCTTTCTGTATATAAATAATCCCAGGCTGTGGATGTAAATGTAAAGGTGTTTTAAAACCAGGTTTAGCAGTTATTTTCTCAAGTTTCATTTCTGCTTGCCCTCTTGGATACCTAAAAGAATCTCCATTCCACGATTCAGATGCACTAATAAGAGTTTCTACTACCACAGGTTCAAGGGATGTTTGCTTCTTTGGGCTACATGCAACTATTGGGATGGAAATTCCAGCTGTTAGTGCAAGAAGTAAAAAACGGCGCATGAAAGATATATAAATACCTGCTCGTTATAGCTGAACTTGTTCAATCAGGCATTACATGAATAAAGGACTACTGGCTAATGGAAACTCGTCGAAATTGTTAGAGAAAAGGGTTTACATCATTCATCAACTAAGCGAGTCGAAGACGCAGGGCTTGTTGGTTCTCACTGGACATATAACCATTTTTTAAAACTAATGAATTTATTTGAGATTGGTCGAGGTAGGCTATTGCTGTTGTCATGATTGGTAGATGGGGATTCGTAATGTTCTTCGAATTGGGCATCCAGCATTGCGTGCACCTGCGGCAGAAGTCCCAGATGACATGTTCGGCAGTCAACGTCTACAACAGCTAATAGACGATCTGTTTGATACAAAGTTGGCTTGTGCTGGAGCAGGACTTGCGGCACCGCAGATCGATGAACCTTGGAGGGCTTTCGTGGTCGGGATGGGGCATAACCCTCGATACCCCGATGCTGATCCTTTGCCTGATCGTGTTGTGATCAATCCTGTAATTAAATCAATTGGAGATGAATTGAGTGTTGGTTGGGAGGGTTGCCTCAGTGTACCT
This sequence comes from Prochlorococcus sp. AG-402-K14, assembly GCA_003216815.1. Lineage (GTDB taxonomy): Bacteria > Cyanobacteriota > Cyanobacteriia > PCC-6307 > Cyanobiaceae > Prochlorococcus_B. Next base: position 89,340 of record QCIG01000001.1, on the reverse strand, counting down.
GGTATGCGCGGTGAAGTTAATCGATGGCAACGTATTCACCTGAAATGGCAAGATCGAGAAGGAGTTTTCCATAGTGAAGAGTTGCAAGATTTCCATGCACGAGTCATTCAGCATGAAAACGACCACTTGGATGGTGTGCTTTTCCCTGACCGTCTAACCAGTCCACTAGCTTTTGGATTCACGGATGAGCTTCAGGCTAATGGACGGATACCTTAAGCCTCATATTTTTTGCTTTGTAGAGGTGCGAGTCGAAAGCGGTTCACTTATTTACTTAATTTTAAAAACTAAAAAATAATCTATAAAGCTCCTTCAACCTTATAAACAATATCTTTGCAGTTGTTAGTTTTGTCCCATTCTCTAGCAAAAGGGTTATCGAGGATTTTTGAAAAAGCTTCTAAGCTTGTGACGTTATAAAAAGAGTGTGATTTATGAGCATTGATTTTGTTTAAGTCATAGTCAATAACAACTCCATCTCCATATTCTTTGACAAACTTTTTAATAGTTTCTGCGTAGTATTCAAAGGAGCAGTCAAAAGTACATACAATAAAGAGCTTTTCCATCTCTCTTAACCTGCTAAGTAGCTGGTAATCACGGTTGAATCATATATATGACCTGTAGCTTCAACAGTTTCTCTACTTCCTTCAAAAAAAGCTTTTGCAACACCCTCTTCTGCTTGATGGATCACCACAACTGCATCAGGATCATCTTTACTAACACCTCTGTATAAAGGTTTTATTGAGTTAGCCTCATGCATTGCCACAACCTCCGGACTATCAAAACCTTTCGCCCAATCTACAAACGGAACAGAAATCTTGAAAGTAAATACTGTTGTCTCCAAAGCCATCCAAATAATTACAAGTCATCAGAGCATCGCATATGTCTTCTAGATTTTCTATACGGAAGACCATCTTTTGAGACTCTTCTGACATAAAAACCCTCCCTAGTGAGGGTTTCCTTTTGCCTAGTTTTCAAGCCATTGACCACCGTCTAAAGTTAAATCCGTTCAAAAAAGAGCAGCATGATATATAAGAACAATTTATTCCACGGTTAGCCCTACCCCAACCGAACGTCTTTAAGAAAGGAATACTCTTATTGTTGAGAAGTTCTGACTTTTCACTTAATTTTTAAACTCTACTTGTCATGACTTCAATCAATAATTCCTCAGCAGCTAAGTTCCTATCTCTTTTTTGCATACCTGCTCTAATCCTTGCATCAGGTTCATTTGATATTGCTACTTCAGTAATCGTTTAGGACTAAGAAAATGGACATGAACCCTTTTAAGCCGTTAATTCAACACTGCGCAGATTTCTACGGAAAAATATTTTCTATAAAAGAACCACTAAACGATTTTTATTTAAAACTACGACAAAACAAAGCCAACGCCTAGAACTCATTTACGAAATTTTTGATACATAGGAAATACATTATGTAAACAATACAAAAAAAAAAGAGATATTTGATTCTAGAAAAGGTTAATAAATATAATTTTGAAAATATGGAACAGGAATCTAATCATCAAGAAATAGCCAGTAAACTAGCTAATACAATGGCGAAAAAAGCTAATGAAATGGAACTAAGAAGGTTATTTGAAGAAACAATGTTTCAACAATTCATTTCTATGGAAAAATGTCAATTATTTGAGCTCTTGTGGCATGGATAATCAACCTCATAAGCTTTAGTTTTAAAATTCCAATTAAAAAAATTTCACTTTCTTATTATGCAATATCTTTTTAGTCTTACCCTTTCTGAAATGGGCATAAGCCCTCTTTTACTCGTAATTATAATTTCTTTTACTCTTTTATTTATCGTTGCCTTTGGCCTTAGCTCTAAGAATATGGATAGCGATGGAATTATGGATTGGATGATGAAAAAGCCAGAAGACTGGATAGGAAATAAAAAGACTTAAAGTATCAGGCAAATTAGAAGACGCAGAGACCCTTCTTTCATAACAAACTCCACCGCCTGACAGTAGTAGGACTTACATCATAAATACAGCAATTTTTTTCCAACTCCAACCGTATTTTTTTTACCTGTTAATTCTGGTTTTCTTAGTATCCAAATTTGATTGAACGTTTTTATCATTCAATTTGACCTTGCCTTTGAAGCCTTATTTATAATCTTTGTATATGTTCTTCAGTTAGAAGTTCCCCATTCGCAAGAAAGATCACATTCGGTCAAATGTTTTTTTTCAAGGCGACTCAATATCCTTGCCATATCAATTGAAGATAGACTTCCGTCTTCATTCCACTTAAGGGTTGTTTTGCGTTGAAATGGGATCTTTTCGTTTTTTTTCTCAGAAGGAAGAAATTTAATAGTTTTGTTTTCAACAAAGTCTATAAACGTTTTTGCACTGTGAAGATTTCCTGTATAAGTGCATTGATTTGCAGAACAAGCTCTAAAGATTCTTCCAGCCAGGCCCTCTAAGCAATGAATTGATCCACCCTGAGGTGTTATGTGGAATGGTTTTCTCAGGGGCATCGCAAATGCTCCATTTCTAGAATGAGCATTATTTTTGTATCAACGGCTACAGAATATCAATAAGTCTTAATGCCTAAAAGTCAAGGCTCTTTAACTTCATCTCATCCTTGATTCCTTTTATATCAGTTTATTAGTGCTTAATAATGAATCAATAATTGATCTGCAGACCTTTTAATCTTTAAGGGTCCCTTCAGAGGAAACTGATGTGGATCATCCGAGGGTAATGGGTTTTCCAATTGGAAAATCACTTCCTTCGATTTTTGAAGCACTATTTGTGGTGGTAGCTTCGTTTGTTTCAAGACAAGTTTTTTAATCCGATTAAGAAATTTTTTCTCTAGATTGAATTTGCTCAAACTTAATTCTTTTGATTTGATCTTTTTCCCAAATCCAGTAAACGGGATCCTTTTTTTTGAGCTGTTTTCAGATCTTTTCTGTCTCTTAAACTAACAGGTATAAATTCTTTTTCATGATTAAATTTTTCACCCCTTACGGCGTGGTTTAGAACAATACTTCCTTCTTTATTAGAGATTGATCGATGATATTGTTCCTATAGGAATTTGAAGTGCTCCCATCGCGCGGTTTAAGAAAATAATGTGATGTGGTTCATCCCATTTAGGATTGATCAAAGTAAAAATACGACTACCTTCAATAACTAAATTGTGATCAATCTGATGTCGATGTACGTAATACTGCTCAAATTCTCCATCGTTTAGGGGTGAGATTGCATTGCCGTGATGAATTACGACATCAGATCCATTAGAATCTTTGATACCTGCATCGAAGAACGATACTTGAGGTGTCTCACGGAAAACATTGGTAGGAACAAAATTTAAACGCATTGCAAATCCTCCTTTACTATTGTTTCCATAGAAGATTAATGTTTGTCGAACTTTGAATATTCCTCAATACAGGACAATCTTTTATTTCTTCTTTTAATCCATTCAATTGATCAGCCGTCAGATTTGATGGGGTGAAAATATTAACAACTAAAGTATCGATTTTCCTGGGACCAAGCTTAGACATCTTTTTATTAACCTCTAGTTTTAGACCATCTAATGACCACCTTTCCTTTTTCGCTTTGATACCCATCACTGTTAGTAGACAAGTCCCTAATCCTGTCGCCACTAGATCTGTAGGGCAGAAATATCGACCTTTCCCTTCATGATCTATAGGGGCATCAGTTCGTAAGACTGAACCAGACAGTTGATGAAGGGACTCTGTTTTTAAATCACCAAGATATGTACAAATAATTTTGTTTACACTTCATATGTCTTGCAGGTTGAGTTGGTTGGGTGAAGATCGCATTCATTTTCCCAAAACTCTTCTCTTGTTTCAGGTGGAATGATGTAATTGAAATCATGCATCACTTGAATATCATTTAACGCATCTTTGATGACAGAGACCGGAGTTTTTAGTTTCATAAACCTCCTTTTCAGATACCATTGTTCTAATTGATCCTTTCTGATTTTGATACCTCGGTTATTACTCAAGTATTACTCCCTACTCATCAGATTAGTCATAGAAAAAGAATGATTTTAATCAGCCTCTTGACTTATGGCAGATACTAGGAAGTTCGGAACAAATTAAGGATGACTGTAAGAAGTAGACTAATGGCAATACAGCTAACGACTGGGAAATAAAAAGTTGAGTTCTCACCTCTAAGAATGATGTCCCCAGGTAATCGTCCCAAACCTATTTGTTTTAAATAGGGATATAGAACGCCGATCGAAACAATTACAAGTCCAATTGTAATTAGTATCCTTTGCATTATTAGTTATTGATTAACCCAACTGTACTAATACTTGGGTGATAGCACCCTTTTCAATTATTACGTTTTCAATTAAAACTTTCCTAGGGTCTCTGCCTACACTTTGATTAATGGCTAAGGCTTTAGGGAGGTTTAAATGCCTCCCGCAAAATATTCAAGACAAAACAGTAATTTATACTGATTTGATTTTTAGATAACTTTGATTAGAAAAGAATTATCAGAATTTTTAGTTTAAGACTTGGTTCTGATAGTAGAGGGGAAGGCATTCAAAGTCATATTGGATGGAATGTCTCCCCAACATTTTTAGGAGAACTTATTATGTCTTGTGGAAATCCATTTAATCATCTACTAAATAATGTCAAAGGATCTTTCCTGAATTATGAATTGTTTTCTACTTCCAAACCCAAATATGACGATGATGTTATTGAGTGCATGCAATTTGGTATTTGCTCATCTAAGCCTCCTCGACTGAAAGACATTCCATATTTTCATTTTTAACTAGTCATATCTAAATTTCAGAGAGCTTTTGAAAATAGGAGTATCTATAAATCAAATGGACGGCATATATTAGAAATTGATAGCGCATACAGCTTGAGATTAGTGTAGGGAACATCCAAAAATGAAACACTTAATTCTTCCCATTATTTTTGCTTTTGTATTACCAAGTACTGTAAAGGCTGAGGTCTCAGAAGAGATTCACAAACGTTGCCTTGAAGCTAGAGATTATTCTGGTTGCGTAAGAACTAATCAGAGAGCAACTAAAAAAATCAAAAGGGAAATGACTGGTATTGGTATAACGCTTTTTCTGAATAGTGATATGGCAGAAATAACAATTCAATCAATTATTGATAGCACGCCTGCAAGTGATGCCGATATGAAATCAGGTGATGTAATCCTAAAGATAGATGGAAAGGCTACTAAAGGAATGGGTTTGAAGGAGGCAATTAAATTAATCAAAGGTCCTAAAGATAAGCCAATTAAATTAGTCATTGCTAGAACTAACGAAAAAGGTAAAAGAAAAGAAATTGAGGTTAACTTGATTCGAGATACATTTGTTATTCCTGAGCAAGAATCTTTGAATCAATTAAACATAAGAGAATTTTTTAATTATGGTTTTCCACGAGATCTACAGCCAATGAATCCACAAGGTTACCTTCCTGAGTCAAATAAAGAATTATTCCCTAATAAGCAAATTTAATTCTATTACTAACTTCATTTTGTACTAATTAATAGCAAAGAGTTTTGCTTAAGACTTACTAGTAATCTATAGGTATGCTCAAACAAGTAGTAGTGGCAACTGATCTTAGTCGTAGAGGCTGTAATTGATTATTCGGTTTGTAAAATTTTAAATTCCAAGTAGTCAAGTCAAAGTAGATATGTCTTTCGAATGAATGTAATGTATTCTTCTTTATTTGAGGGAGTATTCGCTGATTCCTTCTTCTCCCCTATGAGAACTGTTTATGTGGTCTCTGATAGTCAGCTAGAAGAAATCAAGCGTAAACAAAGAGAAGAAGAACTCGAAAATATCGAGGCTTCTCGTAAGAGACTAGAGGAGAGTTATCAAGCTCGAGTCAAGGTTCTTGATGATCGAGAGCATTAACTACAATAAGAGATCAAAGCTCCTGCTCCAGCCAGGAAGGAGAAGGAGGAAGTCACTTCTTAGTAAATACGGTCAGTGTATTAAAGACGATTATGAGGGGTCTATTGCCCCATTTTTCTATTTAAATATTTGTAAATCTTGTTTAGGCCTTTCGAGCCTTTTGATTGGATGAATTCCTGTTTGAAGGATGAAACCTAAGTTGATCTCTAAAATCCTTATCCCCCCAATAGTAATCATCGTAAAAGGAAAAAGCTGACATGGCGACACCAGCTGTAAGTAGAGCGCCCATGATCAAAACAAAATAGAGAAGGGAATAAGAAGGAACCCAATTACCAGCTTCAGAAATAACCGCAAAAGGCATCGTGGGAAGAAAAATTAGATTTTGATGTAATTAGATTCGCTAAGGACAATGATTTTTACTACCTGAAAGAAATACCCAATTCATAAAAACTTAAAAAATATCAAACTAGTTTTACCTTTATATTGACTAATTATTTTTTCTCCTCGTCTGACTTTTGCTTTTCTAGTTTGATCAAAATAAATTATTACCCCACAAAAAACTGCTAAGCCAATCAAGTTCGGAATGATCCCACCAATAATTTCGAACTCATCAAAGAAATCCATTTGTGATTGTATCTACTGAAATCTTTTGTTCAAAATAGAGACTTAAAATGAACTTGCTTAATCTTTTTTTTCTTTGCCTTGATTGAATTTGAACCAACCTTCTTCTTTAATTCCTTTTTTAATAGCAGTAAAAAGTGCTCCAAAGAAAAAAGATCCAACTCCAGCAAATATTGCCAGAGTTAATAATGGCTTAACTCCTGAAATAGAAGTACTTTGAAGTGCAGGATCTAAAGGATCCATGAGGTAATTGCTCTTTCAATTGTCATAAACTTTGCATGTTGAAGAAGTTGGATGGATATCACATTCTTCTTCCCAAAACTCCTCTCGAGTGTCAGCAGGAAATTCGTAATTGAAATCATGCATTACCCGTATATCACTCAAAGCATTTTTGATGACGGAAAATGGAGTTCTTAGCTTCATAAACCTCCTATTAGAATGACTATGTTCTAATTGATTCCTCATGATTTAAACACCTCGGCTTATACTCAAGTACTAATTCCTAATTAGGCAAGAGGGAACAGGTGAATGTGTTGAACTAAGTCATCCTTAATATTTCCAATATCAATCGGTCCTAATAAGATGCGTATTAATCAGCTTTTATTTCTAGAAAAAAGGGCTCAAGCATCCTTCTATTTGTAGTAATTCACTAAATCAACAATAAGTATAGTTAAAAGAACACCACCGAGAATAAAGGGCAAAAAGGGATATTTTGCTGAGAGATTGTTGAGAAAACCAGCTTTCTTATCCATGTTCTTTTTCTTCTTATCTCTAGGAGGCATTCCCAACTCCTTTCTTCTTTTGGCTTCTCCCATAATTAGTAAAAAAAAAAGGGCTAATGCTCACAGAATAAAACGAGCGTCAACTTATATTTTATTTTACATAAATGCAAAGCTAAAAAAAATCAGATTGGGAATAATTTAACCAATGATTTGGGCTTCTCTAAAAGTCAGAAAAATAATCAAAACAAAAGCTCATACTCAGTTTTTATCGAGAATTCCTCGGGCGATCAGAAAAAATTAAAAATAAGTGTAATACGTAGGTTAATTGCAGTAAAGCTAGCTACTTGAAAAGAAAGAGTTGTGTTTTTACCTTGAAGAATTAGTTCTCCTGGTATCATCCTCTTCCTAACTTTATTTGTTTTAAATAATGGTATACAAGACCTATTGAAGCGATTTTATTCCAGTATAATTAATATTATTTGTATTAATTGATATTTATTTTATGATAGAACTAGTGGAAAGAAGTGTTTTTTTGTTAAAGCAATTTATAGACTTTCACGAGATTAAATACACCCCAAAAGAGAGCTGCTATTGCACCACCATAAAAAAGGAATGGAATAATTGGATTTTTATATAAAAAAGTTCTTACTTTATTTTGTATAACTTTCTTGTCAAGTGTAGGTAAATCTGTCTCTATTGGCTTTTCTCTAGGGGGCAGCCCCAATTCTTTTCTCCTTTTGGCTTCTCCCATAATTAGTTTTTATGCTTATAACTATCATGACTTGAAGGTACCTTCATTGCACCAATTTTGTAGTAGTTAAATACTTTCAATGAGCAAATAAAAGGTCTAAAACAAAGTTATAGCAAAGAGGGCCTATGAAACTATTTACTCCTTTAACTATTCCCAAAAAACTAATGCAATCTTTCGGGATCACAAATAATAAAAAAAGAAGGACTTATCAGATCTTTATATTTCGACTATTTAAGACTCTCTAAAGGGATGGATCTGATTTCGTTTTCGACTGAGTAGTCTTGATTAATTTTTTAAAAATAATGGATCAAGAAAAAGATTCTGATATATCCAGAGAATCTTCTTAGTTCAAAGTGAAAAAGGTTATTTCATTAGTTTTTGCCCTTTCAATTTGTGCTATTCCATCTACTGATTCGGGTCGGGGTGTAGAAGATGATTGTTTTTAATCAAAAGAAAATACAAATCAAGATGTTAAAACTTATCAATTATTAAATTAGATTCGGGCGAAATTAAATTTGTTCATGGTTATGAAGTGAAACAAATTCTGTTAAAACGGGATTAGCAGCAAAAATAATGCTTAATGTACTTTCTATTAAATGCCATTAAACACACCTATGCCTGATTCTTTGATGAATTATTGGAACAATCTACTTGGAGATTTTCAATCGAAAGTAAGTGAACCTACAAAAACTAATTAGCTATGGATCCAATACAAGTCTTAGGTCAAAAGGATATGAGAAGAGAGGTTCAAATTAAAAATGAAAACATGGCAGGTCAGTTGTTAGTTAAAAATATATTTGCTGAAGAACGGTATGCACGAGGAATGTCTAGAACTTCTAAGAAACATTATATAAATAGAAAAGATTGTCCAGTAAAAAATCACTTCATAGGACTACAAAAATGGAGTAGAGAAGATGCAGTAACAGCATTTGATACTTATCTATGGTCTCAGCACCAAAAAGATGCATTAGAGAAATCTGTTAAAGATTGGTTTAATGCCCGAGTAAAGGAGCTAATGGCAGGACATAACATAGACCTAATTGATGATATTGATTTTGTAAAAGGTAATGATGATTCTCATGGCTATACTTTGAAAAATTATATTGAATATTTAGCTAAAGAACTTTAGGCAAGACTAGACCTTTAACACTGGTTCGACTGACAATAAACTAAATGATTGTGAAAAGAAGTTAGTTCATTAGAAATGTTCAAATCAGTAGAAAAGATATTTTCATGGATTGGCTATTTCATGCTTCATTAGAATTCGTATAACACTTATTAAAGATCTTCAATAAAGATGGAATTAACTTATGCATTCTAAATTCCAATACTTGATACCTCTTCTTCTATGGTGCTGCAGTCAAAAGGGTGATAGATCTTATCTGTAATGAATGAAAAAGGACTTGAGAATATTATTGTCTCTCAGGGATTTAGTCAGATTCTTAAGAAAACCACATTCCGCCATTCTTGCTAGCTTCTAAAAAACACTTATTTTGTTCTTGTTGATTTTTTATAAGCTCATTGTATGCTCCCAGCTTATCTGCTTCATTTTTAATGGGTTGAACTGCCATAGGCCATACCTTAGAAAGCCATGATCTTGTTCTTGCTCTTGCAAATGAAACCATTTAAAATAGTTAGAAAAATCAAAAGGGAACTTATTAGTTCCTTTTTTTTTATAGCTGAGGAAATGAGATTACCTATTACATTTGTCTTGAGATAGACATTAATAGGCTTACTATTCTTAAAGTATTTAATTAGCAGTGAATTGTAAGAGGTAAAAAATAATCAAAGTTTATTTATTTTTTTTCAATACTTCTTTTCTCGAATTTCTTATAAAGTACATACCCAATTAGGAATAGAACAATTAATGAGAAGTTCTGATTAAAGATCCCAATTATTAAATACGCAAATACCGGGAGTAAAATGAATCGTTTAGCTGAGAGTTTTTCTTCAGGTGTTAAATCGTTCCATTTAAGATACCTTTTCCACTGAAAAACCCTTTTCATTTCTCTCTTGTTAGTGCTTCCCCTATTGAAAAAGCTATTAAGTAAAACTATCAGTTCATCTAGACGATTCATAATATCATCATGCCACTTTTTGATTGCCGTACAATAGTTTTGGTTATTGTATGCGATTAGCCTTTCATTGTCGCTTCAATAATTGAAATTTCTCTAGTGTTTCTTTTATTAAGACCACGTAGGTCTAATTGAAATTTTATTACCTCTAAGGCAAGTTTGTTAAAACGAAATGTGGCTTGTACATAACCATGTGAGAAATCAGATTCAAAATATCCAAAGCCTTTCAAATCTTTTACTAGTAAGTAGCTATCAAAGATTTTGCTATACCATCTTATCAGCATACTGTTATCCATAATGTCAGCTATGGCTATACGAGATATGGTCTTGGTTTTTACTGCAAAGTAATCATTAAGGTCTTGATAGATCGGTAAAAAGAATTTCATTAGTCCTTTCTAGCAGTTACTTACTCTTTATTTCAGCAGCATTAACATATTTAATTTCATCAGTATTAATGTTCTTCATATAAAAGAGCAATGATTTATATGGAGAGCTTTAACCTTAAAAAGATGACAATTTTTTTTGATATCCTTTCTTATAAAGTCAAATTAGGCTCTCTTTAGATGCTCTTGAATATCCGCTTTATTCATCTACGATTTTAATATTCTAGGAATCAAGATAGAAAATTGAATAGCCTTCAAACAAATAATATCGAAAAATAATTTATTGGTTATATTCATCTGGTCAATTTCAGAAAGGGTAGAAACATTACCAAATCTTGATGTAAAAGATCCGACTATTAGTGCCTGTGCTCAAGAAATACTACTAATATCGAAGCATCCACAATAAAAAAATGCCAGTTCTATTTTATATGCAATTTTTTTTCGACAAGTTATTTGCTTTTGCGCTCTAAAAGTTTTACTTCGGTATTACTTATCCAAGCTCTTCTTAATGCTTCGTCTTGCTCTTTGGCAGTAAGAGAAGTTTCACAAAATGTAGAGTAGTCAGTGATTTTAGTCATTAGGCTAAGGGTTGCATGGGTGACTATCTCTGGGTAAATACATGGTGAATATAGCGTTGATGTCATTCATTTAGTTCTCTGCTTGCACTAAATGTAGCGTTATTGTGCCAATTTGGAATAACCTCTTTACATGTCAATATGATCTCAATTTTTATGGCGAAGATATGCAGGACTAACAGTCACCCCCATCTGAATCAAGCATCTTCATCTGTAACTGCGACTCCACCTGCTTTGATTGATTTTCTAATATTTATTTTAATAATTGAACAATGTGCGCAAACTTTTTCACTTCAGTTGTTTTTTGATTTCTAAGTGCTTTTGGCTTGTTACATCAATGTTTACTCATCCAGCATTCGCTGAATATTTTGAAGTTTTTTTCAACCTTGGGTTCTATCCGAACTCGAGTTCTGTATTTGCTAAAGATATGGAGCCAGTAAATGTTGAATGAAATGGTGGACAATTAGCAGTGAATATTGAGTTCCCATTCAATTAAGCTGCAATAAAAGCTTGTAACAGTGCGGAATATCAAGATCTATTCAAGTTACGTTGGGTTAACTCTATTGATACGAATATATTCATCATGGATTGTGGTGTAACTCATTAGTAAAAATGTAATTTCTAAAAACAAAGTCATTTCAATAGACTTATTCACGATTATCTACTATTTTTCTTACGCCAGTCACGCTTCAACTCGAAGCCTTTGCTGTTATCAAGGTAAACCACCAAAATACCAAATAAAAGTCCAATAAAAGCTACTAAAACCACAAGTTGATTAATTGGAGAAAGATTTTGAATGTAATTCATTTTTTATAATTAATTCTCTATTTATAGCTCAACTCACCCTTGATAGCTAAAGGTTTTGATTAACTTAAAGAAACGTAGAAAGTCTCCTTAAGTCAAACCTTTCATAGAAGCGTTTATAAAATGCCTCCCTTAAGTAGTAGATTCTTTTTAATTTGAGTATAGAAATAAGTACTAAAATTAGGTGTTAAGACGGACTTGATAACGATCTGTTATGACGTATTAATTGAGTAATCATTTTCTACACAATGGCATCACAAGTACTTGATGATTTTATTGATGATTGCTTTTTAGAAGGAGACGAAATTTGCAAATTTGAACTCTATAGGTCAAGAAAATATGAGAATAGAGTCAATCCAATTGCATCTCAATTAATATCCTCTAAACAACAGCTTGATCTAAAAAAAAGCAGAGAGAATGCTGATTAGTATTAAGATCTAAAACTTGTATATGCTCAGATAATCGACCATGTCACATTTGATTTGGATGTTATTAGCATTAATTGGATTATCTCTAGAATAAGATGTAAAATAGAATATGTGGTATGTAGTTTTAAGATGCCATCGAAGAAAAAGACAGAACGAGTCCCATGGGACTTTAAAGATGGTGAAAATAGCTATCAAAAAGAGCCTTGGATCCTTAAGAAAGGTAAAGAGTACATAACAATAGAGACAAATAATAATAATAAAGGGAATTTCTATCTTCAAAAAGATAATGAGAAACGTCTCTCTTTAAGTGCTCTGCAAGCCAGATTGACATATCATCAACTTTTGGAGTTTGGTTATAAACTTCAAAAACAAAAGAGAAAAAAGACTAAGATCCTTGATAGTAATGATAAACAAAATTAATATTTTAGTAATTAATATATTTTATGTTGAGAGTCTAAATATAAAATAAAATTAGTTATGAATTCTCTATAGCTATAGCTGGGCTGACAATCAATTATAAAAGTGTCTTAATCACTCTTGAAATGATTTTAATATATTTTTAAGTAAATATATCTATTGGTAATAAAATGGAGTATTCGAATGTAATTATCACTAAGAAAAAGGGTATTACTAATCAATATTCTTTTGAAGCGGAGATTGGCTTGTCTACTTATGATCTAGCCTTGATTTCTATTAATAAACTTATTGAGAGGAGGGAATTAGCTAAAAAAGAGACTTTGGATACTACACACATATTCTAATTGGCATATAGCTAACACGCCTATTAAAAGTATACGACGAAATTTTTTATAGTGATGAATAGGTCAAATCCAGTGAAATTTCCTAGTAAATCTTGAAGTAAGAAAACGGAGGTGTTAATACTCCAGCATTAAGACGGATTTACAGTTTACTGATATATCAAGTAAATCAGTTATAGATGTCTACGACTAACTCTAGTAATCATTAAAAGTCAGGAAGGCATTTTTAGACCATTTTATATTTAAAGCAAAAGGTCTTAACAATGAGAAATCCTTTTCCAGCTGAACAAATTCACAAAAATGAATCTTCTAGAAAGAGGACTCAATCAGAGATGCAAAGAAGATTTGTAGAATTGCAATTTAAAAGAAGTGAATTGGAGAGAGAGTTGAAAAGGATTAATGAAGTACTTTCTTCCTTGGGTAAAGATATGGAGGAACAATTAGCATATGATCAATTCTATAAGTAAGCCTAAAAACCAAAAGATACTGCTATTTATTTAATATAAGTTTCTATTGAATCTTATTCCAAGACGTAGGAGCACTCATTATTAATAATATCTTTAAATTATTCACTTTTAATAGGAAAATAATTGAACTAAACATTTTAAGAAAAAATAATTTATGTATATTTACTATAAGCAATAGATGTTTTTCTTCTATTGGTTAGCTTAAGTAGGCATTAATATAAAAATAACTAAAATAATGAGCAACCTTAGAATATTTATTGAGAAGGGACTGATTTTTTGCTTGATTACATGTTCTTTCTTACTAGCTGGTTTCGATACTTCATCTGCTGAGGGGATCGACTGGATTGAGGTAGCAAATACTAATAACGAAATTCAGTTTATAGATGCTAATTCAATAAAATACAATAATAAAGGCTTCTTATCTGTTTTGACTAAATACTCCCAAGTAAATCCTGATAATAATGATTTTATAAATACTCAATCATTTTTATTGGCAATCGATTGTGAGAAACGATTATTTAGCAAACTTCCATTAAACTCTGAGCTTAAAGAAGTTAAAGACTGGACTAACCCAATTAATGATAAATTGATTAAAAAAACTATTATTAATAGTTGTTCTTACTAATATATTTATTGTTTCTTATGATATGTAAATCATCACACATTTGCAGAAGGAAAATCTAAAATTATTTTTTTATGCCATCAACAAGAAACTGATCAAATTATGTTCTTAGTTTCGGTATGAGGCTAAATAAAAGAAAGAAAATCAAAAAGGGAAACTAATAATTTTTACTAAGTAATGAATTATTGGATACAATTATCAAATAGTCTTGACTTCCATTGGAGAAAATTAATGCCAACTAATTTATTTGCTTCTGCATTTCCTTGGCTATGGCTTGCTGGCACTGATTTTGGGATAAATCATTTCACTACTGACTTGATACTTGTAGTTTCATTTGCCGTTTTGACTGCTCTTCCAATGTCTTTTTTAAGACCAACAATTAAGAAGTGGGAACAATCTGGTGTGAAGAGTTCTCTTTTTACAAAGTAGTTTTGATTGTTTGTGTGCCATAACCCTGGGAGTGGTATTAGCTCCCCCTGTTGCCTTTGGTTATTCTTACTGATTGAATCTTTTCAGTCAGTAGATTTAATAAGAGATATAAAAAAAAATTATGTTCATCATTGCTTTTTTGAAAAAAAAGATTTCTAAATTAAAGAACAGGTTTGATGTTCAAAAAGTTCCAATCATGTTACAGAAAGATCTCGAAACGATGGCTTACTTGAAAAAGATTTGAGACGAAAGAATAACTCATAAGCCAAACTTATCAATAAGAAAGTATTGTATGTCTAATTAAGTATTTGTTATGACTGTTTCTTCTCCTCCAACAGTTAAAGATATTGAATTGGTTTCATTTGGATTGGTTGAATCAGCAAGTTCTAATAGAGTTGCTGAGCGTAACCAAAAAAAAATTAATGAAAGCGAATTAACTTCAAAAAATGGAAAAGAAAAGGAAAAGGATGATTTTGCTAATACATTTATTTGTCATTTGATTTTTTATGTGCTTTTTTGTGTTTCTCTCGTTTTACACATCCTTATTGACCTAGGCCTTGGAGCCTTTGTTGAAAATAAATTTTCTCAGTTATTTTCAATACGAAAGAAAACTGATTTAGTTAAAGGTCCAGCTTTTTCTCAGTGATTAAAAAAAATCAAGCTCGACAGTTTATACGAGGTGTGTTTTTTGCTTTCTTGCTAACTATCTGATACCACAAAAGATTTGCTTCTTTAGCTAAATCCATATACTCGTTTCTTCCTACTGCATTTTTCATTTTTAGCAAAGTGAATGCATATCGATAGGTAAGTTTTGTGGTCATAACCATCAATTTTCATGCATAGAAGGATGAATCAAAGAACAGAAATAGATTGTATTGAATGTCACAAGATGAACATTTCTCTGTTTTTTAAAGAAATACGAAAAGTAGAAATATATTTTTTGTTGACATCTTTTTCTTTTGATCTTAGAAAAAATTAAAAATTTATAGGAAAAATGGCTTCTTTGTAATTTTGAACTTAAAAAAATTATGGAGAAGCTCGAAAAAATAAAAGTAAATGGTTTGTCTCCTTTTAAGAAAAAGAAAGAATGACGATATTCCTAATATTTCAGAAAGACTTCGGTGGGATCAAATTTTTCACTTATCCTTGCGTTAGGGCTTCTATATTTTTGATTGCTGATTTAGTTAGGTACTACATCCAATGAAAATCGAATTTAAGTTTTTTATAAGAGAGTTTGTCTTATTAATGATAAAGTTAAAAATAAATTTATAGTTGCAAATTTTTAAACTTGATAATCCAACAAGATGATTTTGCTTCTATTAAAATAAAATATATTCATTAATTCATATGGGAGATAAGAAGAAAAAAAAGAAGTGCAAAAAAAAGAAATGTTCAGCTTGGAAGGGTGGAAAGTGTATTTGTCATGGTCAATAAATAATTAATTAAAAATAAATTCAAAATTTTTTCTATGACAGAATGATTTGCAAAACGTACACCACCGTTGGCTCTACTCCAACCTGATCACATGGAGAAGAGAATTTTTTTTAATTTGAATGCTACGCACTATTGTCCCTCACACAATCTTTTCGGGTTAGAAAAATTACATCCTCCAATAGCTCAGAAAACTGGTCTCAATGGAATAGTACAAAGCATTTTTCTAACTATTCAAGAAAATCTATACTACTAAATAATTGTAAACCACACTTTTTTGCTTTGCTAATTAACTAGATTGATTTCTGTTTAGATTACCAATATTTAAGTTCTAAGTTAGTTCATTACCATATCAAGACAAATGCCTCACATTCTTTTATTGTTTTTTTAACCTAGTTGTAAAGGCATCACCTTTAACAAATATTTTTTTCCTATTTATACCCGCAGGTAAGGCAAAAATAAGAACAATCGATAGAAAAACAATTAAATCCAAAGGAAATCTTCCTATACCCCACTCTGAGAAAGCTAAAGCTAACGTAGTCAATTGCATTTGAATTTTTCTCTGGCAGAAAGAATTTATCTGGAATTAATGAATTTGAGTTGTTGGCTTAGCAAAAGTTATTGTGCTTCTTCCGG
This sequence comes from Prochlorococcus sp. AG-402-K14, assembly GCA_003216815.1. Lineage (GTDB taxonomy): Bacteria > Cyanobacteriota > Cyanobacteriia > PCC-6307 > Cyanobiaceae > Prochlorococcus_B. The sequence goes on along the minus strand of QCIG01000001.1, from coordinate 72,792 downwards.
CGTTGGGGCTAATTGATAGATTCACAGCCTTAGTAGTGAAGATAATTATCAATAATGACAAAAAAGAATTTTTTTATATTAGTTTTCTAACAATTGGATAAGTCAAAGTCAAAGTCAAAGTCAATTGAAATTAAATACCAGATAGTCTGATAACTAGAAATTATGACTAAAAATAGTAAATGATCATATTTATATATAGTCTCACTTTATTAACGATTCAACTTTAATCAAATGAGTAAGAAAAAAAATGAAGAAAAATTAGCTAATTCTCAATCAATTCAAAAAGTTGTTAAAGAATTACAATCCGACAAAAACAATACTCTTATTATAGGAGGAGTCGTACTCGCTATGAGCTCTATTATGCTTTTTGTTTTTGTACTAAGTGAAAAGATTTTTCACTTAAGTTAAGACCTTGATCTTGGAATAGTTACTTATGTTCATTAGATTTAAAAAGTGCTTTTATAATTATTGAATAATCACGCTCTTTACTTTCGTCATTTAAATCAAAATGGAAGATCAAATTAATGCTGCTGAAAAGGCCAAATCTATTTCAGCCGAGATATGCAAGTGGTCTGGAGGTGTATTTGGTATTTTGTTTGGGCTCGGTTTTTTCTTTGCAGAGGTTCAAAAGAATGACCTAAAGTCGATGCCTTGGTGGAAACCAATTTCTGCTTTTGTTGCTGGTGCAGCAGTTTCAGCGCACGGTAGTAATGTCGCAAGTAATAAAAGAACATCAGAATTAATTGCTTTGTTAGTGAGATCAACTAATAGCGCTTCTGAGTTGCCGATAGCTAAGACACCAGAATATTCAGACCTTTTGGAGGATTCTGATAACCAATAACTTACTAATTAATTTAAGTCTAAAAAGTCAGTCTAAGACTTTTCAGCTTTTTACTTATTACTTCAATAGTAAGAAAAGGGAAAACTAAAAAAGTGAATTTTAATGATGAAAATATTAAAATTAGATCAGTTATTTATATATAATTACTCCTAAGTAATTACTCCTTTATACTTGTACTTGTACTTGTACTTCTGCTTGTCCTTGTGTTTTATAAGAACATATACCAAATTGCATACATTCCATTTCTTCATCCATTATTGATTGGTGCCTGATAAAATTTAGCCTTTCTGTTAGTTGAGTAAGAACAAGTCTAGCTGCATTCTCTGCAGCTTCAGTAGTTAATTTAGCAAAACGTTTAGAGAAGGACATAGGAAGTTGAAGACCCTTTTTTATATCTACTCCTGTAAGGGGAGTGGACCCTAGAGAATAAATACTCAGGTATTTATTCGACAAACGAGTTTTGGAAGGTTTTTTATTTTATATAAATGAAATAATACCTAACTAATAATTCAGTTCAAAAATAAAAGGTTCAAGAATGGAAGATATTAATCATGGTAAACAATGGCTCTTTAATATTTTTGGTTTAATAAATTTTAAATTAGTTGATTTACTTGATAAGTGGTGACAATCATCTTTCATTAGACAGTGAAAATTTATCCTTATGAAATGACGGAAACAAAAAAAGATAAATTATTTTGACCGGAAATTTCAAGAATTAAATGAATTTATTGGAAATATTCATGAAGCTGCTTAGTCCTAAGTCTATTTTTCACCTGAAATACAATTCTTCTGGTTTTGGAGATTGAACTTGCACAGAACATATACCAAACTGTAAGCATTCCAGTTGCTCATCATTTGTTTGTTTGCTCTTAGAAATATTGCTGAGGAATGATTTTAGGATTAAAGGTTTGAATGGATTAAAGGACATCATGGAGTTTCCTAGGTACCAAAAATATATATTTACTCCAGTTGTGGAATAAATACAAGAGAGTAAACCACCAGGTATTTATGCGCCCTTACAGGGTGTGAAGAGGTTGTTTTAAGACTCTATTGATGCGCCTAGATTCAACAATATATCAAGTCGCAAAATGATTAAGACAATAATAAAAGCAATGTATTCTGCCTTTATTTCTATTGTCTTAATTTCGATTATTTTGGCTGGCTGGACTGGTTATGCTTTTATTTTTCAGTCTTCAAAATCTAGCGAATTAATCAATTTGATAAATGATATATATGCAAGTCAGAAATCTGTAATCATTAACGTAATTGATCTTTCGAAAATTTTAATAAAAGATACAAGTGAAAGGAAAAGCGATGAGAATGAAGAACTTTTAGCAGAAGATGAATTGCTTAAAGATCTAAAAGAAGAGTCTCAATTAGATGTGTCATCAGTTCTTGAAGACAATGGTGATAATCCTCTAGGGATTGTTATTCAACCATCTTTACCTGAAGTCAGTGATATAACATTACCTGAGATTAGTAAAGAACCATTGGATGATGAAAAGAGTGAGGTTTCGATGAATGAGATGAAAATAGGAATGGATATGAGTTAATTTAGTTAAACGATATTTCTGAAAAGGCTTTAAATATCTAATTGCTTTCAACTTTTCTTGAATAAGATTCTGTCTGTAGTTTTTGCCTTTTTGGTTACCTAATCTCCTTTTTTAGCCCTGGGGTGATGGTGAATTCTCATTTTCAAGAAGGACAAAGCAAGTCAAGATGAGACTATTAAGCAAGTTGAAAATTCCGATTCTTCTTATAAGCAAATTTATGAAAATGATTGACTTATTGCTAATTCGAATTGTTTCTTTCTCACTTGGTCTTCTTTTGATTGTTTGTCCTGCTTCTCTTAGTGCAGGTGAAATTGATCCATCTCTTAAAGAATTAGAAGACCATAGTGAAATGGTTGAAGCTCCTAGGCAAATGACACAAAAGCAAATGAATGATCTTTTTGGTGAAGATCCCTATTTAGGGCAAACTTCATATCTTCAATCTCCTGATGGTTTTAGTCAAAGAGAAAAATCAAAATAATGGAAGATTTTTAATCAATTTGATGTCATCGGTTTAATTATTTCATACTTCTATGCTGTATCCATATTTTGTGCATTAATTATTTATTTTGATCAAACTAGAAATGAAAAAGTAAAGATTGGAGAAAAGTTCCTCTGCATCAATGAATTGATTTTCCATATTAATAAAGCTCTAATTAATAGTTCTCAAATTGACGCTATCTATTTAATTAGTTCATTGACCGTTTAAATACTTGAGTGTTCATTCCCATAGACTTATTACCCCATAGTGAGTAGAAATTAAATAGGTTGTTTGGAGGTTTAACTATGCCATTCTCAAAGCAATTATTTAAGAATTTTTCAGGGAAATCTATTCAAACGAAAGAATTTTCTGATTTATTTTCTAATTACAAGATGAAATATGATGATGATGTGATGGAGTGCTTGCAATTCGGCATCTGTTCTAGGCGTTAATTACCTCTTAGCGAAATAGCCTGTTTTCACTTTTAATAACAGCGAGGGTTCCTTAATTAACTTTTCCCTTCTTTTAGTCTTTAATTAGTTTAGTTAGCCATTATCAGCCAACGTAAAATACTTAAAATCAAAAGAGTCGTGACTAAAGGGAAAGCTGGATAACGAGTTTTGAAATTTGCAGGTGGCCAGGGAGACCATGAAATAAGTCTTCCTTTAGGTTCTTTAATTAACTCTGCTTTTCCTGAAGCCTTTGACGTCTTTTGGGAAAATCCAAGCCTTTTGCTTTTCTTTGTTTCTTCCACAGATATCAAAGTTAAATTAAAACATTAAAAGATCCAATATAAGAGTGTGACTTTAAAGGGGTTTTTTAGGCCACTTTTTTTTGTATTTTTTGAGAAGCCATATACACAATCATACTCAATGTTGAATGAGAGCAAAGGTATTGATAGCTTTAATGCTTATCAATGTATTCGAGATTATCTCGATGACTTATCAATTAAAGAGTTGGTTAAAGTTGTGAAAGACTACGGAATTGAAGTTAGTTAAACTTCTAAGTGGAATAACAAAAATTGGAGGTTAACCCTACACGCATTAGATAATATCCCTGTTCAGAATAATTAGACGATCAATCATCACATAGTCTAATAATGAGTAGGCACAATGTTCGAGTAAGAGCTAGGTCTCCACATGGACTCATAAAGAATGCTCAGAAATGCAAAATAGATGACCGATCTGAAAAGCTTCACATGTTTACTAAAATAGTCATGGAAAAGCAAGCTTTGAGAGAGAGGTACATTAAGTTGATGGACGATGTAGAAAAAACCGTTGGTAGAAAAGATGCTATTTATCTTCTCAGAGATGCTGAAATTATTTGGCAAAAAATTAATAGTTAGTATGAGTTTCTTCTGAAGGTTCTGAAAAGAAATTGTATATTGTTTATCGACAATATTCGTGTCTAGGGTTTAGATAATTCACTCAATCTCATTTAATTCTGACATTAAATCTGAAAGTTCATCAATTGTTTTGTCTTGAGCTTCTCCAATGATAGCTTGAGTTCCCATGTTAAAGATGGATGTCAAGTCAGAAAGCAACTCTCTATTTTCCGCGATTATCTTATCGAAATTATCCTTTATTGTTAAACAGAGGGGGCAAAATTGATTTCAAGTTGATATGTATTGTTGGTAAATTGATCTAGTCCCCACAATTTACCTTCGTTGGATGCCTTTACGATTGATTCGTGAAGTTCAGGGATGTGTGATGTCATGGATCTAGATATATATGGGAGAAATACCAGCTGATAGTTGATGTGAATTAATCACACCAAAAGAAATGATTGCGGGAATGAACCAACTAAACGGAAGAAAAATTCTAATTTTGGATTTTGTTTCTTCTGACATGACTAAGTTTTATTTAACTAATCATGAGCTAATTCTTCCTTTATCGAGTGAATGAATAGTTCGGTTACCTATATAAAAGGCATCCAAAGATTCTTTTTCTGTTTATTTTGTCTTTTTAAGAAAACTCAGCTTTGTTTTTAAATTCGCTAGTCCCGAGGGCATGTATTTAAATTTTCTTTTTATTAAGATGAACAGCTGTAATGTGAAATCCCCCCAGCACCAAAGAATTGCTTGGGCTTGAGTCTGTCATATTTTTTCTGTATTTCTAATGATTGCTCCTCGAAAGGTTTGTCTAAAACATCTTGCAGCTCCTTTATGAGGGTATAGTCGCCTTTTTCTGCTTTTTCGTAAGCTGGTGTGATGAGCCATTCCCTCCATGTGTATTTAGGATTAATACGTTTCATTTTTGCAGATATTTCACTTTGATCACCTGTGTTAATTATGTGTTCTCTCCATCGTTGTAGCCAACTGATCCATTTTGTCTCAATCTCTTCTGAGATTGGCAGATAAAAACTATCTTTTAAGTCCGTAATTTCGCTTGGAATATTAGAAAGTTTTCGGAAAAAGATTGTATAGTCAACCTTTGTTTGGACCATGAGTTCTATCATCTCATTTGTTAGAGGTGCGTCATATCTGACTAGGCCTAGTTTCTTTGTCCACATGTTCTCCATTTTCTGATTCATGAGTGTATTGAATCCATCTCGGATATTATCCAGCCTCTCTAGTGCCTCTGCATTGCCAGTAAGCAGAGGTCGAAGTGATCTCCAAAACATTTGATAATTTGCTTCGGCAGCAACTTGTTGGTTAAAGAATGCAAAATGCTCACCACCTCCTGTCCAAGGTTGGAATCTAGGATCGAAGAGTTCGCAAAATCCAAATGGACCGTAATCGAGGGTGAAACCACCAGCAGCGCAGTTGTCACTGTTGAAATTTCCTTGGCAGTAGCCAATCCGTATCCAATTGGCTACTAATGATGTTAGTCGTTCTCGGAATAAATTTGCGAGCTCAACGACTTGATTGATAAAGCTAAGAGAAGGATTAATTTCTTCATTATAATTTCTTACGATTAAGTGCTTCACAATCATCTCGAGCTCTTTCATTGCATCTTGATGCTCATTATTGCGTACTCGACGTGCAAAGAGTTCTATCTGACCAACACGTAAAAATGATGGTGCGGCTCGTGTTGAGATTGCCGCTGGGGTTTCTATTAATATGTCTGGATCGAATGAATTGGAGTCTTTTGTATACCAAGGCCTGCGGACTGTTTCAGATTTAGAGACATATAGTGTGAGAGAGCGTGAAGTTGGTACTCCGAGTGACTGCATATAATCCTGCGCTAAAAACTCACGAACACTTGAACGAAGTACTGCTCTTCCATCAGCACCTCTGCAGTATGGTGTTGGCCCTCCTCCTTTAAGTTGCATTTCCCATCTTTTGCCATTAAAGAGACCTTCAAATACTGAAATAGCTCTCCCATCTCCATAGCCGTTACCTGTCCCAAATGGACACTGTTGAGTATATTCAGTTCCGTATATAGATAGTGCGTAACCTGTAGCCCAACCAACTGGTCGCATCGGTTTTGTTGCAACCCTTATGTCGCCTGAAAATAGACGTTGGAAAAGTTCATCAAGAGCAAGTTCCTGACTCAGCCCTAATTCGTTAAATAATATTTTACTGTGAGCGACATATTTTGGTTTTGGAATTGCTGTTGGAGTGACTGGTACATAGTGACCAGAAAAGACTTCTCTTGTTAGGTGGTCGTCACCATCATCTGTTGCTTGTGGATCAGGTTTGAGAGAATCCATGAATGAGTAGTCAGCTTGTTTTGCAAACTCAGAGAAAGTTCTTGTTAGCGGAATAGCTTTAGTACTCTTCATTTAGGTCTATTTGTAGTTGGTTAAGTCTTGAATTTGATGATTCTTTCATTTATATTACTAGAATAGATTCTATGCTTTAATGTTCTTAAATTTTGTTTTTAACTATCCGAGAAGTCTAAAAAATGGAGAGTAAAATAGTTTTGATTCAGTTACATTTTTAAGAACTCATAGTAAACCATTAAATCCGCTTCTTTTCTGTCTTGAGATTTAGGACCGAAATTGCTTTAGCAGTCTCAATTCTGTAGGCATACCAATCTAAGCAACGATCTCTTTGTTTTTGAGTCTAAGAGATTACATTTTGTTTTAAGGAACTGACTCGAGAAGTGTTCTTGGTAAAGCTATTCATAAATACAGCAAATACAATAAGAGAAAGAAAGTGTTTCATCTTTTCATTAACTTTGTAAGTAACTAGTGATGACGGTTGAATCATTAAAGTTTCCAGCTTCCTTAACTAAAGGTCTTACTTCATGATTGGAAAACATTGCGATTGATTTACCCTCTGCAGCTTGCTCCATAACAACGGCACTACTAGGATCCTCTTTCTTTAAACTTTTATACAGACAAACAATTTTTTCTGCTTTCATAATTTGTTTGTTTCCTTCACTGTCATAGAATGCTGCCCATTGTTCAAAGGAACAGAAATCTCAAAGCTGAATACGGTAACTTCAAGAGCCACTTACTTGATCAAACGATTAGAAGCAAAAAAGCATTTCATAATTTTTATAAAATTCTGTTTCATTAGTCATATCATCAGTTTCTAATAACACAACTACGATTTTTTACTGTCATCTCTATTAGTTTTCTAAATGGCTGATTATCTAAAAAGACCTCCTTTTCTCTTTGGAGTCTTTGCCTGAAGCTGCTCTTCTACGGTTAAGGTTGCTTTTTTATGAGCAATTTTAGCCTCAATCATTGTTGTGAATGAGATCAAAAATAAGCCTCCTATTCCAATTAATTGCTCAGTTTTTGTTGGATCTATATCACTATTTAAGATGGCTCCCAGAATGAACCATGCTGTAGCTGCTCCTCCAGTTAAAAAGTAAGGAATCCAGCGACGTTGGTAAAGGTATCCAGCACCTAACCCAGGAAGGAAATTTAATGTTGTAGCTACCCATCCACTGGATGCAGCAAGAATTTGTTCCTTAGAGGGATTATCCATGGAAATCTATAAAGTCAAATTATGTCGATGCCAATTGTTTTCTGTGGACTGAACTTGCTGTTGTGAGTTACACCACACAATTAACATTTGGTTTCGATTTTCTTTTAAGCGGATGACCAGACTCGAACTGGCGACATTCAGCTTGGGAAGCTGACGTTCTACCACTGAACTACACCCGCAGATTTATAAGTTAGCGAAGTTAAATGGCTTACCCCTATCTTTAGACACTTTCTGAAATGAGAGTCTAATCAGTTCTTTGAATGCCCTTATTTCTGTTTTTGTAGTCTTTCTCTATTTCTTTCTTGATCATTTCATAAAGGGCCAATTCTTCTGGATCTTCAGAACCAAGTCCATACCCCATCGTTGCAGCAATATAAATTTTGTGTTGTCTATAAGAACTCAGACTCATTAGCTGTTAAACAATTATCAACTTTAGTGGATATATCATCTTATATAAAAAGATAACTGCAAATGTAATTTTAATAAATCATAAGTTGATGAATATCTTATTAAGCAGAAATGATTTCTTTTTTTCTTGATCTCTTTAAAACTGCGTAAAAAGCTAAAACACTTATCGTTCCTGATGGACCTATAAATACATGCCATATTTGTTCGCCTGAACTTGAAAGTAGAATCCCAAAAAATGTAGTAAGGATTACTCCCGTGATCGGATAAATAAACAAGACCCAATCTTTAAATCGTCTCCACCATTGCGAAATAAGTAAAATACTTATTATTACTTGAATTAAAAGAGTTGTCGACTTGCCAAGAAACCAATAACAAAAAACAGCGGCAATTATTAACAAAATATTGATAGTTATGATCGACTCGTTTTTAGCTACTGAAATAGTAAAGAACGATAATCCAATAGAAAGAAATGAATAAAACAGCCAATTATATATTGATGAGTGAGCTACATATATCCAATCCGTAGTCGTATGATCGAACATCTCAAACAATGAGGCAAGACCTAGTGAGATAAAGGCTAAAGGTGGTAGAAGAGGAAACCTAATTTGCTTGAATCTGTTTATGGACTTAATTCCAATAAGAATAGGGATGAGAAATGCTTGTAGATGTGCTAATAATAATAGTGCTTTGAAGCTCAATTAAAATAATTTGAAACTAATACGAAGTTAGCAACTTTATTGAACTCTTCCTAATACAATGACTAATATTTTTTAAGAAACTTACCAGAGATTGCAACCGGGTTCGTTTTACAGAGAACACCCGAGGTCGAACTAGTCGAATATTTGTACGTTGACCTCACATTTCTAAAAAAAAATTAAAATGAATATGTACATTCAAGCTAATACTAAGATAAAAGCAACAAGTAAATCTGCCAGAAGATATGTACTTGATCCCTCCAGAGTCACTTTCAAGATTATTGGTTGTAATGGCGGTGACAGTTGTTGAGATGATGAATTTTTTAGATCCTTTAATAATAACCTTTATCCAAGTGGCTCTTGTTATTGGACCATTGAGTCTTTTGGGTGTTGTTTTGCTACTTAGGAAAATTGAAAAAAATCATCCAGAACGTATACGGTGGAAGTAATGAAAAAAGATAATAAATTCAAATCTGATTCGAATTATCCAGAAAACTTTTGGCCGAAAATATTAACTCTTCTCAGTATTGGGGCTTTTATTTATTGGGTAATGACTTCTCAAAATGCTGATAAAACTCTCGATCAATATCTTTTTGACCCAATTCTCAGACTATTTGACAGAATAAAAATAAATGGGTTTTTCGTAAATGATTAACAGACTTATTTCAAGTGAAAGATTAAAATGGATTTTTGTGATTGGAGTGGTTGCCATTGGTACAGGATTCACAGCAAAGAATGTGATCTCCTATCCAACTGATTGTATGAGCGAAGATGTTGTACAAGACTCTGTTTCACCTAAAGGAACTACAAGCAATTTCACCATTTCCTAGTTTTTTCCCCTCAAAAGGTCAAAAAAACCTCTACATTCAAAGAAAGAAATTTTAAAATGTTTTTCTTTAATCCTTTTTGGCCTTTAACAGCTTTAAGAATCGCTTCGTTAAAAGCAACTTCAACATTACTTTTACTTCTTTTAATTAAATCAAACCTTCTTCGTTTGAAAGGTGGCCTGATAGGCGGACTTCTTGCACTTACACTTATTTCTGGATTAATTGTCTCCACAACTGTTGCAGGTGGAGCTGCTTACTATATTTTTAAAAATAAGAAATCAAATAACGATAACGTAAACATGTCTGACGATGAAGTGATTAATGCTCAAGCAGTTTCAGCTTGATTTCGTTTTTCCAGTTAGGTTCTAAAGATTGATAACTACTCATAACTAAATAAATTTTTTTAAGCACCTTTCTAACAAATTCAATTTAAGAAATTTATTTGGGCAATTGAATAATTATGAGAATTAAAAATTAGATTATTAAATTATCTATTGGTTTATGAAAAAATTTAGTATTTCATTTCTTAAATTGTCCATCGATTTAATAATCAAGTCTGCACCTGCTTTTCTCAACTCTGCCTCATATCTGAGACGTTTCTCTCGACTTGAATCTACATGTAAATGTGGGGGGGCAATAGCGAGACTAATAAATTTCTGATCAGGAATCTTAATTCGAGCATTTATAACTGTTTTAACGTCTGCAACAGTGTCTCCAATATATGCAATTGGAGGATTGGAAAAGCCTAAAGGTTTATTTGAAAGTTTAGAAGATAGTGAAATAAAACCTGTTGGATCAGGCTTTTCAGGTGCTTCACCCATTGCAATCAAGGGAGCAGAGGCTAAGCCGAGCCTTTGCTCTAAGACGAATTTCGCTGATGGTAATTCGGCTCCACTTACGAAACCCCAACCAATTCTTCGCTGAGTTAATTCCTCAAAAAGTGTTTGTTTGACTAATAACGTCTCATCTTTAATAAAGCCTGACCATTCACTAGAGTCATGATTTGGATCTCCACCAAAATAAAAGTTTTCAAAGCATTCAATTAATATTTTTCTAGAAGGAGCTGAAAAAGTAAGATTGTTTTTTTGTACATGTCTATTAATCATTTCTAGGCTCAAATCCCAATCATTGTTCCAACAGCCTTCACTTTTTATAAAATCAATATCTTCTATCGTGGGTCTCCACCCACTAAAAAAATTTACAGTTTCTTGAATAGCCAATCGATAGCTGTTGGTTACGTCACGAATAACCCCATCTATATCAAATAAAATTAGGCCAATATTATTCATCATTGAGTTTTCTATCTAATTAAAAATTTTCAATCGAATTTATTGTTTAGTTGAAGCTTAAGTTCTAATTCACGATCTTTGAGTACTTTTTCATTTTTAATGATTCGATTACCAATCCAGGCAATTCCCATGCCAATGATCGCAGGGATGCCAATTACTGAAAATCTTGTAATGCTATTCATTTGTTTTGCTAGATAATGAAGGAGATTTTGTTTGTGTCTTCTTTGAAGTTACCAAGCAATTTTAAAAATTAAAATATTAAGTTAATTTCAACTTGTTTTTGTTCGTCTTAAATCTCTCCAAAAGCAAGCCATCAAATAGAAATACCCAGCCATGTCAATTATGAAAAATGATTTCATCAGCTTTGCTTCACTGTGGACATTTGAGTAATTGAAGCACAACTGATTACTTAAAGTGTCCCAAATCAAATTATGTGATACGGAGTAAGCATGATTAAATTCAGTGAATTAACCAACGAACAAACTCGATGTTGTAGTGCAATGCGAACATTTTGCGGTGGTAACACCAATATTTGAGAATATGAGGTAAAACCATATTGAATAAATTGGAATGCAATGGTTGGTTTCCTTTTCTTAATACTTAAGCCAGTGCTTTTTTTGATGTTGAAAAAATTTTTCAAGAAGCAAATGAAAGCTTTTATTATCAGTGCAATTGAGTGGCTAGTTCTTCAAACAGACAATGACTTAGACGATAAGATTCTTGCCAAGGTGAAAAGTGGAATGAAATTAGGTGTCGTTTGATCAAATGCTTGAGGAAGTGGTAAATGGTTTTAATACATTCACTCCATGAAAAAATACATTTATGGTTTCGTTGTTAGGTGAGTGCAATCTATGACTGAAAAACGTTAAACGAAGTGGGCACCCACTGAAGATCAAATAGACAACATCATTATTCCCGCAATGCAGGAAACTGCCCAGCAATACGCTAAGTATGCTAGTAATCTCCAATGTCCTCCTGCGTTTTTAGCACTAATGCTTCGAGATATTGCTGATACTTTTGAAGCAAATTCAATTACAGCTGAAAAAGGTTGTGATTGTTGTTAATTCACCTTCAATTCGTCTACTAATCAAAAGTCAGCTAGTTAATTATCCAGTTGTCCCTCTTAAGGTATGTTGTTGGATACTTTTTCTTATTTGCTAATTATTCAGAAGTAACGACGAATATCTGAACTTTTTGTGTACTGCTTGCCTTGTTCCTCGCATTGGGACTTGTTTTTAATTTCTATTTTTTCTATTCCGTAAGTACTGTCTTGAAGGATCAACTAAAAACTTTCGGCCGTACATTCATAGCTGTCAAAATAAAGCCTATGAAAAAATAATAAGTAGCGTTTCATAGATCTTCTTATCATATCTACCGTTATCCAGAATTAATTTTTCGTTTTGGAGGAATTTCCTCTTTTTGTACCAGAACTGGTTTGCCGTACCTAAACAGACCTTTGGGGATCGATAATTCCTAGTTATATTATCGATAATTTTTTATTAAAATTTTAAAAACACTTAAGCTATGAAAGAAATTAATAAAATTACTGCAGCTAAACTTTTAGTCTGAATAAACTTTCCTGTTTTGCTTTTAATAGCAAGTGTTTGCCAAATAGGTTCTGCAGTAATAGTTTAATTATTAATTTAGCTAATTTTTTATTTTACTAGTTATGGACAAATGGAGTCCGTCCCAAAAGCAAAAGTCAGGATTAATAAGTAGAACATTCGAATACTTTATTAATGAATTAGCTGAATTGCAGGATGAACTTGATTGCCCAGATGAATTCATATGTGACTTTCTTGAAGTTATTAAAAATCGTTGGTCAACAGATAGTTGTCATTCAAAGGCAAGGCAGCATAAAAGAGATAATCCAAGCTCCTACTAAAAATGCAAAATGAAAGTTGGCTTGTGAAAAAAGATCGTGCCTGGGCAATGAGGTTTTTTAAAGACAAACACCTTGATGAAGACGGAACTAAATACATAAGGGTTCACTACGCTAGCTGCAGGCTCATGTTCCTAAACGGTATTACTCCTCATGTTCAGTTGCATGAAAGTGAGAAGTTAACTTATGAAAAAGCAAGAGAACTATGGAAGTCTTCAGTGGAAACAGAATGGGAAGTTTCTAAGAAACCATTATGGGAGACCTCTTAAAGCTTATGTAAAAATCTTTTAAGCCGAATTCTCTTTCAGTTTGATATGTACTAAAAAATGATTTTAGAAATTTGAGTATATACCACTAGATAGTTTTGTATCAGGATGAACTACGCGTGCAATTCATTCATAACATAATGTTTTTTGTAGCAACCGCTACAAAAAAACGTTCAACTCGCTATATGCGAGCCGCATCTCGATTTAAGCCAAGGAACGGGGACTTAAATCAACATTCGGAGTTTGAATGATGACAACTCTTCTATACCGTGGGCAAAACTATGTCCAGCATAAAGAGCAAAAAGAGCAAAAAGATTGTGTTGAGTTGACTTACAGGCGTAATCACTACAACACATGTAGAAGTGATGCCAAGTCTGAGCTAAATACCCAATTGGCTTATCGTGGTCATCGATATAAACATTAGTTTGATAGTCGTTTTAAAAAGACTCTGTTAGGCAGGGTTTTTTTTTGCTTAGACGATTCTTGCTTGGATTGAACAGCTATTAACTAGTACTAGGTTTATTATTGTTAGCCCTCATAAACCTTGCATTTTGATACTGTCTGATGATTACTACATTCTTTGTCTCAATACTTATCTCTAGTTTCATTGGAGAACCGTGTAAGAGAAGTCATGCATTGTTTAAAGATCACTTAATGCATTTTTGATCAAGTCGAAAGGAGTTCTTAGTTTCATAAACCTCCATATCGGTATATAGATCTTCTAATCGCTCTTGTTAAATTTATACACCTCGACTCTTACTCAAGTAGAATTACTAGTAGTTGATTAACTAGTCAATTAAAAAATTATAGGAATAGAGGCTATACTTAAATCTTTACTAAATTCAAGAAATATAGTCTGTGGTTCTTATTATTTAAAAAAACAATTGACTGGCTTATTTTCTAAATGTTTTTGTAGTAATAAAAAATTTAGAAATGAACAATAATAAACGCCTCTGACGTCTATTTACCAATCTGGATAAAAGTAATCGTCTCCTATGGGCTCTTTATAGAATTGACCAACTTCAATTCAATAAAAATATTTTGATATTTTGGCGAAATAATTTTGCATGTAGAATAAAAAAAAAACGGTCTGTGCAGACTCAGACCGTTAGTGAATTACTTCGTGCCTATATAAATACATTTTTTAAGTTAGTGCGATAGTAAGGAATACCCAAATAATATGTTTAAGGACTAGCCATATCTGTATTAACAGGAATGATCACTGATAAAGGAAGGTGGCTCGAATGTTTTTTGGAGTTTAAATAATGTATTCACTTTATTTTTTAAAAAGGAACCAAAACCCAGATCAATAAAAATATATAGAAATAGGGAATAGCAAAAAAGCACATAGAAGATCAAATGACATATGAATGTGTCTATGAGATCAGATTCTTGATCATTAGTTGTTAGTTCTTCAACATCTATCTTGGGTGAATTGAAATTACTTATTGAATTAGTCGCTATTGACTCAACCCATCCAAACTGAGCAAGTTCTTGATCGATTATTTTTAGCGCTGAAGTCATAAAAAAGAAGAGTTTTCAAATCTTCCTATTTTTATCGTGTTAAAAATTAAGTTCTAGGCCAACGTTACATTTTTTGTTTTTATCTTATTTTGCTTGATGACGATCACATGATTCCTGTTAATTTCTTCCATTGCATCTTTGAACTGCAAGCATATTTGCATCAGCATGATTCTTTTCTGATTTCCAAATCCTATTTGAAGTTTGACCAATACAAACAACTTCAGCTGCATTTTTTATTCCAACTGGTACTTGAGTTAAGGCCAAGATCATTAAGGCAAAACCTGTTCCAGGGGCATGAAAATTTAACCGAAAGTTTTTGAGCCAATTTTTCTTAGGCATTAATCAAGTCCTTTTTGATAATCTTTATAGCTAATTTTGTTATGTATGCTTGAGTTGAATGAAATGTCTCAAAATCAAAAGACGAAAATTTAATTAAAAATGTTATTTCCAGAAATAGAACCTAAGGAACAAGGGATATTAAAAGTGAGTCCTCTTCACTCAATCTACTGGGAAAAAAGCGGTAATCCAAATGGATCATCTGTCTTGATTGTTCATGGTGGCCCAGGGGGTGGCAGTAGTCCTTCCTATAGAAGATATTTTGACCCAAAGAAATTCAATATTGTTCAATTTGATCAAAGAGGATGTGGTAGATCTTCTCCTCCTTCTGAGTTAAAAGAGAACACGACACAATATTTAATTGAAGATATTGAAAAATTAAGACAACTGTTGAAAATTGAGTCATGGCATGTCTTTGGGGGGTCATGGGGCTCAACATTAAGCTTGATTTATGCCATTCAACACACTAAAAAAGTTTTAAGTCTTACTCTTAGGGGTATATTTTTGTGCAGAAAAAACGAATTAAGTTGGTTCTATCAAAAAGGTGCAAGTGAGATTTTTCCTGAAGAATTTGATCTTTATCAGTCTGTTATTCCGCAAAATGAGAGAGGCGATTTGATTAATGCTTTCTATAAAAGATTAACCAGTCAAGATAGCTCTGAGAGAGCCAAAGCTGCACATGCTTGGACGAGATGGGAAATGTCAACAAGCTTTCTCAAGCCAAAAAACTTATCCATTAAAAAAGCTGCAAATGATAAATTTTCAGATCCTTTTGCGCGTATAGAATGTCATTATTTTGTTAATAATATTTTTTTAGAGGAAAATTATATTTTAAAAAACACTACTAGGCTAAAAGATATTCCTGTTTCGATTGTTCAGGGAAGATATGACGTGGTTTGTCCAATGAGAAGTGCATGGGATCTTCATAAATCATTGCCCTCTTCAAAACTTTATGTAATCGATAATGCAGGACACTCAATGAAAGAGATTGGAATTTCTAACAAATTAATTGAGCTGACAAATGAGTTAGCTAATTCCTCATTTAATCTCTAATCTTTAGTAGCTGTTATTATTCCTTAATGATATTTAATAAATCCTACACTCATTAGAAATTATAAGAAAATCTTTTAATTCCCTTCATATATTTAATCTTGCTTGTTATCTTTGGTTAAATCGCCAATTGCTTTTATTGGGAACTTCTTACCCTGTCTCCATACAGCTGCAATTATTAAAGCAATGAAGGCAATAATGGGTATGAATCTAAGTACTTCCATCGTGGAAGGCTCGGCAACTAAAGATTTAAAAGGATCACTAAGAGATACGGGAACGACCTCGTATGAATTTGCTAGTTCATTTAGATCTACTTTCATTTTTCTTGGAGGGTAATTTCTGAACCCTATAAAAAAAAACTGCGTATTTTCTTTTGACTCGTTTGTTTGTGATTTGGATGTAAAAAATATACTTATAAAAGTAAACAAAGCTAATTCTTTGAGTGACTTAAGTTTGATTAATCGACTTTCTTTGATTTATGGATACTCTGATTAGCTTCATATTCGAACTTCTTGTTTTTTAAATAATTTATTTGGTCAACCCTGAGAAGAGAAAGAACCAAGTAATGATAATTATATTTAGTCCAATTGTTAACGATATCGCGATCATCTTATAAGTTTTTCCAACTTCCTCAGATTCTTGATCGAGCTTTATTCTTTTCATTTCGTTTATTTCAAAATAAACTTTTAATTCACTCTCTCACTAACGCTATAGGAGGAGAGGCGTCATGTTCCTTTCACTTAATAACATGAAGTTTTCTTTGAAACGGCTTTTATTCTTCGCCTTTTAAGTTAAAGCGAGTTCATGGGCTATTCAGTAATTTCATATGTAGTGGAAGTAGTTTCATTTGAGCTGAGGAGTTACTTGTTTGGTGATAACTGAATGAGAAGCAAGGATGATCCGCTGTCTTTGAGTCGGATATTAAAGTTGGATATCTTTATACCAACTTTCATTAGCTGTCTAAAATTACAGAAAATCAAAACCATCTTAAAGCTTTCAAATTTATTTTTATTAAGTTTGTATGTTTTGTACTTGATTCAATGTCAATGGATTTATTTACCGATTGATAAAACTTTTTCAGTAGCTAAAAATGTATAGTTTCATATTCACATGACGAGAGCTCAAATTGCGGCACCTCCTTTACCAAAAGGCTCAACTGAGGTGAAAATCATTGAACGAAGTTGGGGCATTGAAAGGTGCTACGTAACGCCAGACGGTGAGAAGGTTTGTACACCAGCTCCATTTTTAACAAATCATCGAAACCTAGATTGGACTTGCTTTGCTTAAAAAGTTCCCAAGTCAAAAATAATTTAATAACTGTTGAATCGAATTTTGATTTTGAAATCTTTTTTGACTTTTTCTAAATCAATTTTCTTCTTCTGACATTTAAATTTATGTAGAACCTGTTATGAGTCAAATTCCAAACATGATGACGTCGTAGGGAATAAGGATGTTTAGTTTTGATCTTTGATGAAATTAGCTACTCATACACATCGTAGTTGCAGTGAAAGACGAATGTTTTTAGTGTATTTACACCCATCCATTAATTTTTTTGTGATTTTAAACTAATGACTTATCAAAATTATGAAAATATTTACACCATTCAGCATTCCCAAGGCAGATATGACAGCTCTTCCGAAACAAAAAAATAAAGTTACATCCAAAAATCATTCTATAAAAACCAATATAGTGGTATACTTGTACTATTGATTTTTATGATTGCATGAAGCGAGATGGTTGGATTAAGGACGTTAATGGATTATGGATTTTGAGGTTTCGCTATGATTGGGAGAGTTGGGATCAAAATCCTAAGGTCTGGATTGAGAGAGGAAAGCTTGAATTAAACGGACCCCCACTTCTAAAGAATCGCAAGAGGCTTAGAAGAGGATTGGCAATAAAACTATGGATGGAATTATTATCAACTGGATGGAGACGTGTGGATCCTCAGTGGGATTGATAATTAAAATGATCAAACTCTTGTAAATACAGATTAAATTGGTTTTTGTATTTTATTCTTTTCACTTCAAAAGGAAAATCAGTTCAAGGTTTGATATCGCAGACTACTTAATGTATAGATTTTGAACATCTCATCACTATTTGAAAGTAAATTTATTATGTTAGATTTTCAAATATGCAAATAATCATGACATCGGACATTGAATACTTTAAGCAACTGTCTAAAAAGGTTAGTACAAAGCAAGACAAAATTAATTTCTTTGATCAAAATCAAAAGGCATTTTACGTTGATATTTTTTCTGATAGTTGGTCAAAGATGATGGAGGAATATGCTAAAGCAGAGAATCTAAGTTCAGAGCAATTAAATAAAATTGAGGAAATGAAATGGATTGAGATGCCTAAAGTTTTGAAGCTTTTTGCTTATGATTTCTGTATACTTAATGGATTTGTTTTTACTGGAGTGGGGAAGTAGATAATACTGATGAATAATTCACCTCTTTACGTTTTAATTAGATAGATTATTTTCATTGTGATTTCTTTAGTAATACATCAGCTGCTTGTTGCCTCTGGATTCTTTGAGCTCTAATTGGTATATGCATAAATCTTATTGATTTTCTAAAGGATGCAATTTATTTTTTCTTTTTACTCCTTTTGCTTTTTTGTTCAAATCCATCTTTGAAGTCAGAGCCGGATTTATTAAACCAAGCTAAGAAGGCAGCAATAGATGTTCCAATTAAAGCAGCAATACCCCATTGAGATATTTCATCCATTAGCAAAAAATTTTCCTTCCAGTGGCTGTGTAATAGTAGCAAGTACCATCAGCCCCGATATAGAAAATACGGTTTTTGTATTTTGACTTTGAAAACTGTTCAAGTCTTCTTTCATGCATATCGAAGTTTTTTGTATTTAACTCTGGATTCCGTTCTCTTTGTTCATTGGTTCCCTCTTCTACATTCCATGCCAATTTTCTTATGAGCCAAATTGAGGCAATAAAAAAAACAATAACTAATACATTCATTTATTTTTTATGAGAAAAGTTGTTAGCAATAGTCCCTCAACTCTCTCCATTTATCTAGTCCTGCGTGAAGATTCTCCATTTGAGTTTTAGAACTACTTGTTTTAAATGCTTTAATCAAAGACTCCGTAGCTTCGATTCCATAGCTAGCAGCTTCTCTTTGTCTTGCACAAACTCTGTCTCTCGATCCATCTTTTAGATCAGTCTCAATTTCTTTAAGTATTTGGCTTGCTTTCTCTTGCTTTTGATAAAAATCACTTAAATACGTCTCAAATTCTGACTCAGCACTAACTGCTATGGCAGAAGACAATAAGAGAACAAAGGAAATTAATAATAGAGGAAATAAACGTTTCATGTTTTCATGATGGCGATCTTGCTAATCTTCACAACTTATTTATATGCAATGTCATATGGGGAAAAGGAATACATAGAATTTATAAAATGTTTAGATCACTATTAATTGAAATTCACTCAATTTTACCTCTCCGTTTTTACATGCAAACCATTGGAAATGAGTTTGCTTTTTATTTATTGTGCTTCGCTAGCATGTTTCGCTTGTTGAAAGTTTTCTAAATGAACTCATCTAATGAACTAGTTCAAAAAACCTTGACAATGACATTTGCATTTGTGGTTGTACTTTCATTGCTGATTCGTTGGTTGGCAATCTAGTATGAAGGCAGCCTTGATAAGTTTAAAAAGATCACTTGAAGTGAGCATTAAAGACACTATCATAAAGATAAAAGAATTAGGTGATAAAGAAAGTCAAGCATTAAGAGAGGAATATAAAGAATGGCTAGAAGCTTGTGAATGTGAAAATAAATACTCTTATGTTCTTTATAAGAGTCAGATGAAACCCAGAAGTTAAAATGTTCATTAAAAAGGGGCTTTAGTGCCCCTTGATAATCGTCTGACAATCAGAATCTGTTAGTTGTGTTTAGATCTTTTAAGCAGCTAATAGTTCATCCTCCGTTGGTAATATTTGAGTTATTGACTCATCCAATTCATCACTTCCATATTTCTCTAGAGAAATAACTTCACATGATTCAGACTTAGGTCCGACATTTTGCTCGGAAGCTATTTCCAGGTTGGGTTCGATTTTTACTGACGAGGTGATCTCAGATAGAACTACTTGCGCTAACTCAGCTTCTTTAACAACTTGAGACCATGGGTTAACTGTTGCTGCAATGAAGTCCCGATTAGCTTCTGTTTTGTCTCCACGGGTGATGAGTAAGAAAGGAAGAGCAACGGTAAACAGACAAAAAATGGCTAGAAAAAAGTTGGCGATGGCCATTTCTCTACCAGGTTCAAATGCTGCTAGAAGCATAAAAAGAAAAGCAATTTGAATAAAAAATCACTTACTTTTTATCCTTAAGCCATACCTTCGCAAACAAACTTAATCGAAAAATTTAGTATGTTCAAAATCAATGACTTTACCGGGGTATTTAAAGTTGATTTCTTGAGTGTTAGTTAGTTGTGTCTCTTTCTGTCATTAGACGATAAGCAAAATCATCAACCCTTTTCTGATTCACTCCATTATCTCCAACTCCTACTCTTGATTCTGATCTGACTTGAATAATACCTTTTTCTGGAATTGCTTTGAGGAGTAGATCATCGGTGTATCTTCTCCATTTGGTCGTTGCTTCAGCATGAATAAATGAATCAGTCTTTTCAACTATTTTTGTTCTTGCTGTTTCAGAAACTATTTTGGTTGCTTTCTTAAAAGCACTTTCTAAGTCATTTACTTTAAAATCTTTTCTCACGCAGTGGGTTATGACAACACAATCTGGCAGATCAGTTGGTATTGCATTTGCTTTATGGGGGGTAATCGTAAGAATAACTAGAATTGAAAAGAAGAAAGTTAAAAATCGATTAATCATTGATCAAAAAAGATCTAGTAAAATGAATTTAAAAACAATACTAATGAATATATCCTATGTAAAAAATTAATGTGATTTAGCGCCAGGATTTTTAGGAATTTTTAGTTTCAAATTTAAAATAATATAAGTTTTTAAGAAAAATTATGGATAATTTTGAATAAAAAATGACTTTCTTAAAACTATATGAGCATTTTTTTTTAACTTGCTAATTCATTCCCCCATTCTTTGTGTTTCCTATCTAAATCTACTATTGAATTTTTTTGAGCATTAAGTATTAGTAAACGATGAACTAGCTCGATTTTGGTTTCAGTTACCTCTTCTGAGTAAAACTTTAGAGGTTGCTCTCCGAGCAAATTGTCGCCGCTCATTAATTCAAAAATATTAAATCAATGTTTTTTAGGATGAAATCAAGCATAAGTATTGGTTTTTAAGGTTTTTTTCCTTTTTGCTTTACATCACTCTTGCTGGTTGTCCCTACCTTGACCATCCAGTTAGCAAGAGTAGAGGTGTTTAAGATTAGAAAATTATGGTTTTTCTGGCATCGCTTGCTTTCAACAAGATTATTGCTTTGAAAAACTGTTAGTTTAACGTTCCTGTTCTTCCCATCCTGGCGGGTTCATACCCAGTTAGTTCTTCTGTTTCTGTTCGATTGAGTAATGCACCCTGTTTTTCATTCTGAGTTTATAGGACTTGATTGGCCTATCCTTTTGGTTGGTCATATCATCATGTTTTGGTCTTTAACTGTAAGACTTGATTGGTCTTGGATACCGTTAACGGATCATGAGAAATTGTGCGGTTCTAAAGGTGATGCCTATCGAGCTCAAGTGAGTTCATTGGAGAAAACTTTTCAAAATAGCTAAAACTAAACGAAGTTACTTCTTGTTTTACCAATATCCGTTTGCTTTCTTTTCACAAAAACTCAAGCCTCAAAAATTGATCAAGTTAGTTCGGTTTGTGAAAGATTTGCGGCGGTAAAATAGATGCACTAATAACCTTAGAGGCTTTAGAGCTAAATTTTGATAATTATTCAATAGGTGTGAATAATACTGAAAAAATATTTTGCGCGTAGTTTTGAGTTCTTTTTTATTGTTCATATTTACTACATTTATATGATTTTTGATCTTGGGCTCAAAGGTTGTGCCTGAAAAAAAGTAGATATTTATACAAAAATAAGAACTTCAATACTTTTGGATGGTTTGTTTTTTCTTCCCATAGTAATTCTATTAAAATGATATGTATCAAAAACGTTGGAGGAATAGTATTGTTATCTAATTTTAAAGGGATACCACTTTATTAAACAGACTTATACACTTTTTAAACAACAGGTCTAAAGGCATAGCACTGGTGTGAAAATGTATACCCAAGTAAATGTAATTTCTAATTTTCGTTAATTCTCTTTTTCACTAAATAATTATGAATATCGCTCAATCTTCACCTTTGTATGAATATTGGAATTCTAAGCAAGACCAGAATGATGAAAACAAGAGACTTTTAATGCTTAATCCAAAGGAACCTGCTTCTAACCTTTTTAGGAATGAACCCTACAAATGGGAGAATCTTTATCAAAGCGTTCTTAGAAACGTTATTAATGGAGATAAATTATCTATAAAAGGGTTGATGGTTTTGTTATCTACAATCAGTAAAAAGGAGAAAGATCTAGTTCTTACCTCTCTAGAATCTCTGTTAGATGAAAAAGTAATCTTTAAATTGAGAAATGAAAAGTATCAGGATATAAAGACCAGTAGAAATTTTTACACTGCCTTAAGAATATTGTTAACTATTTTTATCAATCCATATAATTTAGAACTAAAAAAAGAACCAAAATATCTTTATGAGAAAACAGGAATGTTTTTTTATAAATTTAGAAAGATAGTTTTATTAAACAAGTGAGATTCTAATCTCTGTCGAAACATTTAAAATTTATAATATTCTAATCCTAGAGAAGGATAACTATTGGAGAGAAAATTTTTCTATTAATTTTTTAAGTTTTTTTGTTCGAGAGTTTTTCTGGGGTCTGGCAGCATCAAGTACTACTGCACAACATAATTGCCATGATGAACCATCTTTTAATTCCAATTCTTTAGAAATATTGACTGGAGCTGAGGTTAAGGAAGTTATTTCATCGATATGCTCGAGGGTTTCCCACAGTTCACTCTCTAAGAAATCAAGTTCAACTTTTGAGAGGAGTTTTGTTGCTACAAAATCTTTGACTAATTCTGTAAGTTCTAAAGACATTTTTAATTTAATCTAATCGACAAATCAATAGATTTAATGGAAAAGATAGTTTGTAAAAGGTTTTATAAATTTGAGCATAGCACTTATTTAAGTTATTTAATTACGAGTGATTAATAATTACATCCTTAAAGAATTAATTTAGAAAACTATAATATAAAAAATGAAACGAATTCCTGAAAAGTAAATAAGCATGGACATTACAACCGAATCCGCCAAAAAGGCGCAAAAAGAAGCTGAATGGGCATATAACAAAGCTATGGAAAAATTTTATTTTTCAATGTTGGAGGTTGTTTTCTTAAGAATTAAAAGTCATCTGTCTACGCAGGGGCTAAAGAAAGTGGTGGAGTTAGATAAAAAAAGAGCTAACAACAAAAATCTGGGAATTGAATTTAGTCAAAAAACTTGGTCGGTATTAGCTGAAGCATGGACAGGTGCAGAGGGTTTGGCGATGTCAAAGATCGCTGAACTTTATGGGCTGGAGATATCTGATTTAGACATATCCAAAATTCAAAAGCTTGATGAAAATGATAGTTCTCCAAAATGCAACCATCAAATTAACTTTGATGTAGATTGAACTTGTCTTGAATCTTTTCATTGATTGATATGAAGTTGCAACAATTAAAGAAATTCTTGAAAGAGAGAAAAAAGCTACTCAAAAAGAAATTTCTTAACAAACTTGCTGAAAAACAACCAAACCAGCTTTGACTTCAATGGGTGGTATTTATTCCTATGTCGTATTAGTCTAGATATATGAAATATTATGCAAAGCCAAATTATCTTCAACAAGATGAGTGGTTTGATAACAATATTGATCCGTGCGAATTAGAGTATGAGAAGGAAAAAAAGTTTAGTGATTCTGCTCACGAGAAATTTTATAAAATATCAAAACATAATTTAATTATTGTTAGATCGGAGTCTGTTGGTCATTTAAATAAATCTGAGAGATGTTCAGATGGTTTTTGCTCATTAACAGATGAAGAACTCAATCAACTTTAATTAAATGTAAAAAAATATGATTTTGAATGATCATTTTTTTATTTATCTAGAAGCGTTTCCTTTTTTTCTTTTGTCTACTATCTTTCTCCTTTTGTATAAAAGCAATAAATGGTTCCAACGTTCTAGAGCTTTATCTAAAAAAGATGATTGAATTATCCATATGAAATATCTACTACTTGTGACTGTCTTATTGGGGCTAAGCGCTCCTTCGGAAGCAGTTACTACCCGAATGTTTAAAGTTCTAGATACTTGTGCAAGATATAGGTTGAAAGAGAAAACTGCTTTAGTCGCAATAAAAGACCTAAAACTCAAATATGAGGGTAAAGATGAAAGAGAGGCAGAGCTATTCATCAAGTTGTATTGTTCAGTTTTTACTCCAAATGAAAATGTAGATTTTTAATTTATTTATGAGACGTTTACTTGTTCTCCAGCATTTAGAACGAGAGCGCCCTGGATTGTATGTCAATCTTGCTGAACAAAGAGGATTTAGTGTTTGTACTTTTCGTTTAGATCTAGGTGACTCTCTTCCAGAACTTAGTAATGGAGATTTACTTTTGGTGTTGGGTGGACCTATGGGTATAAGAGACATAGGAACTTTAACTTATCCATGGCTTATTGAGGAAGTTGGTCTAATAAAAGAAGCCTTAAATCAAGGCATAGGATTAATAGGAGTATGTTTGGGAGCTCAGCTTTTAGCCTATGCCGCTGGTGGTGATGTTGAAATACTTCAAGAGGAGGAATCTGATCAACCATTAGCTGAAATTGGGTGGGACCATATTTTTCCTCAATTATTAGAAAATCACTGTAAACTGACAACACTTTTAGGTAATCCTTTTCCCGTTTTGCATTGGCATGGAGACAGAATCTTATTGCCTAATACTGCAGAGCTGATTGCTAGTAGTTGTAGATGTAAGGAGCAATTATTTAGTATTGGGTCTTTAGCTTATGGGTTGCAATTTCACGTTGAGGTAGATGATGAGATGGTTAATACGTGGATTTCAGAAGATCAAAAATTTATTTCTTCAGCATTAGGGGCAGACGGTCAATCCATTTTAAAACAACAACAAAAAGAATTTGGTCATAAAACACTAGTATCTAGAATAGAATTTTTAAACATTTTATTTGATCTATTAAGCTAATAGAAGTTTATTAGCTGCTTAAAATATACTAAAATGATTAATGACTTCACACTGGCACAGTGCAGAAAAGATAGGGAAATTCTTCAATTAAAAATAAAAAATCTTAAGCATGGTATCAATGAAGCCGAAAAAATGATTGCCGAGTCAGATATGAATGATGAGGCATTAATTTTTTTAAGAAGAAAAGTCGCAGAATCCAACCAGGATTTAGCAATTTTATACTTAATCCACTAATTCGATTTTTAGTGGAATTTTTTGTTGAAACTCGACCTTAAGAGCTTCATAAAGTGAGTAAGCCGTACCGGACCGTATCTCTCGTTTAGAAAATTCATACTTTACATTTATACACATCAACCTAATTCCAGTAATGACGACTTCTTCTTCATCTCAGGTAATCACTGAGTACGGCAAGCAAAACATCTTTGGCCGTGAAACGCAGCCTCAGCTTGTAGAGGATTACACCAGCTACCCAGAAGAAGCAGAAAAGACCAATGGCCGTTGGGCAATGATCGGCATGGTCAGCCTTTTGGTTTCATACTTCACATCAGGTCAAATCATTCCTGGAATCTTTTAAAACAATTTATTCATGCAACCATCTAACAAAACAATCCTAGAAAGAAGCATCGGCAGACCAGCCATGATGGCATTCGTTCTACTAACAGGTATCTACCTAACAACCGGTCAACTTATCCCAGGTATCGTTTAATGATTACTCAAAACAACAACAGCAGAAACATTGATCCAGAAAAGGTAACAGCTGAAAGACTTAATGGCTATGCAGCATTATTTGGTTGCATTGCTCTTGTTGGTGCTTATGCCACAACCGGTCAAATCATTCCAGGTTTTGTGTAATGAACAAAGAATTTAGCTACTGGAAAACAGCAGAGCAAATGAACGGTCGTCTAGCTATGATGGGCTTCTTTGCTGCAGTCATTAACTACGGAATAACAGGCTGGATTATTCCAGGAATTGTTTAATTCTGATTTTTAAAATCAAAAAAAAGTCTCTTCCCTGTCATTAGGGAAGTGTTTTTTTTTGTACATATGACTACATCAAACCATTACATTGCTACAAATGTTCGAAGTTGATTCGCTCCACTTTTGCACTCACATGTGATTATTTGACGAGCTCAATTTTATAAACGGTGTCATTGCAGTTATTCTTTTTATCCCATTCCGTCGCAACTGGATCAGCCATAGCAGCTCCCAACTTTTCCATGTCGGTGACATTCATAAGTAAATGAGATTTATGCTCGTCAACTTTCGTAAACTCGTAAGCTGTTACAAATTCCTTGCACATATCTTCCAGAAATAATTCAGTAACGTCTTTTTTAAAAGAATCAAAACTGCAGCTAAAAGTGGAAACGATTAGGGTATTCATGAGAAGGTGGTGACAATCATTAACAGCGTTACATATCCTTTATAGAGTTTCTATATGGATTGATCTCTTTTTAGACTCTTCTGACAAAAGCATTTTTCAAACTAGTCACATCTTTAAGCATTTGGAATGGTTTGTCTTTGTGTCGCACTGTTTTTTACTGTAATGCTGTTTATCTGGGCGCTAGAGACTTAAAGAATAAGAATTAGCAGGTATATAAGTTATGGCTGGAGATTGAAAAGAATCGGCTCTATTTATAACGTCAGCCCTACAACTGTTAATCGGTAGTTTATGGCTTAATGCTTCCTTAGATAAATAAAGAAATAAACAATCAAAAAGACAGATAGATAAATAAAAAAAACTACTAGTGGTTTAACCCAGCCACCGAGACAAATTTCATTCCTAAAGGTAATTAAACAAAAATCACACCATATCCAAGGAAGTGATTGAAAACTCCCCAGCTTCGAAAGTACCAAGACAGGGTAAATCCTATGAGATCTAAAACTGCGAATATAGCCATCTATCTTTTTTTCTTTTTCATGTCGTAATTAAATTTGGTAGAAATTTTGTTGCCTTGCCAACTAAGAGTGCCTTGATAAATGTCCTCACCCAGTAAATAATTTAATGCCTCTTCCGATATTTGATCAATTGAAGGTTCTTCAGCTATTTTCTCTTGGGGCATTGGCTCAACATCTTTCGCTTGAACCGTAAGAGGGAAGAAAAGCAAAAGAAGACCAAGAACAAAAGCAAAGAGTTTTTTCATCTAATCCAACCTATCTGCATAATCTCTTGAAATTTCTGCGATCACATTTGGTGGAATTTCCTCTTGAGCGTCCTTACATAAATCAAAAAATTTATTCATGAACTCTTTTCTTGTCATATTCCTGAATGGCCGATTTTTTTTATTAAAGGCTAATGAGCGAACTTGTACATAATCTTTTAGCTCCTTGACCATCTTTTATTGTTGTGCTGACAATAAGAAAAAACTCTTCCTACTAAAGAAATACAAAAAAC
Organism: Prochlorococcus sp. AG-402-K14; assembly: GCA_003216815.1. GTDB lineage: Bacteria > Cyanobacteriota > Cyanobacteriia > PCC-6307 > Cyanobiaceae > Prochlorococcus_B. Next base: position 45,149 of record QCIG01000001.1, on the reverse strand, counting down.
ATTGAGTTTAAATAGAGTATTTAGGCGGCTACTTTCGAAACTTCATTTGTGAAAAGAGATATAATTTCACCTTTTGGTGTCTTATACACTCTCTCCACAATTTCGCCTTCAGTAATGATTACTTTAGTATTCATTGATCCTGATGGTAATGTTTTAATAGCTGGTACAAGAGCTTCTTTTAAATCTGGGAACTGATCCAAATCTTTGAAGTCTTTAATCTTTTTCTTAGCAATCATTTTTAAATAAGTCGAAGTTATTTCTCCCTTTTAACTAATTTTTCTTCATTCGTAAAGAGCTTTTATAGCCAATCATCTATTTATATGACTAAAGTAAAAAGTTAGATTTAGTTTTTGAATTCCTAATCCAAGACATTATTGAATGCAATCAATGAGATTGGATTAATGATTGCTTTTACAGCGCGTTTTCCTTGATCTCTGTGAAGATTTTATTAAAAGATCAAAATAATACCTGAATTTTAGAATCCTTCTTATTGCCACAAAATTGTCGATATCAATTGGAAAGTTTTTAAGATGCCTTCCTTTTTGGACCTATCTTTTTTGTATTGGTGAAAAGTTGGCACCCTTGCGAATTACGCTGCGGGATTATTTTTGTGGTCTTTCTTTATCGTTTGGATCAGGTATTCAGTTGTTAGTCCTAAAATAGTTAGCGAATAATGGTTGAAACGATGTCATATAAAGGAATAATTTTGTTAGGTTTGTTATGAAGTTCGTCTTCATTGTTGCCAAAAGGGCTGAATCTAATTTCAAAAATCAAAACTATTGCAACACTGAAGAGTAGTAATCCGAAAACTACTTGTGGGGCTGGAAATATGATTTCTCCATCTTATTTAGTAGAAAATAAACTTTTGATTGATCAATTTATTTTTATCCTTAAATCATACACTTTCTAATGTACTGAGAATATTTCTTCTCTCCCCTCGTTGATTCCGTTAATTATTTATTTTTAATTCTTTCTTACGTTTATTGCAATGCTTGTTAACTTCTACTTCTTTTTCTAATAATTGATTCTGTTTAAGAGGTATTATGCTTAATATATGTTATTGGTTGATAAGTATGAATATGAATGTTTTCCCAAAGAAAATAATGCTTTTAGGTAGTGGAGAATTAGGAAAGGAAGTTGCAATAGCAGCAAAAAGATTAGGTTGTTATGTTATTGCATGTGATAGATATATTAATGCACCAGCGATGCAGATAGCTGATCAATTTGAAGTATTAAATATGAATAACGATAATGAACTAAAAGAAGTGATTTATAAGTGTAATCCTGATATTATTATCCCTGAAATTGAGGCCCTAGCAGTAGATGTATTAAAGGAAATCGAACAAAAGATAACAGTAATACCCAATGCAAGAGCTACTGCAGTTACAATGAATAGAGATAAAATAAGAGATTTAGCTTCTAACGAATTAAATATAAGAACGGCAAAATTTAGTTATGCAATGAATCAATCCGAGCTTGATTTGCATGCTGAGGCGATTGGTTATCCTTTATTGATTAAGCCAGTTATGAGTTCTTCAGGTAAAGGACAAAGCTTAGTTAATAATAAAAATGAATTAGCCCAGGCTTGGAATTTGGCTATTGAAAAGTCAAGAGGTAAATCAAATAAAATTATATTAGAGGAGTTTATTGATTTTGATTTAGAAATTACTTTATTAACTATTAGACAATTTAATGGTAAAACATTATTTTGTGCTCCCATAGGACACGAGCAAAAGAATGGAGATTATCAATGTAGTTGGCAACCAGCTGAATTAACTAAAAGTGTCTTAGATAAGGCTCAAAAGATTGCCATAAGTGTCACTAATAATCTTGGTGGCGTTGGTTTGTTTGGAGTTGAATTTTTTATTAAGGGTGAGGAGGTGATTTTTTCAGAGCTGTCGCCAAGACCACATGACACAGGCTTAGTAACTTTGATTAGTCAAAATTTAAATGAGTTTGAATTACACCTTAGAGCTGTTTTAGGTATCCCAATCCCAGAAATAGTTTGTCATGCGGCTTCTGCAAGTCGAGTGATTTTGGCTTCCCGGGCAACATCAAATATAAGTTATTCGGGACTTGAAGATGCTTTAAGTCAATCTAATACAAATATATTTATATTTGGTAAGCCGAGCTCAACTGAAGGTCGTCGAATGGGAGTAGCTGTAGCAAAGGCTGAAACAATTGATGATGCAAGAATTAAAGCTGATAAAGCAGCTCAATTTGTCCAATTCATGAATGAATAATTTTAATTCAGATTGTTTATCTGATTTCATTAAGTGCAAGTCGATTTGGTTTCAGTTTTTGACTGAGTTAAATTGGAATCCAAACGCAATTAACCCTCTTGAATTGGTTCCTGAATCTTTTTGGCCTGAAGTTACGGACCTCTTAATTGAAGCTAGATATATCAGTCAAAGCAGGAATTATTACCTAAGAGAGTCTGATAAATATATGGATTATTTAAGTAAAGGTGGTAGGCCTTTTAAAGCGGATTGAAAATCATACGTAAGACTGATGACTTCATTTATATTCTTTTGACTCTAAACTAACTTCCTATAGCCGCATAATTGTTAGGATCTTTGTGACTGGTGTTACTTAACAAAAATTAAATTGCAATAGATTTATGGGGATAAACGATACAAAATTACGTTTGTTCATTCTTTTTTGGATTAATTTAATAGTGATAGTAGTTTTTAGAAACTGGGTACTAAATAACGAGGCTTTTGTGTGGTTATTAAATGGTTTACCTTCTTGAGATGTTGTCAAAGCATTTGATTCGATTTTTCAAAATAATGCTTCATCTGGAATTAAGTCGTTAATTACATTGATAATTTTTTCCATTTTCGGACCCTTTCTTTTTTTACGACTAGTGTCTAATAAGAGTGATTAAGGAGGAAGGTTGGTTTAAGTTTAAATAAGAAGAGTATAAATAATTAACTTTCTTCCTAATTTATGTGTACTTTTTAGTAAGAAATGCAACTATTTCGGTTAACACTACATAATTCACTGTTTTATGTATCACCAGGAACATCGTTTAAAGTTGATTTCTGTTATTTTTGTTACACGTTCAGCTAATTTCAAGCTGCAGTAAGACTCGAGACATGGAACGGGGTCTTGAGCACTAGTTAAAGAACTATGACTGTTCTTACTTACAGAGGTAAAGAGTATCTTCAACATAAAGAAGTTGCTCCGAAAAAAGTTGTAGAACTTAGTTACAGAAGTAATGTCTACACATCTAGGCAAGCAGAAGCTAAAAAGCAAATGCAAGCATCTTTAACTTACAGAGGTAATACATACCAAAAGTAATTTAAAGGAGATCTAAAAAGGGGAATAAACTCCCCTTTTTTTTATGCTTACTTTCTCTGTAAATAACTAGCTGAATAATAGTTTTTGTTCTATGTATTTTTGCCTGAGTCCTATTACTCTGGTTTTATGGGTTGTATACGATGTAGAAATAATAATGACTCCGAAATAATCAGCATGATTACTCAACAGTCATGGCCTAGTTGCAAGCTTCCTAAAACTCAAAAGGCACTTGAAGCTATTTATTCAATGCTATGGAAAAGGCCAAAGGTGTTTAGATGGTATTACAGGTCAAACTAAAAGCTATTATTAAAGGGAATCCGAACACACAGCTCACTTATTAGTCGTTGAGAATATTACTTGAATTTTACAAATGAATGCAAAGATTATTTAAACCTAACAGTACTTTGTTGGCTTTGTTCATGTTTTTACCTATTACACCTAGTATTGCTGCCATTACTGTTTTTACACAGTCAGTATTAAATGACAGAAGTACTGATGCAACGTCTACTTCTCATCATGCAAAGCGAGTTATTGATGCTAGTAGAAACTAACTATTAATTTCTTCTGATAGAAAGGTTAAGTAAATGCTTTTTTCAAATTTTTCTCTATGAGTTTTTCGACCCTATGATTGATATCTAGGAATTAATTTTTAATTTATTTTGGTTTAAATACTCTTTACGACACAAAGATATTGGGTTACAAGTCAGACATAACATCAATTTTAGTAATGGTTCAAACTAAAAAGTTTAAAACCTTTGACGACTCACTTTTGGATCAACATCCTGAATTGAAAGAAGTTCTTAAGCCTAATGATCAGTATCCAGAGCTAGAGCATATTTTAAAATTCAGTGCTGCTAACTTACCCCTTGGCTCATTAAATACGAAGGTAATTATTAATGATGGTGAAATTATTGAACGAGTTTATCAGACACCCAAGGGGAAAGTTGTTTCATTATTTTCAAAATCATCTAATAGACTTTTTGATATAGCAGCTTAAAATTACTTTTATTATTAAATAAGTTTTTAATTTCAAGAAAAATATGGAAATTGCTGAAGCAATTAAACAAAGACGAACGATTCATATATTTTCTAAAAGAAAAGTTCCTAAAGAAATAATTGAAAGATCTATAGTTGCAGCTAATCAAGCACCAAGCCACAGAAGAACTTTTCCATGGCGTTTTACCAGTCTTGGTATGAAAAAACGCGAACTTCTTTATCAACTACAGTTATCATTGAAATTCGGTAACAAATCAACAGAAGAATGTAATTATAAAAAGATTAGGGATAAAGTTTTAAATCCTTCTCATTTAATTGTTGCAACTCAGCTATGTACAGATAATAAAGTTCAAAAACTAGAAGATTATGCTGCCTGTGCTTGTGCAATTCAAAACTTGTCACTTTCGCTTGTGGCGGATGGCGTTGGCTCCAAGTGGTCGACTGGCAAAATAACAACTCATCCAGATACCTATCAAATTGCTGATATAGATCCAAGTGAAGAGGAAATTATCGGATTTATTTGGATTGGATATGGAACCCAACCACCCCTAATAACAAGACCTTTTTTGAAGACTATATATAGAGAGAGGGATTAATGTGATTTAACTCATAGATAAGAGATAATGATATTGATAAGGAAGTGTTGATGCGACACTAAATACGATTAAGACCATCCCTTTTTTGTCTAATCTTTTCATTTCTAAGGAACATAAAATATTTGATAACAATGTTAAGTGAAAAAAAATTTTGTACGTGAATTAGGTGGTAGGGACAACAAGACATTGCTGTGTATACAAATCAATAAGAATTAGATACCTGTGGAGGGTAAACTTTTGTCATGGTCAATATGAGGTCTCCAAGTACATATGCTATCTCCTGAATCGGGCCTCTCTCCCTGTCTTAATCCTCTTAACTGCGTTTTTTTTCAGAGGGAATTTGAAAATGTTGACAATGTTTTTGACCAACTTGTCTCGATTGCTCAAAAAATTCCTAGAACTAAAGTTTTAGAATATAATGATTGTTATTGGAAAGGGGTTTGTAGAAGTTTAATTTTTAGATTTCCAGATGACTTTGAAATCTTAAAAATCGGTAATCAGATTCAAATTAAATCGGCATCAAGGTATGGTGGCAGCGATCTAGGAGTTAATGGAAAGAGAGTGGGAAGATTATTAACTGAATTTGAAAAATTAAATAAATGGTTCCGATAACCTATGAAAAATATTCAATCTATTGTGCTTGGGAGTAACTCTGGTTATTTTTGAGTAGTTGTATTATTAAAATGAACAGAGCACAGAAATATCTTCATCTTCTTCCTGAGGGAACTCATTTGGAAAAATTTATAAATACAGAATTTGGGAAAGAGAATATATATGTTAGCCCAGATGGTAAAAAGCATCCCATTCCTTTTATTCGAGATTCGATTACTAATTAACTGTTATGTATATATTTTTTATTTATGCCATTAGCATCTTCTATATCTTGTAAAAGGCATTTTGTGGCTTTGTTAAAACCATTTTTTACTAAAAATGATTGAGCTTCGTCAAACTTTTTCTGAATTTTTTTTATGTAAGGATTCATCTCATTTGAAGAATATGTCATTTTTATAAAGCTGATGCTTAAATTTTCAACTTTTATAAAATTATATGAAGTTGCAACTACTACAAAAAATCAATATTAGTAATAACTACTTAATCAATTACTTAACGAGGATAGTGGTTCTTGCGTATTGCATCTAATTGCTCCGACGATATAACTGACTCATGTTGCATTCTGACCATGTCAATCTTTGAGCGCCTGAGCAACAGGTTTTCAACAAAAAAGATGGACACTACCAAATGTTATTCAAGATGCGAAATGGAACCTTTACCTAATGAGATATATCAAGATATCGTTGACTTTCAATCCGACGTTAATAGACCTATAGATATATCTTTTTATAGAGAATTCAGAAAAGACGCTGCATGACCTTCGTTTGAACTTTTTAAATGCTTATCTTCTTTGATTTCTTTATTTAGAAACTTTCTATAAAAAATTTATGATTATCATAATTAAGTTGAATTAATTTTTATTTTCTCTTTACTTTCTGTATGACTGAAAGTAGCTAGAAATAAGTGTCAAATGTCTTTTTATTAATGGATAGCTTAAAAGCTAAGTCCTTGGCTAAAGATTTAAATGAACTGGCTTGTAAAGGCTGTACTGAGGGATGGCTTGAAAAACATGATGGATTAACAGATCCAATTCAAGATATTAATGAGTGTGGATCACTAGGTTTTATTACTCCTGAACGACAAAAACGATTAGTTAATGAAGTTAAAGAGATAAAAGCTGGGAATTAGATAATCAATTGTATTCGCATTTTTGTCAAAAATTTATGAAATCATATGGACAATAAAAATGAAAATAGTCCAAGTAAATTTTCTGTTCCACCTTTTGCTACTGATGACGAGATTTGGATCAAAATTCTTGAAGTGTTAACTCCATTTGAAGAGCGAGAAGCTGATCGATCTAAATCTGAGTTCAATGATCCATACATGGGAGGTAAAGAGATAGTCGTAAAACGTTTCGATGGATCTAATATTGCTGTTGCCTTATTATCTGAGGTTAAAGCAGAAGGTGATGAGTGGGCAATTTATAGAGAATCTTAAAATGGATTACTATTCATTATTTGTATTTGGGTTTTTTGTACTATCTCTTTTGAGCCTATTTTTACTTTTTCTCTTACTTAGCTCTTTGATTAATAAGCAAATTGACGATCAGATGAAAGATATGATTCCAATAAAAGCTATAAGAAAAAGAGTTGGAATTAGAATTAAATGGAGGAAGTAAAAAATAATTATTCAAATCATAATTATGTTTATAAGTTAGTAAGTAATACCGATAGAAAAAAAACAGAAAAATGGATAGATTATCATTATAATTTAGATTTCTTATGAATAAAACTGACTCTAGGATCCTAAACAAACCTCAAGCAGATCCTATTGATGATTATTTAGAGTGCGTAACTTATTGTTCAGTTTCTAGTAGTGCAGATGAGAATGACTGTCAAACTATTTGTATGGAAAGGCATTTGAAAAGTTCTTACTTTTAGGTTTTTGGAAACACGACATTTGATTTACGATTTTGAGCTCATGTTTTTGATGTTGGGCTTATGACAAAAGGTTTAAATACTTATGAAAAATATTTTGATAGCTGTCATCTTGAATTTAGATATAAATTAGAAATTTTGTCTCATCCTATCTCTTGGTATTGGCTCATCGGTTTTTTTCTTTGGATGGTTCATAATGTTTTAGTTCTTAACCATAAAGTCAACATTGATAAACAACGACAAATCTCAAAACGATTCAATGCAATTTCAAGGCTTTATCCAGAAGGTACTTTTATTTCGCATAGATAATAATTATTTCGCACATTTTTATAATATTGTAGTTTTTATTTAGTTCATTTAATAATGAGGTGGTTTTGAAGTTTCTCTTGGGAAATATTCATCAGTTTCTTTTTCTCTACAATCATCTTTATCTCTGAAGTATTCTTCTGAAGGATCATAGCCATCGTTGTCAGGATTAATCTTGTCTTTCATATCAAAAATATTTATTATTTGTTTGGATTTTATTTTCAATATTTCTTTAATGTAATTCAATTTCTTTTTAATTAGGGAATTGTGTGAATGTGCGTTATCCAGCTATTCCATTACAAATGATTCCTGCCTTTGCCATTGAAAGTAGTATAAAATGATGAAAGCTTGGTACTGCTTTATCTAAAGCAATAAGAAAAATAAGCAATGACATTGATGTCATAGATAGATATTGCATCCAATGGATCCCAGCTTTATCCAGTCCATTTTTGTCAAAACTTGTGCTAGTCATTTTTTTAAAGCTTTGGTCGGTGAACATAACGCAAAAAATTATCTTTCGGTGGTTCTCTCTTTCTTTGACTTATCCTTTAACAATCGAAATTCATATTCTTGAGAAGTAGACTCCCTATTTCTTAGGCTCTCCTCTCCTCTTTTGAAGATCGTTTTAGCGTATTCAGTCCATTTCCCCTGTCCCCAGTAACGGAAGCAGCTAGTTTCTAATAGCAAAAGGTATAAGAGTGCTTCTTGATAGCTATGGGTTTTTGTTAACGATGGATTTTTTACTACTAAATGGTCATATGTTTCGTGAAAATATGAACTAAGTTTTGAAATTGGTTCTAAAACATTTTTATATCCATCTTCCCAACTCAAGTCGTTAGTCCAGCTGGCTCCACTCAAAGAAAAGGATTGATCTTCCTCTTTTAATTCATTAATTGCTTTTTTAACCGAAGTAGGAGTTATTGGCCCTGAGATTTTTTCCCATATTTTGTCTTGATCGACTGCTTGTATCAATGGATAATTATCTTCATCTATATTTAAAGTCTCCAGGAAGTCGAGGTATTCAGATCCATTCATAGCAATTGTGGTGCTTTTATTCGTTTTTGGACCAATTCTTTTATGAGCCTGAATGAAAGCTTGAGGAAATTCGTTCATCATTACTCCACCATTTTCTCCATCAGCAATTTGGGAAACCAGCGTTGGGATAATATGTTGACCTAAATTTTGTTTGTTTAGCCCTTTTGCCTCGTAATAAGGTTGCATTTGTCCAACAAGTTTTGTATCTGATCCTTGAGTTTTTATTAGTGAAAGAATAGATATGCTCTCTCCATTACTTCCTTGTGCTTTGAGCATATTGGGAATATATTTCTGCTCGTCTCTAAGACTGGAGCCATCTAGATTTTGAACGCTATGTTCTTGAACCATTACCCAACGATATCCACTTTCTTTGAGAGCTTTGATTAATTGAAAAAGATCATCAGGTTGATTTGGAAGATGCATCTCAGGAAGAGAGAATCCATTCACTCGACGCAATGCATCCTCTCCAAATAATGACGAGAAGTGATGCTGCCAGGCTGTTATCTGTAATTTAAAGTCAGAAGGTGGAGTTGAAGAGGCAACAGCATGACTCCAAAAGGTTCCTAGCCATTCAACGTGTGGTTGGACTGAAAGATCACACGTTAGGAGTTTTAACGATGCGAGAATATCCTCACGACCCATTTGTTCGATTCCCCAAAGAAGATTACCGGAGTAATCAAGCATTATTTTGGGATCATATCCTTCATCTATCAGGACTGGAATGATTTCAGCTAAACGTTTATAGCATTGAGCAAATGGTTCGGCATTATGATTATCTCCTTCTGAATTGTGTTCAAACATATATTGCAAATGTGAAATGAGCTCTCCATTCTTTCCTGCTGGAATTGTTGGTTGATGCATATGGAGGGCACATGCAAATCCTGAATTAATATTATCTAATCTAGACTTTTCTTTGAATTGTCTACTATCTCTTTCCTTATTTACTAAATTATTAATTGCAATTTCAAATCCACATATCGGTGGTAAGTCTTTGTTTTTCATATTATTGAGGTTATATATTTAATACAACACCACTGAAAGAGCTCTTTTCTTGATTAATCAGAGTATATACAATAAAAAATTTTTTACATAGCTTTAAGTTCTTTTACTGTTCAATGCCTTTAGAAATACTTTTTCTATTCTAGGAATTTAATTACCTATGAAATAAGAAAAGTCGAAAAATTTTTACTTTCTAATGGTGCTAATAAACACATATCGATTGCAATACAAAATTTATTTTACCTGGCTTAAAGCCAGGATTAAGTTCTCCTGGTCTACCGAATTTGGAATGTAGTAATTGAAATTGGCTTATAGAATCTGATTTAAATTTAATTGGTAAAGAAATTTTTTTTGCAAGAACTGTTGGTTCAAGGCTTTCGAAAGGAACTTTGATAATTGTTGTCCCAAATCTTTTTGTTTCTATTTCTGCTACCCATCTGAGCCCACCGGGTGACTTATCTAAAAAAAATTCTCTTAAACCGAAAATTCCGTATTTACATGACACTCCAAATTTTAAAGTTCGACCTTTACCTTCAATCTTTAATTCAAAACCGTGATAATTCGACAAATTTAGAAGAGGTGAAAAAATTGGAGATTTGCAACTAACAAACCCCCCTTTTTCCTCAACTACAACACCTTCCAGTGAGAGTCCTTTTGAGGAAGCTCTACAGACTGCATTGCTTGAACCTCCCATAACAGTGTCGTTCAATGAGAACCAATTATCAAAGTCACTGGATGAGACGACTTTTGAAAGCTCCGGCATTTTTTATCAACAATTATTTTTTTAACTCTATAAAATTTTTTTTTGAATCATGAGTCTAAAAATGTAGATTTCACCAGATAAAGAAAAATACCTTTAGGCTCATTGAATGATTCTTAAGGTCTTTGAATTTATTTTTAATTACTAATAAGGCTATTAGAGAAGTTTTTGATCTGAGATGATTCGCTTGAGTTGGCTTGGAGATTTATCTAGTGAGGGTCAATCATTAAAGAGGAGGCAACACGGAGATGATGGATTTATGGAACATCTTGCATCCCAAAAGTCTTCAACTTCAGTGCTTTCCCAATGATTAATCATTGTTTCTAATTCCTTGATTCTATCTTTAGCTACATCAATTTTTTCAAGAAGATTTGATGAAGTTTCATTCTTCATGGTTGCCCTCGTTATTATCCTTATTTAACTGCTTTATTGCTATTAAGTCTATCGATGAAATTACGGATGTATTTGTTCCTATTAGAAATTGAGCAAAATTTTTTGGGTTAAACTTTTCTTTTTTCTTATTTAAAATCTATCTTTGGTTGAAATAGAACGAATTACAAAAATTACCAACATTATTTGTCTCACCTTTAAGACCTGTTTTCTTTGCGATAAGACTGATCTTCGCTTTCTTTTCTTTTAGTGAATAGTCATTCTGATTGAGGTACATTGTGTAGTATTCTCTGCATAAATTTGAGAGCTCTTTTTCTCTGGAAAAGGGGATACGACCTACAGCTATCACTATCAGAGCCAGAGCTATTGCTCCTGTAAAAGCTTTGTTGAGAGAGTTAGTCATTAGATATTTTTTTACATATTATCTACTTGCTTCCAAAGGTAGTAAATCTTTGATATGTAAATACAAAGTCTATCAACCTCGTCCTCTCCTTTTACCTACTACAGATAATGGAATTCTATAGTCATCTTTGGTTGTAGAAAAAAATGTCTTTATAAAGTAAAAATTAAATTGTTTTATAGATTTTTTAAAATGCCGATTTACCTTGCGCCGATTTGAAAAGGAAAAAAGTTGGTAATCCTAGTAAAACGACTATAGATGTTAGTAGTACTAGATTTATGGTTGATGAACTCACGCCAAGTTCTGAAGCTGCTAACGCAAAAGTCATTTAATTAAAGATCGATTATTATAATTATTACTTAAATATTCTTTAAAGCTGAAATTATTAAAAGGTTGTATTATTAAATTCTTATTAATTGTTATTTCGTTTTAAACTATTTAGTCTTCGTCTTATTTGATTTAACTTTACTTTCGAGATTTTTGTTTGTTTTCATTTCGTCTGCTTTAAGTTGAGCCTTTTTTTCTAAGGCTTCTTTCTCGATTGCTCTTTTTGCATCAGCTTCTTTTTCCGCAGCGATTTTTGCTGCTAATGCTACTGATTCTTCATGTGCAATTTTTGCATCAAGCTGTCCTGTAGCCCTCATCCATTCATTCACACTTACTTCTTTACCGGCAGCTTCACATTCTTTTTTGTATCTTAAGAATGGGAACCAATGATGCTGTGCTGTTTCAGGGTTACTAGAATTCATACTATTTTTTGACATGTATCAAATGCAAACTTGATGGATTATCTAATAATGTATAAATAAACGGCTATTAACTTTTACTAATTTTAAGTTCATTTTATACAACCATAGTTTTTGTGATTATTTTTACTTTTAAATAGTCAATTCATAAACGATGGTTGCATTAATCCCGACAAATTTTCGTTCCGTTAAGGGTATAGATTTTTATTTTTATATTAGTTTGTTATGACATAAAAAATTTTGATTATGGATTCATCATTGGCTTTAGGAATTATTTTGACATTTGTTGGGATAATTATTTTTATATTGATATCTAAAAATGATCTTGGAGTTACTACTTTAAAGAAAGATCCTGAATCTCATACAACTCTAATTGGTTCCGTAGCAAAGGGTATTCCTGGCTCTGATATCTTAAATTCAGATTCAGTCTCCACTGCAAAGGACCCATCAGAAAATGCAATTCACAGCTAGCAAAGATGCTAATGAAGGTTTGATTTGGACTTTGATTTTAAATAGTCTGGGTTCTCCGCTTTTAAACGACGTCTCACCGGCTACTTCTGCTTTTTTTTAAACCGATGACGGCCTAGAATGTTCAGTTAGGAGAAGAAACGGAGATTTGATTGCACATTGTTATTCAGAATCAGATCGAATGGGGCAAAGACGTTGGACTATTGATCTTAAGTAATTTTCAATGAACTATAGGCATTTCTATATTCCCAGCTCGTCAATTAAATTCTTTTGGAATTTGGAACCCAGAATGGTATTCGCAGCCATAGCACCACTGGCTGCTACAGGTGGAATCCCGATTCCTGGGAATGTACTTGAACCGCACATTAAAAGATTTTTAATTGGAGTTTTATTTCCTGGGAAAAGCCCTTCTGCTGCCGACAAGGCTGGACCATAACTTCCGTTTTTTGTATTTAAAAATCTTTGATGAGTAAGTGGGGTACCTAGCATTCTTATTTCAATTCTTTCGTGAATATCAGGGATTAGTTTTTTTATCGGTTCCCAGAAGACTGAGCAACGCGCCTCTTTTGTTTTTTCATATTCGTTAGTACCTATTTTATGATTTTCCCATATCTCCCAAGGCTCATTAGCAGGTGTATATCCGTGAAGAATATGTTTATTGGGGGGTGACATTGTTGGATCCAAAGCCGATGGTATTGAGAGAACTACTACATTTCTTTCAGCAGTAATACCTTTCGACCAATCATCAACCCATATTGAGTGGAGTGGTATGTTTTCTAGACCTTCTGCATTAAACCCAAGATGTAGATGAAGAAATGACTTGCATTTTGGAGTAGTGGACCTTTCATCCCTCCATTTTTGAGATATTTCTTTTGGTATTAAATCAAGGGTGTTCCAAATGTCTGCATTACTAACAATATGATCTGCAAATATTTTCTCACCATTTTTTAGCTCAATTCCGATTGCTTTATTCCTTTTTATAATTATCTGACTTACTTTTGAATTAAGTCTAAGATTCCCTCCAAATGAGTAAATTCCATTTAATAGAGCCTTAACGATTGATTCACTTCCTCCCTTTGGATATTCCAGGTAGGCATCTGGTTTAAACCAATCATCAAAAAGTGTTGCCATTGCAGCTGCATTCGTTTCGTCTTTGGATAATCCGCTTATTAGAAAACAAAGTAATTCAACCCAATTTCGTAAAAATGGATCTTCAAGATGTTCATCAACTAAATTCCCAAAAGCACCTCCTAGGTATTTAAAGGATTTCACGTGGGTGAGGAGTGTTTTACTACGTCTTAAGAGCTGAAAAACAGTTTCCTTGTTCTGATTTAGTGCTATTAGGGGAATTGCGTTAGCTGCTGCACCAATTGGTTTAATCACTTGAATAAAATGTTCCCATTCTTTAATGGCATCATTTCCGCTAATTGATTTGATCTGATCAAGGAATCGTCTATCTCCAACTCCAATCGTGTATTCACCCTCAGGAATTTGAACATTCCAATCCTTATATTTAATTAATTCAACTTTTTGGTTAAGAGCTTTGAGGACTTGACCTAATGGATTTGTGGTAGGCCAGGTACCTAGTCCACTCCAAAGAGAAGGACCAGATTCAAATTTATAACCATTTTTCTCAAAGTTATGAGCGGCTCCTCCTGGTTTTGAGTGAGCTTCAAGGATTAGGACTTTCTTGCCAGCTTTTGCGACTAATCCTGCGCAACATAATCCACCAATACCACTTCCAATAACTATTACTTCTGGATTTTTCATTCCTTTTTTATGAAGGGGTTTTTCTTCTTTAGTGTTTCTACAATAAATTGTTCAGAACTGCTTGAATGATGTCAGTATTTAAGAAGGTAATTTACTTAAATTTTTGTTTGGTCTAGAAGAGGAATTGATGGACGTATGTAAATAAATAAGGCTCCGTGCATATCTCTGATGATTCTTAAATCTTCGTCAACATAGATCACACTAAGCTCACAATTTGGATTTTCTTTGTTCCATGGCAATAGTTTCCATACGGTCTTTACTGGATACCACCTTTCCATGAGAAGAGTATTTATAAAAGGAATTTTTCCCAGTCCATCCACCTCTGATACTTTAGTCTTCTCTAACTCCATTGAAAGAGTGTTTCCTTTTAGTTGAAGCCCCTTAGCCATAGTTATGACACGACCACCAAATGTAGGCAAAAGCTTGAACCACCCAAGTATTGGGATTGCTGTCAGTCCAAAGATTGTGGTATCAAAGGTGGAGATCATTTCCCCTTTATTAAAATTGAAATATTGACCGACTCTTCCTACTGTTGATAAACCAAATGATCCAACTTGTAAAAGATGAAGCTTGAAAAATAAATCGCTTTTTGATTTGTCATTTAAAGCCTTTTCAATTGCTAAAAAGAATGGAGAGCTTCTAAATAATTCAACTGATGAGAAAATAAGCTCCCATTCACCTTCAATAGAACTCTGAGTTATCTCATCTGATAGGGGCAGTAGATCTTCTACTAGTTTATTCATCTCTACTAATTTATTTTGATACATGGGAGCAATCATCGCGTTCATTCTTTGACCTCTATCTGTTACTGCTGCTATTTGGTAAATAAGGGCTTTGAGATCCTTCCTGTCTTCCATTTTATTGAATTGGTTAATTCGTTTTTAACACCTTGACCTTAACTAAAATTTCCTAAAGACATTGAGTTTATAAATAGGTTTAACAAGTAATATTTGAGAGCTTCTCATTGATTTGGTTTATAACATTCATATGATTTCAACTAAAATCTTACTACTGACCATCTTTGTTCCCTTGGCGTGTCTTAAATTTTTTGGCTTTTATAAAAAAATCCTCAAGTTTTCAGAACCGTCTTTAAAGCAAATAAAAGCGAAATTAGAGAGAACATTTGCAATAGATAGCTAGGTTAATTGGTCGGATTTTGTGTTTTGTGTCTTATTGCTATTATTGCTTACTTTTTAGAAAAAAATAAACCTTTAATTCCTTCTTGATAGTCATTTTCGCCTTAAGAGAGACTTTTCCTATCTATACCAAAACGTAAATATGACTCGTCTTTTATGCTCCTTCTGCCTTTTTATGAATAGTTTTTTATGTTATTTAATAAGATGCAAATGCTATTTACATCTACATGTAAATAGATTGTTCGGTTTGGATACCCACAATGTGCTAGATGTTGTATATAGGTAATTCTTAATTCAATGTCTCAATTAAGTATCAAAGTTAGCGCTAAAGGCGAAGCCATGATCGCTACTCTTCAAAAGGAAATTTTTAACCGAAGAAGAAAAAAAGTAACAGCATCGCAAGTTGTTGAAACTCTTGTAGAGAGTGGGGCTAAGTCACAATCTGATAAGCGTTATGCTGCTTCTTGGAAAAACTTAATAAAGGATATTGAGAAGGCTGCAAAAGTTTCCGAGATCCATGGTAATAAACCTGCAAATGTTAGTGCTGATGAATGGGCTTTGATTCTCTCTCACCGTACTCGTAAGTCCTCAAGTGCTAAGAAGGTCTCCGCAAAACCATCTGCTAAAAAGACAGCCGTCAAAAAAACTGCAGCTAAAAAAGCAATTGCAAAGAAAGCAGTAACTAAAGCTGCTCAAGCTAAGAGTGCTTCAAAAGCAAAAGTTAAGACTTCTAAGGTTAAGACCGCAGTTAAGAAAGTAGCTTCTGCTCAAGCTAAAAAAGCAACTTCAACCGCCAAATCAGTTTCTAAAAGAACATCTAAGGCTGTAGCAGGCAGACCTGCGAGGCGGGCAAGAAAAGTTAGTTCTAAAGCTGTAAAAGCTTAGTTAAAAAGCCAGACCCGTCAAAGCGGCGTGAAAAGTGCAATGCTTTTCTCTGGCAATTTTTGCAAATGCGTTAATTAGTATCCCAAGCCTACATTGCCTTTTGTGTACCCTTGGCAGTAGTACTTGGCATGGTAGTAGTGATTAGTAATATCAGCTTTCTCTTCTGCTTGCCCCTCGATTCTTTTTTTTCCTAATTTTAATTCTCTTGCAGCTTCTTCCCCTGTAATTAAATCAGCGCTTAGGCGTCCGCAAATATCATTAACTTTGAAGTCTTTTGCTGAAGGACCTCTTACATAGCCAGCAAAAAATGCCAGAAATAATCCAAGGGTTACAAACATTCGGTGGTTTCTCCACCATTCATAACTATTGAGATTTAGTTTCTTTTTCAAATCAATGTTCATTTATATAAATAATAGATTTGTTCACATTAGGCTTTAGTACTTTTTTTTATTGATTAAGTTCTTGATAGGTAAATATTTTAGCTTATTTACATAGTTATAGAATTAACCCTAATCGCTTTTCAATTGATCATATTCACCAGGTACGATTGGATTATTGGCAAATCTATTTACGAATGCTTGAGAAAATTTCTAAAGATGATTGGCAATATTTTGTACCCTTTTGGGCTTGCACTATTTGCTTCTTCGCAACAGATTTCTTAGGAATAATTGATAAGACTTCTATTGCCTATTGGTCTGGACGTTTGTTTTATGAGCCATACAGGATTATTACATCCCATTTTTTTCATGGAGATTTCAATCATTTATTGGCAAATATTTCTGGAATCATCGTAGCTAGATATTTTCTTAAATCTTTAAGCCTTCAAAGTGACTATTTCTTTCTGGCTTTTATTGTATTGATAATGCCTCTCCAATCGTTCATTTGTTGGTGCGTGGATATTTTGGTTTATAGAAATCCTATGTCTCTAGCCATTGGCTTTAGTGGTGTTTTATTTGGTATCGACGCTTTTATTCTGATGACTACAATTTATGGAAAGAAAAAATTTGTTTACATTGGATGCGAGTTAAAGAAAGATCCAAGATTACTTAAATCTATGTCTGTACTCACAGGGATTGGAATTATTTGGTCATTCCTACCTGGAATTAGTTTGTTAGGTCATATGTCTGGACTTTTGGCAGGATTTCTATTGTTTTGGCTCTAAGCAAATAATTGATTTGATGTTATTGCTTCTTAAGAAAACGTGATCATCTGAATTATTAAAAATCTAAACTCAACTTTAATTGAGTTGCCTCTCACTTCACTTGATAAACTTTTGACCTTCCATTGCATTTACGTACTGCCCATTCGATTGGAGATTTCAAACTTTCCTGTTCGACGCAAATAGTCTGATAATTAGCCCATTTAGCTATTGGTCCTAATCTTATTGCAATTAGTGCAAGGCTAAACGCACATAAAAATGCACACAACAGCAAAGCAATTCCAGTAAAAAGATCATTAAAATTGAACTTCATTTCTGTCAGATTGAAGTTCTTATTTTTTTTGGTCTCACTCATAGAACTGTAGGGTTGGACTAAATTGCATCAATATTTAAAGAGTTATTTACTATTACCTTTTTTATGGTGGCATGGCGAATAAAAGATGAATGGATTTTGTAGATCTATTTATTGATAGTTAACAGTTGGAAATTTTCTTAGATTTCTTCATTTGTCTTTTCCCCATTAAACATTCTTTTCTCCCCGATCACGATTGCTAACCATCCAAGTGCCAGAAGCCCTCCAGCTTGATAGTCTCCTTTAAGAAAATCAAATAGAGCGAGGGTGCTTGCAGAAATAGCAAGAGTACGAACAGCAAACCTTGCAAAGGTAATTTTCTTTTTTTTAATAGGTTTATTCATATGCCCATTTTGCAGGCACTAATTTCGTAAAACAAATTTTGATTGGATGAGTTATTAAAAATTATTCTTTTGAAAACATCTTGTTAATAGAATTAAATCTATTATTTCTTGCTTGTCGTAAGAAGATTGATCCTTTTCCCTCACACCGCTTCCCTCTGTTAAACCTTGTAGTTCTAGTTTCTTTCTGATCAACATTTTTCTTTCTGCACTTGAAAGACTTTTAAAACGCTTTTTCCTCTGTTCACGACTTTCACTGTTGTTCATTGGATTTGTTTGATAATAATGTGTCTATTAAGAATGAATTGATAATTTTTTTCCCTTGTTTAATTCATGAAATAATTGTTATCTAGAAGTGCATCAATGACTTTTGCTCCTCTTGATTTATTCCCATGAGAAAGGGGATTGGCCTTATCTAGTATTGAAGCAAAGCATGTGATCCAGCTGCTACCTTCGCATACTTGAGCAGCCTCGCATATGTGTTTTGACGCTTTTTCTGTGCAACCTTGAGTGCGAGAAAACTTAATAGAATCTAGTTGAGAATCAAGTTCTAATTCTAGTAATGATAGTTCGTCTTTATTAATATCTTCACCAGCAGCGTAGCTTTCAAGCAAAATTTAATAGTTCATTATTTAATGAGTTTTAGTACTATCGAAAATTAAGATCGAAAAAGTTTTTCTAAATCTTGCTTCGCTTTCTCCAATTCATTTAGCTTTTTTTGATTTGTTTTTTGCCCCCATTTATCTACTTCTCCTGTCCGACCATTTTTAATTGTCATCCTTATCCACCAAAATTGAAGACTCAAGAAAATCAGAGCAAAAAAAATGAGTTCAACAGTTCCTTGTTT
The DNA here is from genome assembly GCA_003216815.1 of Prochlorococcus sp. AG-402-K14. Taxonomy (GTDB): domain Bacteria; phylum Cyanobacteriota; class Cyanobacteriia; order PCC-6307; family Cyanobiaceae; genus Prochlorococcus_B. The sequence goes on along the minus strand of QCIG01000001.1, from coordinate 26,171 downwards.
CATCTCAAACTGCAATTCTTACAATTGAACTTTTTCTTATCGTTGGATTCATTTTTAATTTCATTATTACTCATTAGGATCAACTTCAGTGATTTTTAGATTTAAGCCAACGTATAGAAGAATACCTCCAATAAGAGGTGTCCAAAGACCCAATTGGTTTATATCATGTGATTGCAGAAATTCCATTTATTCTTCATCTCTTCTAATGATGATTTGATTTGTTTTATATTCAGATATTACCCTATTAGCTATTTCAACAATAAATGAATTTGGACAGTGTAAAGCCTCTTGTAACTCAGCTAATTCATCAGAAATAAACTCTATACTCCTTGCAATAACAGCTTGATGTTCTTCTTTTGGTTCCCATTCTTTAGCCATTAATTTTCTTGATAATGATCTGCTATTTCGTTAAGCATATTTGAATTATATTTTTCAGTTGCAGTTGTTTGCTCTTTTATTTTTTCGCATGAAAGCTTAACTTTCATCCATGCACTGTCTATGACTTCAAGTTCTTCATTTGTAGGATGCCATTCTTCAGGCATATTAAATATGAGTCAAACCAAACATAATCCCTTTAGAGATTGCCCATCCAATACCTAGACATATGACAACTGTAAACAGTGTTTTTAAAAGGTCCATATTCTTTTAATCCCTACCAAAAGCAGTTCTTAACGAACTTGAAAAATCGAACTGAACCCCATCATTAGATGAACCTAGGTTTTGAATTAGCTTTGAACTGGCAAATCTAGATTGCGTTGATGAATAAATTGATTGAGATTTTACTGCTGATGATTTTACTGCCGCTGTTTTCTTTGCTGTCGCTTTTGTTGCTGTAGCTGAGGTCATTAAAAAAATTGTATTTCTTACAACTTAGACAAACTGAGTTAAAAGGCGATAGTTGTTAACTTTTTACAATCTTAAAATCATCAACCAAACAGGGATTGATATTAGTGTGATGATCGTACTTAAGGCAACAAGAGATGTTGCTTCCTCTTCATCTCTGGACGCTGCTTGGGATATTAGTAAGACAGATATTGCGGTTGGTGCAGCTGATTGAAGCACTAAAGCCTCTCGCATGACGTTAGGTAATCTGATTGCTGAGGAAATGATCAACATTATGATTGGCAATCCAACCAGTTTCATGATTAAAGCATTTTTTATGGAGATTATTTGGATTTTTATTCTTGAGAGATTCTCTTTCCTCAGCCAACTTAGACGCATTCCAACGATTACTAGTGCTAAAACAATTACAACCCTTGAAGGTATCCATAATAAGGCTGTTAATTGTTCATCCCATGGAGATGAATGAACAATTAATGCGCCAATCAATCCTTTTACAGCAGGGCTGTTAAATATTGCCTTTATGAAATTCTTCCAATATTTATTAGAACTTAATTCTTTTGAAGGATCTGTTAGCAATAGTGGCCCGATACTCCAAATTACTAATGTCGCACCAAGGTCAAAACCTATGCTGTAAATCAAAGCATGATCTGGAATCAGTGCTAGTGAAACTGGTATTCCGAAATACCCTGTGTTCCCAAATGCGCTACCTAATTGAAGAGTTCTGTTTGGTATAAGGTTCTTTAGACCAGGAAAACTATTTAACATAGTCATTAAAGAGCCAATAGCTACCAATGCTAATGCAGCAGATTCTATTAAAGGTAATTCAAGGCCAGACTTAAGTAATATCCCCATCAAGCTGATAGGAATTCCATAGCTAATAAGGGGACGAGAAATCGTTAGGGATAAATCTTTTTTAAATCGTCCGAGTAAATAGCCTATTAAGAGGCATGGTATTAATTCAGCTAATAGAAAAATTATTTCCAACTGATTAAAGCAAATAGCATTTTAGTTTTTCTGAGAATTTAAGAGTATTTTTATTGATTCATTCCTTTATTTTAACTTTAATCTCTCTTTGCTAGAACTTTTCAGATATGGATATATGTTTCTTTTTCACTAATTGAGAAAGGTACATTCGTAATTACTTATTTCTCCTTGTAAATGCTTTTTCCTGAACAACCTAGTGTTTCTCCAAAAAGAATATCTGTGCACATTGCATTACATAAAAGATAAACGACCCAACTTGTAACAGGGACCCCAACTAAATAACTAAATGGGTGTCTTACTTTGATGAACCCAACAATGGCAACGATTAAAACAACAATCAAGTTGATGAATCGTTTGAGGTTTTTTCTTGTTATCTGCATCATCTATTTCTAGCAGAAACTTTTCTTTTTTATCTAGTTTTTACAACAACTGTTAGTCAGTTGTGTTTTGTTTGGGTATCGTCTGTGCATATTAAAGATTATTGATGTCTTCTACTGTCACCTCAGTTTTTACCTTTAAGGTTGAAAGCACCTTTGATGAGTGGGCTGCAATCTTCGACAGCAATGATGCTACCAGAAGGCATAGAGAGTTTAATATTCAGCCTTTGTACAGAGGGTGTAGTGATGAAGACCCTCAAAAAATTATTGTTATCCATCAGCACCCAGAAGGGAATATTGAGAAATTTATAGAAGCCAATGGTGACTGGATGGCCAGTCACAGAGTCGATTTATCTACAATGGAGAAGTCTGCTTGGACTTGGACCGACAACAGTAGTGTTCAGTGTAAAGCCGCTTAATAAAATACATGCTGTGTATTTATGTAATAGCCATATATCAAATTCCAGAGTTTTTATTCTTTCTAGCCATTTAAGTTCATTTATATTTGTTCATATCTAAATTATCAATATTCACCATATTGATAAGTATTTTTCTAATTAAGAACTTTTTTGTATAGAGATGTTTAGTTATTAAAAATTAAATTGAATTAGAAAACTCTATGGGTATTGATATTATTCCAATAAATAGAATTATAATCGGGAGGTTCCATAATATAAGTAGCTGAATAAACTTAAACTTGGTGAATTTAAACATAGCTAGTAATCGGTACGCTTTAGTCCCCATAAATTTCCTTTCTCTGAAGCTTTTACAATCGCTTTGTAAATATCTAAAGTCATAACTTTGATTAAATCGAATAACATTTTTAAGTTACCTTTCTAATCACTTACTGTATGTATGGAAAAATACCAAATATATAAAGTAAAAATTATTAATGTAATTAGTTTTTCTAATAATTGATTATTTATGTACCTCGTTATTTTTAAGTCTTATAAAAATTTTATGTAAAATATACAAAAAGTTTTTTAAATTACATTTTAACGTTTATTTTTATCATGTAGTTAGATTTGGAAGTTATCTGAGACTACCTGGCCTAAATCATTATCAGAATTTAGATTCGGTTTCCTGTCTAAACATTGTTCGGTAGATTTCTTTCAGAGAAGTGTGGTTGTTTTTAATATTTAATTAGTAAATTTTGAAAAAATGTCCTCAAGACCAATTACATCCTGTAAGAGATACGCTGTTAGCTACCGTGATTTGGCTAACAAAAGACATGAGTTAGGGTTTTATGCTATTGACGCTTTTGAAGCTAGACAGTTAGCAATTGAGTTCAACAAATTTGTTCGTGAGCATCCAAATTCTATTGATAGGATTTCTCTAAGAAATAAAGTTATTGCTTGATTTAACTACGTTTGCACGACATTTAGCTAATTAATATATGTCTGGAGATATTGGTTATTTAATTAAACACTCTGAGAAGATTTTGCTCAAAGAAATATCTAAATGGTATTTCAAAGCTGGTAACTTAATTATCTTGTACCCATAGAGCAAGTCCTCCACCCTTTCCCCTAGCTGACAACCATTTACCATTTTGATCGATAGCTATTAGTGCAAAAAATGGTCTCTTCTTTTGATCCGGTGCCGGTAGAGATCTATTTAAAATTGTCAATGAAGCTAGTTTGATTTGAATGCAATTAAAAGAAAAGGGTAATAATGGCTGCTTCCTTTCTAAATTTGCATAGCCACTAAATCTCAGCGTTAATAATCCAAATTTAATTGCGTTGGCGATAGTAAATTTCTCTTCTTCTGGATTCTGTGTATCCTTCTTCAACTCTAGGCTGGCTGAAAGAACCTGTAGCAAAGTGCTTGAAATCGAATCTTCTGTATCTGATCCCTGTTTCCAAACTGAATTAAATTTCCAGAGTCCTAATAGAGAGTCAAATTCAATGCCACTCCCTTCTACTCTTGCATGTTTTTCAAATTCTTTAAGTTTGTCTAGAGATGGAAGATCCATACTATTTCCGTCCATTTCAATTAAATTTGTTTAGTTAATTTTAATCAGATATCTGACGTCGAGTGGTTTTAGCCTTTATTAATTTTTCAGCCATGAGTAGTTTTTAGTTAATTATTGACTTAATTCTACATATATTTATTCAGGTGTTTTTTCAATATCTAATTTTAATTATGTATATTATGAGACTTTTAATTATTTGGGTCATAATTAGAAATTAATAAGAGCGTGAGTCCCTAGTTGTGGCTAATGAATTTAAACCAGGTTCATCAGTCTTAACAGTTGGACTGAATTTGTTTATGCTTATTTTTTTGCTTTTAGCTATTTAGTTCATAATATTCAAGCTATGGACTGTGCTTATTCTTTTTGTTTGAATGGAGTGTTAATTAACTTCCCAAATGACTACCTTTAGAGAAAGAATTAATTCACATCTCCCGATAGTGCTTCAATTGTTAAGCACTGCATCCTTGGTTGTGATCGCTTTGTCTGCTATTTGTGGATCTCAATCATTGAAGAAATTGTCTTCTGCCCACGAAATGCCTAGCTCTGCAGAAGTGCATCACGATCACTGATGTTTTGACTTTATAAACTGTATCTAAGGGCTTATATAAGCCCTTTCTTTTTGTCCTGATTTTACAAAAAGGATAATTGGTCGGCATTAGATTTGTTTATTGGCTCGGCTATCCATTCTTCTGGGTCCCATTTAGTCATTAGCGGTTTTAAAGCATTAAGATCTTGAGCATTTTTGACTGCAGAGATCCATTCTTCTTCTAGACCATTTGGAATAATTACGGGCATACGGTTATGAAATTGTTTGACTAAATCATTTGGCTCGGTCGTTAGCACACAACAGCTCTCTAGTTCACATCCTTCTTTAGACATCCATCTATTCCAAAGTCCACCTAACCAGAAAGTTTGAGAATCTTTTCTAGCTATTAGGTGACCTTTTTCTAGAAATCCACTAGCTGGTATCAAACATCTCTTATGCCTCCAGCTTGCACGAAAAAGCTTTTTCTCTTCAACACTTTCTGATCTTGCGTTAAATGGCTTTAGCCTTGTGTTGTCAAAAGGGTCTTTACTCCACTCAGATATAAATCCCCAAAGCATTATTGATGTTTGTGTCCTGCCTTCATTCTTAAGAACAAGAATTGGAGAACCTGGTTTGATTAATATTTGCGGTTCATAATTTTGACTCAATCCCCTTGGCACATCTTTTTTTAAAAGGTCAGGTAAATTTATAAATTTAGTTAATAGCTGATATCTTCCGCACATTCCATTAATCCTTTAGACGCTTTTTGATCAGAATCATTTTAAAACTATTAGCGTTCTTAAAATAATGGCAAAGTTCCTTGTGTAATTTCTTTTTTACTTGAATTTCTTGAAAATAGTATTTTCGAATATTGATCTGCATAGGCGCAGTTCTTGCATGAAGGATTTGATTCTGGAATCTCTGATTGATTCATTAGTGTGACCATTTCATCTAGTCGACTCTCTATCCAATCATTCCTCCATTTGTAGGGAACAAGATATTCATCAAAACGCATGGTCTTATTAAATTCATCTTCATCCCTTTTTGCATTGCAAACTAGAAAATAAGATATTGGATGAACACTAAAACCCATCCCCGAGAGTAAGTAAGCATAAAAGTCCATTTGAATTTTATAGGCCTCGTGAAAAGGATCCTCTAAATAATCTTTCTTATCAACTCGTCCGTTTTTTGCTTGTGATTTGTAATCCACAATTATTAGTTGTCTTGTAATAGTGTCTTGCCAAATATCGTCTACACCTCCAGTCAAAATTATTCCGCTATCCTTGTAACGATGCATTAGTCCCCGATGAAGTGAGTTTCTCCAGTTATCTATTTCAGGATGATCAAATGGAACAACATGAGATATTCCATTAGATGCAAATATTCGGTGTGGAACCTGTTTTTGTCTGCAATCGTCAAATTCTTTTTTTAGTAATAAGTCAGTGGTTTCATTGAGAGTCCAACCTGGTGTCCCAGGAGGATCAAGACCTATTACCCTATCGAGATAAAAGCACCTTTGACACGTCAGAAAATTTGAGAAACGACCTCTACTTATTTTGAAATCTTCTTGTTGATTTGGCTTATATAGAGAAGACTTACGACTTCGGAGGCCTGTGGCTTCAATTGGTTCTTTTTTGCTATTTCTTTTGAGATCAATCATTTTGTGTAATCACATAAAGATTTCAACTGGTTTTATTCGATAGATTTAATTTCTTTAGCCTAATTGTCGTTTTCCTACCAATTGAAAGATTTAGAACCTTTTTACTTAATTGAGGAGGATTTTTCAATTAATCGTTTTTAAACCTTTATAAGCTACTTTTTCGAAGATTTAGGTAAGGACATATTTTTTTAGCTCGCAAATTCATTCAAATAAAAAAGTTTTCCACAGATCATATGTGCTTAATATTGGCGAAATCCCTCTATAAAAGGTTTTCCAATAAAAAAGACCCTAGGTATGGTGTCCTACGGGTCTGGGTGATGGGGATACTATTTCTAACCCTATTTTCCATATAAATCAACCCCCCCCCTACAGATGGTGTTCATTTAAGCCTGAGGTAAAACATATGGTGCTTTAATGTTGCCTAATCTGATTGATTTGATTATTATTTTTGAAAAGCTGGGTGATGGGGATCCTTCAGCAGTTTATTTTGCCCTCATGAGATGAGGGCTTTTTTATTGCTTTTTTGTTTTGTGGTGGACCTATCCGTTTAATTATTTTTAATTAGCCTTTATATCCTTGAAATATTTATCGTGTTTGAGCATCTTGTTTGTTTGATTGTTGGCATTGCAGGCGACATATTTTAGATGTTTTGAAATATATGACTTGACATTACCTATTGGTTTTTGCTAGTACAAGTGTACTGCTATAGACGAATGACTCCATCTGCTTCCCCGTATGCTGTCTTTAAGGCTGAAGAATGGGTATCTGCCGTCGCCCAACCTATTGGAATTGGTCAATGTCTACGACTCACCCCAAAGAAACTTGCACCCATCAGATCTTCGGTCAAGAAGAAGAGTGGAAATTCCTTGAGAAAGGGATTCTCAAAAAAACATGTTCAGCTTGCGTTTGCATGACATGTCAACATTTCAATTATTCCAGCGACATGCATTCCAGAACAATGCTTTCTTGTCTTGTTCATCGTCGTCTTATTCCTCATGGAGACCATTTGATTTCACGTTGTCTTCTTTGGATACGGCAACGAGAGAAAGAGATTGGTTGGTGTCTAGAGGTGGCCTGACACTTTGAATAGATCAATTTGTTATTAGTGTTCTAATGCCATCTTTGATGAGCATATGAGGTCTATTGGTTTTATTGAATAGCATTGTTTTTGTATTAGTTTTTGGCTTTTCTCTCGCCCACCAGATATGGCTTTATAGTTAAGATCGAATTATTTGAAGGTATCACTTTAATTGATATTGATAGATATATAAAAATTTAGTTGTCGGTTAACCATTGACTATTGAATTAAATACCCTATATGTGATAGATGTATTAAGAAAGTAATTATTGAGTTATGTCTCAGTTATCCATCAAAGTTAGTGCTAAAGGTGATGCCTTGATTGCTACCTTGCAAAAGGAGATCTTTAACAGACGTCGTAAGAAGGTTACTGCTTCTCAAGTCGTTGAAACCCTTGTTGAAAGTGGTGCTAAATCTCAGTCTGATAAACGTTACGCAGCTTCTTGGAAAAACCTAATTAAAGATATTGAAAAAGCAGCTAAAGTTTCTGAGGTTCATGGAAATAAGCCAGCAAATATTAGCGCTGATGAATGGGCTTTAATTCTCTCTCACCGCACACGTAAAGGCTCTGCTCCAAAAGCAGCTGCGGCAAAAAAAACCACAGCTAAAAAAGCAGTAGCTAAAAAAGCAGTAGCTAAAAAGGCTGTAGCTAAAAAGGCAACAGCAAAGAAAGCAGTAGCTAAAAAGCCAGTAGCTAAAAAGGCTGCAGCCAAAGCTAAAGCAGAGGATTCTGCAGTTGTTAAGCCAAGTGCTGGTAGACCTGCTAGACGTGCACGCAAAGCCAGAAAAGCGCCTGAAGCTGCTAAATAAAGCTTACCCAGACCGTCAGGCGGCATGAGAGGTTCAATGCCTCTCACTGGTATTTTTGGTAGATATCTTGTTTATATTTGTTTGGATCTGTTTGCTCAGGTAGGCCTCTTTCTTTAATCAGTAACTATTAAACCTGCATTGCATAGAGCGTTGAATACCTTTTTTTTGCGCTCCATTGTTTTTTCTGTTGGCTGAAGCATATCAAGTATGGACGCAATACAACTTATTTCATAGGAACCCTGGGAAATTAGTGCTGCATCACATATTTCATTATTAGCAATTACAGGTTCGATACCAGTGAATTTCAATTTCTGAATTGATGCTTTTAAAACTTGCTCGAGATATTCTAGTTGTTCGTTATTCAATGTCTTTCTGTCTACATAATCCATTAGAACTAATGAGGGCGTCACTACTAAACCTACAAAAAACTAATTTAACTACTTTTTAGAAATATTTTCATCTCTTTGGATTTTCTATCTTTTAGTTGTCTTTTTTATTCATATCGGCTTTATATGCATTGAGAGCCTCTTTAATTCTTCCTGGTGCAAATGGGTTTTTACCTTTTGCTTCTTTCTTTGCTTCTTGCCATGCATTGTCGATTTCTTTCTTTGCTATCGGATCGTTTTTGAAATTTGTGTATAGCTTCATCAGATACCAAGTGCTTAAAACTAATAGTCCAAGACCTAATAAATACATGAGACTGTCTCGATAATTACGACAATCTAACCAATTGAATGGAAATTGCGCCTATAAATAAAAAAAATACGTATTCGCTATGCCACTTATCGTAGATCCTTCTAAAGATACGAGTAATGGAGTTGGGAAGATTTTTAGAACAATCAATATCACACTTGCCATCGCACTACCTTTGTCAGCAATTTTGGTGACTATCTTTTGGGGCTTAAAACATGGTTTCAGTAGTTTCATTTGATTTCAATGGAGACATCATTCTTTATCCAAATAAAGTTTTAATGAGTTGAACAAATAATTTGATACTCCAAAATAAGATGCCACCATAAATAAATCCTGCCAGGCCAGAAGCCCAGTCATTGAAGAATTTCCATGAAATGATTATCACGAGGATTCCAAGTAAGAGTGAATATGTAGCCATTATTTTGTTATCTCTTTCAAGAGAGGCTTTGTGAAAAAGTTTAGAGGTCGGTATACCTAACTTTTCAGTAGTAGCAACCGAAGTAAGATGTATTTACCGAATCATTTTCTACGGTATGCCTCATCCCTAACTAAATCAATTTAGGACAGAGTAGTTGTGTACTCCGAAAGAAAAGTTATGTACACTTCACTCTTCGACACTTTTTTCTCTGATTCTTTAATTGCACCTACCAGAACTGTTTATGTGGTTTCTGATAGACAGCTTGAAGAGCTTAAGCGTAATCAACGTCAAGAGGAACTCGACAACATCGAAGACTCTAGAAAAAGACTAGAAGACAGCTATCAAGCTCGTATTAAAGTTCTTGATGAACGTCAAAATGAGATAAAAGAGGAACTTAAGGCTTTTTCTCCCACAAAAGTTAAGGCTGTCCTTAATAAGAAGTAACTGTTAGTGGGTCTGAAGAATGTGTTTCTTAGCTCCTCCACTATTTAAGTGGGGGAGTTTTTTTTACTAAATGTTCAGATGATTTTCTTAAAGCTTTGCTTTGTACCTAAATCTATGAAAGTGTTAATTGTCTAGATTCTCTTTTTGGCTTTCTTCAAGTGCCTTATTACCTTCTTTGAGTGTTGTCCTGACCCACCAAACTGAAATTCCTGCAATAGCGATGCCTAATGTAATTATTGAAATTATTGTTGAATTCACTTGTTATAACCCTTAGTTACTTGAGTTGATTTTGCTTTTTTTAAGCAGCTCATCAGATGTCAGGAATTGGTTTTCCCAGATTAAAAATATTTTAAATGATGACTCTAAAATAATTTAAGAGAAAGATGAGGATAAATTCACTTGCCATAGGCCTTCTTGATGGTTTATACCGAGATTAATTGAAGAGGAAAACCATGAAACTTCAAACTTCATTTAGCGTTCCCAGAGAGAATATGGGTGACATTGGTAGAAAGCACGAGTTAGTGAAAAGAGGAATGACAGCGATAGCTTCATACTGGGAGAGAGAGTGTGCTTTAAATCCTTCCTCACCTGCATGTCTTATTTTTGAGGACTAGTAGTTGATAGGAGATAAGGAAATATACTTTCCTTGAGCAAATAGTTAATTTTTTACTTCTCAATGAAAAGTGTTATAAAAACTTGGTTTGGATTATTACTTTCCCTATTTTTAGTAATTAGTGTTTGCTTCCAGTCAGTTGAAGCCGAGCCGGTGTTAATGACATCGGATGTTGATATTGAAAATGATCAAGGCTCAATGGATTCAAAAAGTATTGATGATCTTTTAGGCCCAGATACAAATTTTCCATTTGATCCAGCAAATCATAGAGACGGGTCTAATCCGATTAAAAGAATTGGCAAAATAAGCGATGATAATTTGTAAGTAAGTATCTTTTTATTTTCTAAGCAAAAGTTCTAAACGTTTTTTTTGTTCTTCAATAGATTCGGTCTTTTCATTTCTTTTTGCCTCCATTCTATTTTTTATAGACTCATCAGCTTGTCTTGCGATACTTGCTTTCCTAAGGAAAACAAGGATTGAAATCACAGCAAATATAAGTGCAAGTGAACCCAATGGAACTATTGTTGCGCTCATTTCTTCCATTAGTAATTACAGGCGTTATATAAACGATTCGCTTTCTGTTGATCCTCACATTTTTTTAGTTTCGTTTCTAACTCTTCCATCTCCTTTTGAGCCTGATTGATTAATTCCAATGACCATTGCCAGTTTCGCTCGTTGCAATGTTGTTTTGCAGAATCCCAGTCCATGGTTGGATTGCTTTAATAATGGGTGATTTGGTCGAGCAGAACTCTTTTTCTCTCAGAGGATAACAAGTTTATGAACTAAATATTGTGTTTTTATCTTCTCTTTGAAAACTTTATTTGTATTAACTTTAGGCAGATCAATTTAAACCCAACCTTTGATCCTCATTTTTACTCTGCTTCACTTAAGCTCGAAATATCATTTTTTATTCTATGGAAACAGCTTTTGCTTGGAGCCTTTGTCTGTCTGCCGTTGTTGTTTTGCTTTCAATTGGGCCACTAACTTATGGCCGAGTCAAAGCTGGATATTCGGCCGAGAATATGAGTGCTCCAAGAGCTTTATTTGATGAGCTCCCCGATTTTGGCAAAAGAGCTGTTTGGTGTCATCAAAATTGCTGGGAGAGCATAACTCTTCACGCTCCTGCATGTTTGCTATGTCTGATTGCCGGTGTTGTCTCTCCTGTGGCCGTAATAGCTGCGTGGGTTCACCCAGTTTTGAGGTTTATTTATATTGGTGCTTATGTTGGCGATATCCCTCCTGCTAGAGGACTTTGTTGGGCTTCGGGTCTTTTATGTTCAATTCTTTTGTATAAAGAGGGCTTAACTGCTTTGCTTTCTTCTTAGTTGATCGACTAATAAACTTCTTGGTTTACCAGTTTTTACCGGATTTAATCGATCAAGTATTACCGCAACTGCAGTGATCCAAGAACTTCCCTCTGGAATCTTTGTTTGGTTACAAATATGTTTTGGAGCTATTTCTGGGGAGAGATTCGAATCGATGTCATTGATTACCTGTTGATAATGTTTTTCTAAAAGGTCAATATCTTCTTTTTCAAGAATGTTGCCTGAACAATACCAATCAAGTGATGTTTTCCAATCCATTATCTGATGATACGTCTATTGTTTGATAATGTCCCATGCTTCTGAAGCACTATCGGCGTATTGAAAGAGATTCATGTGATCATCTGAGATTAGTCCGTAGTCTGAAAGGAATTGAAAGTTGATAACTTTCGACCAATAATCTCGACCAAATAGGATAATTGGAATTTGTGTTTTCATTCCTGTTTGACGAAGAGTGAGTAATTCAAATAGTTCATCAAATGTTCCAAATCCTCCTGGGAAAAACACTGCTGCAACTGATCTCATTACAAAATGAAATTTTCGTAAGGCGAAATAATTAAATTTAAAGCAAAGCCCAGGCGTGATATATGAATTGGGATGTTGTTCGTTTGGGAGACTTATATTTAATCCTATGGATTTACAGTCGGCGTCAAAAGCACCTCGATTCGCAGCCTCCATGATCCCAGGACCGCCACCAGTGACAATTACATGTGAATTGCAGTGTTCTTTTTGGTTTTGTCTGGAGACAATCTTTGCGAATTCTCTGGCTGAATCGTAGTAATGAGATATCGATTGTAAATTCTTTAGACGTGTTACTTCTCTCTGTAAATTAGATGAGCTCGGATCTTTGGTGAGAGAGTTCTTTGCTAGTGCAAGTCTGTGATCTATAGAGCTTTTATTGGTAAGGCTCGCTCCTCCAAAGACGATGATTGTTGATAAAATATTTTGTTCTTCTAGGATTTTTTCTGGTTTATTAATTTCTAGAAGCATTCGCACTCCTCTCATTTCATCACTATTGAGTAACTCTCTATCTTCATGGGCTAATTGGTAATTGTTCGAACTAATAATTAATTCAAGGTTTTTCCTGACTAGTTCTTGATCGTCACTTCTATTTTGAGTACTCATCAAAATATGCCTCCTTGAGTTTTAATGCGGTAAGGAATTAGATCAATTAATCCAACCATGTGAAATGAATAGTGAAGTAGCTGATGCCATTATCTACATTCCCATTGCTCTTCTAAGTTTTGTCGCCTCGTCCATTCCCTCCATGATTGTGAAAGTAGAATTAACTGTCGCGGCTGTACGTAGCTTTGATAGCTCTTGATATTCACTGGATTCATAAGCTTCTACTGCTATTCGCATTGATGGGAATTCACAAATGACGGCTAGGTTTGAATCTTCAGTTTTTTCTTTTCCTATTGGGTCTGTATCTTTCGCAAATACCTCCCCACCATTTTCTTTGAGCCATGGGCCAACTTTTTCGACATATTCATCAAATAATTCTTGATTAATAACCTTTGCAGTTGAGATCCAGTACCCTTTGGCTCCTTTCTTATCCATTAACTTTTAATCAATTATGAATTTAGGATAGATCAGACATACCTCAAAAAATAATTTTCAAATCAATGGCCTATAAGTCTCAATAATTTATTTCCATAGACTTCTTTTTTTTAAAAGATCTTCGATATTTGGCCATGCTGCAATTAATTCCTTTAGGGCTTGTCTATTTGGAGTGTATAAAACACATGAGAAGGCACTGATGACATAAAAGACAAACCACAACTTGTTGATTGAGTAAACAGAGACAAAGGAGAATATAAAACTACCAATGAATACAAAAAAGAGTGATCGATTTATCACTTCAAGTGGAGATCTTCTTAATCGTCTAAGCAATCTTTTTGTAGATTTTGTCTTTGAGAATCTTTGTGCCTCTATTTCTTCTTCTTTGATTAGTCTTTCATTTTCTTGATCCAAGATTTCGTTTGATCTGACAATATCCTCTATCTCTTGACTGGATAAGTTATCTAGAGGTTCTGTGTCTTTTTTTATTGCTGCCATAGTTCAACAAACTTAAAAGTTAGATAGTTATCTGTATCTACCTTACTAAAGCGAATGTTTGCCTTTTTTATTAATTGCCTAGACCAGGTGGAAAAGGAAAAACTTGTTCATCCCCAAAAATATCCTCCATACTCAACTCTTCACTTTGTGATTCAATTTCTACAGCTTCTTCTTCGGATTCCATTCCCATTTCATATGAGTCACCTTCTCCATAATCCTCTGGTGGAACCCAGCCTTGTATTACAGCCTCAGCACTATTCAATCCAGAGAAAACAATGAATACGAATAAAACTAATTTGATTAGGAAATTTTTCATATACCCATGCTCTCATTACTTAGGCTAATGCTTGATCAGAAGGTTGATTAGCTTTAGGACTTGTAAAAATACCTTTAGGATTGTCTTCTATAAATCGAGGCTTTTCTTTTTCTAATTAGCAACTGATATTTAATCGGCATTTTGTCTGACAGGTCTCATCATTCCGCCTCCATCATCATCATCATCCCCAAAACCAAAAAATAGCCAGGTGATAGCAAATACAGCTAATGCTCCTGATAGCGTCAATGCTTGTAACTCGTTCAAAGCTTTTCGGCTAATTTTTCACGACCTTAGCCCTTATTTCGTTTTTTTGTTGATGAGGATAGCTTTCTTTCTGGTTATATTGTCGAAACTTAATTTGATTACTAATGGAAGAATTAGCCAAAAGAGTGGAAGAACTTGAGCGTCGAGTCCAGCATTTAGAAGCAGTGCTGCAATACCAAGCAAGAAAAAACAAATAATCTCTGTTGCCATCTAACCAATACCTGGAATATCAAAAGGGAGTTTGTCTTCAAGTACTACTAAGTATTTTTGGACCGCAGGAATACGAAGAAGAGCTAACGGAACAACAATGTTCAGAACAATCCATGCTCCTCCAACTAATGGAGCCCACTTACCAGCTTTTTTAATAAAGCTCATTCCCTTCTCTTTCTCTGGAGTCTGATTCATGTTTTTGATTTATTGAATAGATCTTAGCTAGACCCCAAACTTTCTATTGTTGATCAGGTTAAGTGGAAATGCAATGGGCATTAAGGCTGATTGCGTTGATGTGCGAATAGAGCAAAGATATGTCTGTTGAGTTAAGAGGCACCATTGATGGTCGACACTCCACCTGAGTATTTAAGAGAAGCGAACTGAATTCTGGTTCCTGCTCCAACATTCTCAATGAATAAGTGGGCTATTCGTCTGATGCGACAAGGATCAATGATATAGGTGCGTCAATTCAGTCGAAACTCCTCTGCATCGTTTAGGTGCCCTAACGGAGTACAAAAGCCTTTCTACTAGACACTTGGCCCCAGGCCACCAATATCCAGAAGCTTCCAAAGAATCGGTAAAGAAAAAGGGCCCCCTGAGGCCCTTTTTAAATGTCTAATTAAAAGAGGTTATTCTTTCTACGGTTTCCCTAACTAAGACGTACGGTCCTACAGAACTATTGATGAAAATGAAAATCTAAAATATGTGTACGTCAGGCAATCAATTGCATTGGTCATCAATTGATTGGCTTCTGGGGAGGAGATCTGACGTTTTTTATTCAAAGAAACAACCTTCTAAAGCTCAGTATAAAAAGAAGGTTGTCCTGAGAAGTTCAAAAAATATAAGAACAAACCACTGTCAGCCGTGTAGGAATAATTACTTAAATATCTGTTTTTTATTTTCTCTAAAGATTAGTTGCCATCGCAATCTTCATCTTTTGGTAACTGAAGCCATCCACTCGTCCACTTTTTGTATGTTTTTAATTCCGACCATGGAACTTTTATAAGAATTTCGTTGTTGTTAACAGGAAATAGTTCTACCCACCGTTCATCTTTTTTGCCTCCATAGCTTTTAACTTCAAAATGTCGATAACCTTCTCTTTTTACGGCTGAGGTCCAAGCTGCATTCGGTGGCCATCTCATCTTCTTTCTTTGTAGAGGTATTAATTAGCACTTTTATAATTTTAGTTGATACTTTCTCCAATATCTTTAAGTCGTTTTATTTCTCCATACCTATATTTAATCCATTAATAATCCATCTGTTGATATCTGTTTCCTGATTTCATGGTTTGGATATTGATCGAAATAATAACCCATGAAAAAAATAATGGAGCAAGTCAAAACCACTGTTCTAATTAATTTCTTTCGAAAATTAATTTGCATACTGGATTTAGCGATCAAGGCATATTAGGACATATCAACTATAATTGATAGTAAAGATCAGTAAGTGTTGGTGTTGTACCGCCGCCCTTACTACTTTGAGGATCGATTCCACCACCCAATGTTTTACCATTACCAATTTCAAACTTTCCAACAAGTTTGTCTTCACCAGTAAAGCTAGTAGTTGATTTAAACTTCATCTCATATGTTGAGTGAAGCTCGTCTCCATCTGCTGAGTCTGTATTAGAACCAATAGTGAAATTAACGCTGCTTCCTAATTTTGAAGTTGGGCTAAATGCTGTATCAGCATTTACTGCTATTGGCGCCATAAGGCCGAATGCTGCTGGAGCTATTAATAAGCTCTTAAATAATTTCATCGTGTCCTCACACAGGATAAAAGTAAGATTGGATATGAGATCCACAATGAAATTTATAGGATGTACATATAGGCCTGGCTAAAGATACGTAAACAAATGGTTAAATGTTGGCCAAGTTTCATTTAAATTATTTCCTTGAAAATTCGCGTTATTTAAGTTCATTCTTTTTAAAAAAGTAAATTAATCTTGGTTAATCGAAAGGTTAAGAATAGATCAAGAAAAATTGATGAATTGCTAATTTGATTTCTTATGACAAATATTTTGATCAATTAGATGCTATGAAATAAGAGCCAGTTTTTTATTAGGCCTCATGACCTTCGCTAAGAAGGCCCTCATCTTTACTTCTTTGCTTGCAGTGGGCGCAGGCATGTCCGCAAATGCAGCTAGTCGTCTTAGTGGAGCAGGTGCATCCTTTCCCGCTAAAATCTACACTCGTTGGTTTTCTGATTTAGCTAAAGAAGGTGGACCTCGAGTCAACTATCAAGCTGTTGGTTCAGGTTCTGGCCGTAAAGCTTTCATTGATGAAACCGTTAACTTCGGTGCTTCTGATGATCCAATGAAAGCAACAGATATTGCAAAAGTTACTCGTGGATTAGTCCAAATCCCAATGGTTGGTGGAACAATCGCCTTTGGATACAACTATGACTGCGATCTTAAACTTACTCAAGAGCAAGCTGTTCGCGTTGCTATGGGTAAAATCTCAAATTGGAAAGAAGTTGGTTGTCCTGCAGGAAAAATGACATGGGCACATCGCTCTGATGGCTCCGGTACAACCAAGGCTTTTTCAAACTCTATGCAAGCTTTCTCTAAGACATGGAATTTAGGAACAGGTAAATCTATTGCTTGGCCTGCTGGTGTTGGTGGAAAAGGTAACGCAGGTGTTGCAGGCGTAATTCGTAATACTCCTGGTGCAATTGGTTATGTAAACCAGTCATATATTAGAGGTGTTATTAAACCTGCCGCTCTTCAAAATTTATCTGGTGAGTTTTTAAAACCAACAACAGAAGCAGGAGCAAAAGCTCTTAATGGTATAAAACTAGATAAAAATTTAGCCGGAAAAAATCCCAACCCAAAAGCTAAGGGTGCATATCCAATCGCTACGCTTACATGGATTCTTGCTTACGAGACTGGTAATGGTAGAAATACTAAAGCCGTCCAAGAATCACTTAACTACTTGCTAAGTGATAAAGCCCAGGCTAAGGCTCCCTCTCTTGGTTTTGTACCTCTTAAAGGTGATATTCTTGCTAAGTCTCGTGCTGCGGTTAAGCGTATTGGTAAATAAATTAATCCTCATGCTCATATAAAGGAGGCATTAGCCTCCTTTTTTATTGTCTTTTTTGCTTGCTAGTAACTTCTTAACTTAAGCTTAAAAAAAGCTCTTTAATATGAAAAAAAAAGAATCAATGAATAATTGGAAGGAAATAGTTGGATCACCCATCTGGTGGATTCCAGTTTCACTACTAGTTTTATTTATTTCGATTGAGGGATTACATCTAGCCGAGCATGGAAAAAACTGTAAAACGAAAGCAGCTTGGATGAATGAAGTTGGACTTGAATATGACAGAGAATCAGAGGTTCAGTAGTCCTTCTTTCCCTTGATATTTAATTTTTTTAATTGAAGGTCTTAGGAATTTTTTATAGCTTTTGTATTTGATACCGGAGGTAGTCGTAAACTAGTCAACAATGAGATAAATACAAATAGGCTTGAACACCATAAACATAGTTGCATTCCTATAGAGGCATTGCTCCCAAGCATAAATAGGACACCAGATAAGAGCGTACCAATCAGTCTTCCTGCCGCATTTGCCATGTAATAGAAGCCGACGTTTAGACTCACGTTTTCCTTGTCCGTATAAGCAAGAACCATATATGAATGTATTGATGAGTTCATTGCAAAAATGAACCCAAATAATATCAATCCAGCTGTAATTGCTATTTCTGGATTGCTTTGTCGCCATAGTGCTATTGCTATTAGCGCAGGTATCGCAGTTAAGACAGCACTCCAAAATTGAACAGAAGAAACTCCTGGGCTTGTTTTATTTCCCCATAAATTTCTTAAAGACGGCGCAAAAGCTTGGATAAAGCCATAACCAATAACCCATAAGCCTAGGAACGCTCCAATCTCAGAAAAATTCCAATTTAGATACGTTTCAAGAAAAACAGGAAGTGCTACGACGAACCATACATCTCTTGCCCCAAATAGAAAAAAACGTGCAAAAGAGAGGACGTTGATCCCTTGAGATTTTGAGAATAAGTCTTTAAAGATGGGTTTGTTTTTCATCTTTCCAATATCTCCAGGCAAAATTAATGTCATTAGAAATGACAGACCTAAACCGATAGCCATTAATTCAACTGCTTTATTAAATCCAAAACTTGTAAGCAAAAGTCCACCAAGAAAGAAGCCAACTCCTTTGAGTGCATTTTTTGAACCAGTTAAGATGGCTACCCATTTAAATAATTGATTATTTCCACCATCTTCTTCAGAGGAGTCTGGAACGACAGTTTTGATGGCACTTTTAGCACTCATCTTATTGAGATCTTTTGCTATGCCACTAAACGCTTGAGCAACCATGACATAAATGACACTTAAAAGTTTCGACCAACCACTTGAAACGGGTATCAACATCAATAAGGCGCCGATTTGTAAAAGAGTTCCTACCCAAAGTGTTAGACGTAATCCATATCTTGCTCCTATCCAACCTCCATAGAGATTAGTGATGACGCCAAAGAACTCATAAAAAAGGAATAAGAATGCAATTTCTAATGTTGTATATCCAAGGCTATGAAAGTGAAAAATCACTAGCATTCTTAGAGCACCATCTGTCAGTGTGAATGCCCAATAGTTGGTCGTTACTATTCCATATTGTTGCAATGCCGTTAATCGCATGTTTTTATTTTTAGTCTTTTTCGAGATTTATGACATGGCAAACGAGATCTGCCATTCGACAGCAATAACCCCATTCATTGTCATACCAAATATAGACTTTCAGTTGAGTTTTATTGACCACCATGGTTGAGAGAGCATCAATGATTGAACTTCTCGAGTCATTGACATAATCGATTGATACAAGTGGCTTTTCTTCGTAACCAAGTATTCCTTTTAGCTCTCCTTCAGAGGCTTCTTTGAACACATGATTGACTTCTTCTTGCGTGACCTCTTTCTCTAATTCAAATACAGCATCAGTTAAAGATCCATTGAGGAGAGGAACTCGAACTGCATGACCATTTAATTTTCCTTGTAATTCAGGGAATATCATCCCTATCGCTTTGGCTGATCCTGTCGTTGTTGGAATTAAGCTTTGTGATCCGCTTCTGGCTCTTCTTAAATCTGGCTTAAATGAATCAACGATTACCTGAGTATTTGTTAGGTCATGGAGTGTAGTGATGCTTCCATGCTTAATACCAAAGGTTTGATTAACGACCTTAACCACTGGAGCCAAGCAATTAGTTGTGCAGGATGCTGCTGTTATTAAGCGATGTTTATTGGGCTCATATAAATCATGGTTAATACCGTAGACGATATTTAGAGCATCCTCTCCCTGGATCTCACCTTTAACAGGACATGCAACGACAACTCTTTTCATCCCGAGAGTTTCGAAATATGGATTTAATGTTTGAGGGGTTTTGAATTTTCCTGAGCATTCGAGAATTAGCTCTATCCCTGACTCATTCCATGGGACTTTTATGAAATCGCTTTCCTTCGAAAAGGATATTGACTGGCCTTCAATACTCAGCTTGTTTTGATCGTTGCTTATTGCTTTGTTCCAACGACCATGTACTGAATCAAATTCAAGTAAATGTGCAGCTCCCTTTGCATCACCCAATGGATCGTTGATATGTGTAATCTCGATATTTTCTCTGCCCCAGAGCGCTCTCAGAACAAGTCGTCCTATTCGACCGAAACCATTAATACCGATTCGCATAACGTGTAATTGAGTTGATTGAGTGAATCAATAAAGGATTATATTCCTCATATCAATTTATATTGATGTATAGACGTTTGTCGATGCAAGCCTTTTTTGCGGTTTGTTTTATCATGTGATTATATTTTTTCTTCTGTGATGGCCACAGCGACAAAGAGCGAAGTAGTTCTTGAAAATGCAATGGCCAGGAAATTGCTAAAAGCTTTATCTGATCCATTGCGATTGCTAATCATTGAGTCTCTTTCAGGAGGAGAACGATGTGTTTGTGATTTGATTAATGAAATTGGATTGGCGCAATCGAAAATATCTTTTCATTTAAAAGTTTTAAAAGACGCAGGTTTGATTACCGATAGGCAAACTGGTAGATGGGTTTATTACCAATTGAATATTGACTCATTAAATTCTTTGCAAGATTGGATTGAACTGTTAAAAGAAAGTTCGCAACAACCATCGCAAGCTTGTAAATAAAGCAATCAATTTAAATCTGGTTTTCAATTGATTTAGTTCTATTCAGAATTGTTCTAAGAATTTTTAGGTAATTATTTCTAGTAGGTATCAATGGATACTCTTTATGCTTGGATAGTAATCATATTCTTATTACATCAAATTTTTTTGATATGAGCAAGAAAATCTCTAAGAAAGCAAGTGCTATTAGAACAATTTCTCTAGCGGTTGGTTCTCTAAGTCTTCTGGTTATTGCTGTTTCTCAAGTTACAGGCGATGAGGCCTGCACAAGCAATGCTTATTCGATTGAAAATCAAATAAGACTTTCATGATTTTATTTTCAATCTGAATATTTATAGTGCCTGATTTTTTTAGGTGAATCTTTCAAAAGATATTTTTATTACTAGTTTGGTCATTTTTGGATCCTCTTCGATTGTTGGATATTTTTACCAACTTCAATTTGCTGTTGGATATGCATTGTTTAACGTGTTGGTACTTCTTATTTGGTCAAAACTCGCATTTCGTTAGAACTTCATTCATCCCGACTTATACATAAATTATTCTTGGTCTTGTGATAAATCTGCTAGTTCCATTATTTTTTTAAATTCGTCCATCTCCTCATCCGAAACACCTGTTTTCTCCTGAAGTTCTTTTAATAAAGCATCTATTTTTCTTTTGATATTTTCTTCGCTCAAAATTTTTAATTAAATACATGACTAATTATATATTCAATTCACCCTTAAACCTGTTTAGAGACGACAAAATTTTGTTGTCAATAAGTACCTATTATTTTGGTAGTCAATTCAGGCCTGTGCTCCATCTGCTACACGCATCGTCATTCCTCCATCCATGTCATCATCATCGTTGTTGTCCATTATTGCCTTTCCAACCTCATAAAGAAGATAAGTCCCAACAATGATTAGAACGAAAAGGAAATTAAAATCTCCTGAGTTTGAAGCGTATGTTTGAATTTCACCCATAATTATCCTCTGTTAAATAACCCTCTTCTCTTTTGTTTAGGCTTAGCTGCTCTAGTTCCACGAGACTGCTTCATTTCAGCTTTAGTAATTGGCTTACGATTTTGGAAAGTATCCCAACCAAGTAAAGCCACAGTTCCAATGGCTCCAAAGAAAAGAACTACACCTGGTATTAAATCCATCTAGTTGAGTTAAGTTCAACAAAGTTAGTGGAATTGTTATTTAGACCGTGGATAAAAAATATTGCTTCGGCTAATACCCCTGATAACTTTTGCTGTGTACGGGTGCCCCCTTTACATTCCTTTACTTTTCCTTTACATTCATGCGCATTATTTGAGTTTAATCTCGTGACTCCAGAAGCAGAAAAGTTTAATGGTTGGATGGCAATGATCGGCTTTATTGCTGCTTTCGGTGCTTACGCAACAACAGGTCAAATTATTCCAGGCATTTTTTAGGTTTTTAAATGACTTCTAGTAACCCAGTTTCTGATCAATCAATAGATCCAACTGATAATCAATCAGAAGGACAAACTGTTGATCCAACAGGAATCCCTGCTTATAGTTCTCCTTCTAACCAGATCATTACTGAATATGGCAAACAAAACATGTTTGCTACTCAAGTACAAACTCAATTAGTTGAAAACTATTCGAGCTACCCTGAAGAAGCGGAAAAGACGAATGGCCGTTGGGCAATGATCGGAATGATTGCTTTACTAGGCGCTTATGTCATTACTGGACAAATTATTCCTGGCATATTTTAAACAGCTCTAAATTAAAACAATTTTCATATTAATCTAGAGATTATTCTCTAGATTTTTTTTGTTCCATCCAAGCATTTAAGCCATCTTTCAGTTTTTAAATAAAAAATTTACTAGCAAAAATGGTAAAGGTAATAATGTTAGTAATATTTCCTTCAATGATCTCAACTTGTCCAATCAAATTCAATCTTAAGAAATACGATCACTGATCATCCTGATCAATGGTGCGATTGACCCAATTGCAAGCACTGCAAACATAATAAAAATAATTATTTTTGATTCCCATTTTTCCATGAAATGGTTTAGCTAATTAGCTCTTATATCTGTGGTTTTTTTCTTGCCTTCGAAAAAATTAGTAATTTATTATCAATCCTTTTAAACAAAAAATGATCAGTCTTTACCGGAATTTTTACCAAAACCTGGAATAAAAGGAAATGCTTGATCATCTCCTAGGTCTGGAGCAGCACTAGTTTTGGTGCCATCTAAGCCATCACTTGATTCTTCGATCACAATACCCATAGACTTATCTTCGTTCATATCAGAACCCATTTGCGCAGCTAATACAGGGTTAATTCCAGAAAAAATAGTTGTTGAAGTTATAAAAATAGACAAAGCTATAAAACTAGCAGCGCTAAATATATTTTTGAGCATGGATAAAAATTAGTTATAAACAATCTAACGTTTGTGTTCACCCGAACGCGTTAGGTCTGAATACTCAATTGATGAGATTCAGTTAGATAATAGGAGTCGTAGCAATTGTTGTAACTTCTGAGAAGATTGCAACAGCCATGAATATGTAAGGAACTAATTTCATTGTTTTTGTGAATATCTATTGAGCATATATGCTCATCATCTAATCAGTGGTAGCTGATTGTACGGTTCTCGCCCCAACGACCATAAGGAAATTTGTTTGTGGCTATAAAAATATCTGATAACCAATATCAATTGCTATCACTGTTTTGTTGGATCGCTTTTTTTGCAAGATTTTCTAATTGATCAGGTGAAACTGGTGTCGTTTTGTTTCTTCCTTCTTTTAATCCTCTTAGTAAAGAAGTAATTATTGCCAGTCCTAAAAATGCACCTAACCCAAACCAAAAAATTCTCTCTACTAAGAGTGCTGTGGGATTACCAATTGCATCAGTTACTTGTTCCATCTTTTCAATTAAAAAAAATAAGGATCAGAGCAGTTTTTCACTAATTTTGACTTAATCCATCTTAGAAATTATCTGCAGAAATTCATGGCATAAAAAAACCCTCAAATTTGAGGGAGAAGATACTGAGAGATCCCCATCACCCAGTAATTCGAAAATAATACTCGTTGTGTACATATTACGCAAGCTAATAATTCCAGATATGGGTCTTTTTTTCTGTTTATTTAATCTTTCTAACACCAGATATGGTAGGGGTTGCAATTTGGTTGAAAAACAGTTAAAAATAAGATCCCCATCACCCAGGCCCGTAGGACACCATACCTAGGGTCTTTTTTATTGGAATTGCTTTTTATTTAGATCTTGGAGTCATTTAGTGACTCTGAAGCTGTGGAAAACTTAGACAGCTTGAATTAATTTTTTTTTACACAAGGATTGATTAGATAAACATTAACTTCGTGCTAACCGTAACACTAAATATTTTTAGATCAGTTAGGTTTATTCAAACAATTTTCTGATACATGTCTGAGCTTCAGCTAGTTGACTCATTTCCCATCTGGAAAGCTGTTTTATGGTGCTTCTATCCTATGGCTGCTCTTGTTCTCGTAGAACTAATTTCAAGAGCGCTTCCAGATGATGATGACGATTTTGGTGGAGGAAAGATGATTCCTGCTTACCAACCTGTACGAGCAAGATAGATTTAATCATTGGTCTACTTACCTAATCAGCCCCAGCAGTTGCCAATAGTTAAATAAATAAGTTACAACTCATGTTCTTTTGTTAAGTATTTATACTTAAATAGTTAGTTAATGAATTATGAAAGGCTTTAATTCATTTGTTTTAAATTTTAGTGTAAGTATTCTTGATTGGATATACGAGGGTAGACCGATTCAACGTTTTTGGGTTCTTGAGGTAATTGCTAGAGCACCTTATTTTGCATTCTTATCAGTTTTGCATTTACAAGAGTCCCTTGGTCTAAAGACTCCTTTAAGTAACAAGCTCATGAAGGCTCATTTTTACCAAGCAATCAATGAGACGGAGCATTTAGAGGAGATGGAGTCACGAAGCGGCAATAGATTTTGGGTTGATCGGTTTCTTGCTAGGCATTTAGTACTGTTCTATTACTGGATTATGGTCTTTTATTACTTACTATCTCCCTCAAATGCATACGATATCAATATAAAAATTGAAGAGCATGCTTATGATTCTTACGCAAAGTATTTAGCCGTCAATCCCAATGATCATAGGATACGTGAAATTGCAGAGGATGAAATCAATCATGCTAACGAGTTGAAGGAAGCCATTTCGTTATTAGTTAAATCGTAGATATTTTTATGTTTCTATAAACTTATCTTATATTATTTACTTACTTACATTTACCTAAAGCAAGCGTCGCCAACAATTCTCAACTTTTCTAACCTTGTTAGGTTTTCTCTTTTTAATAATGTTTTAGGTGAAATGGCTAATCCTAATTTTATTTTATTTGGCAATGACTCAATGAATGATTCAATATCTGTTAATTCTTCATCAGAGGAAGCAACAATATCATTGGCACATTCCCAACCTTCTGAAGTAATAATCTGAGGCCATATGAACCAAAGAGCACTCAATCCTCCAAGACTTAAGAAAAATAGGTTTCTAATCATTGTTCTGATTTAGTTAAGATCAATATTTTGTTTATCTATATTATTTATAACTAATTTTTTTTATCTGAACTTTTAATTAAGAAATTTATTTATAAAGATTTTATTTAAGTGATTTTTCTAGTTTTCTCCTAGCATTTAGAAATACCTTGACAGAATAATTCTTAGATGGTGCTTATGAAAACTTAGACCATATTAAATGATTAAACTTAAAAAATATAAACATGAGAGACTCTTTAATTAAGTACAGGACGAAAAAACAAAGTATTTAGATTCTCTGTATGTTTATGATAGAGTGGTGTGTTAGTACTCTTTGAAAATTTATATAGATATTTTGGCGAAAATAATAATTAGATGCTGAATAACTAAATGGAATGCTCAGTCCACTATTCGATAATAGAAGCAATAAAAAATATCTTTAACTGATAAGCCCAACTAATTCTTGAAAGCCCTACCTTTAAACTGGCACGTATTTGAGCAATTGTTCTTAACTTTGTTATATCTTTCATCTTTCACCTGCGAGTACAAGGTCAAATGGCTCAACGAATTAACCTTGCTTTAAATGCGATACCATCTGGTTGCAGAGATCTAGTTGAATTTGCTTTCTTCTGTGGTGTTGGTTTTACTTTCGGAAGCTTAGGTCTCATATGACTGCAACTAATTCTGAAATTACCCAAGATAAATTTAAAAAGTGCATTCCAACCTTTGCTAAACCAATACTTACGAGTCTCTTCATTCACATGATGCAGAAATAGTTTATGACTTCCACTTTTTTTCTAATCGGTACTGCGGCTCTCTTCTATTTAATGGCTTGTCTATGGAGAGACCTGAAAAGAAATCCGAGGTTTTACATTAATTGAATTAAACTTTCCAATTACATTTATAAAAATGTTCTCCCATAACAAATCATTTGAGAGAATTTTGAATTGCTCAAT